>JAJTDO010000060.1 GCA_021300475.1 Burkholderiales bacterium | reverse complement strand
AAACAGGGTGGGCGCCTATTATGGGGGTCGGCTATTACAAGAACCTTGTGCAATGGAGCAAAGGTGAATACGCAAACGCCAACAACCTTCAAGACGATTATTTGGTCATGCAAAAAAACGGTCTGGTGCTTGACGCTGACGAACATGGCAACACCACGGCAACCGCGACACAGCTCACCGGTGCTGTCGTCAATGGTTTAAATGAATTCACCGCGCGCGGCGTTCTTCAAGGCCCCACTGACGTCGACGTTTTAAAATTCGAAGCTGGTATAGGTCTTGTCAACATTTCAGTCAGCCCTTTCCACTTGTCGCCTAACATCGATTTACAAGCGACCTTGCTGGATGCCAACGGCAATGTGTTGGCCCAGTTCAATGATCTGGAGGTACTTGCCGCAAACGGTTCATTTTCCCTGCCTGCAGTGGGTAGCTATTTCCTGGTGGTGGAAGGTTCCGGCAAACCAGACCCTTATGTTTCCGGGTATACAAAGTACGGCAGCATCGGCAACTACAGCCTGAGTATTGTCGCACCACAGGCAGGCGGCAACCTCGCACCAACAGCCAGAATAACCAGCAGCGCCACCAGGGGCACAGCACCCGCCAGTATTAATTTTAGCGCGACAGGCTCCACCGACCCAGACGGCAGCATCGCCTCTTACACTTGGGATTTCGGTGATGGCACCACAGCCACTGGCGCAACAGTCAGCAAGGTTTACAATACGGTCGGCACCTTCACCGCCGCATTGACGGTCACAGACAACGGCGGCATTTCAAATTCCACCAGCCTTAACATCAACGTCACAGCACCTGTAACAACAACAGCAGCCTATGTGGGGCAATTCAACCTGAGCGGTGTTGTCAGTCGCAATGGCAATTATGCGGTTGCCACCTTGGTGGTACGCGATGTAAACGGCAACGCGGTTCCGAATGCCACATTGACAGGCAGATGGTCAGGTCTGGTGACGGGTACAGCCTCAGGAGTAACCAACACAAACGGCAGCGTGGGCATCAGTTCACCCCGCAGCAAGCGCCGGGGTACCTACACCTTTACAGTTCAGTCGATCACAGCCAATGGTTTCACCTACGACGCCAGCAAGAATGTTTTGACATCCAAGTCCATTACGTTCTAATACCCCGCCATTTTCCTACCGTTTTCCAGCTCTTTTCCCACCCAAAACTCAACAGCCTACGGGCTGTTGATTCCTTGAAATGATTCTGTCACAATTCCACGCTACGATAATTCCAAGGATATCGAAATATGATTTCCAAATCGGTGGTCAAAAGTCTGGCCGCTCTGGCACACGAATCGCGCTTACAAGTCTTTAGAACCTTGGTGGTGGCCGGCCCTCAAGGGCTTACGCCCGGAGAGTTGGCCCAAACCATTCCGATTCCGTCTGCAACCCTTTCTTTTCATTTAAAAGAACTGAGCAATGCCGGACTGATTTCAAATGTACGTAACGGTAGAAACCTGCATTACAGTGCAGACTTTCAACACATGAACCAATTGCTTGAATACTTGACCGAAAACTGCTGCCAAGGGCTGCCCTGCAGTGCGCAACAACCCCCTCTTTGTGATTGTTAAGGAGCAAAAAATGAAACGTTTCCATGTACATCTCAGCGTAGAGAACCTGCCACAAAGCATCGCCTTCTATTCCAAGCTTTTTGGCGCTGCTCCCACCCGCCAAGAATGTGATTATGCAAAATGGATGCTGGAAGACCCGCGCATCAACTTCGCAATTTCCACCAGAAGCGACAAAGTCGGTTTGGACCACCTTGGGTTTCAGGCAGAAAGCGACGAAGAGCTCAACGACATGAAAACCATGGCCAAAGCCGCAGACATGGCGCTGATCAATGAGGGCGAAACATCCTGCTGTTACGCCGAAAGCGACAAATACTGGCTGACCGATCCGCAAGGCATTGCGTGGGAACAATTTCACACCTTGAGCAATATTCCTGTTTTTTCAGAAAAGCAGACAAACACAGCCAGCGCTTGCTGCGCTCCCAAGTCATCCACTGATGAAGTCGTGGTGGCAGCACCTGGCAAAAAAATTTCCATTCCCATTAAAGGCAGTTGCTGCTGAAAAAGCGCGCGAAATCCAACATGACCATCAATGTTCTTATTCTTTGCACCCACAATTCTGCCCGCAGCGTTTTGGGTGAAGCCATGCTCAACCACCTTGCCGGCAAGCTGGGCAGGCCAGTCCAGGGCTTTAGCGCCGGCAGCACACCAAAGGGGCAAATTAACCCGTTTGCCCTTGAGGTGCTGGCTGCCGCGAACATAGACACGCAAGGCGTCAGAAGCAAAAGCTGGGATGAATTCGCAAACGCAGACTCACCCGCCATGGACATCGTTATTACCGTCTGTGACAGCGCAGCAGCAGAAACCTGCCCCTACTGGCCAGGCGCACCTGTAAAGGCGCACTGGGGCTTCCCAGACCCGTCAAACGCCACAGGCGGGGACGAGGCGAAGCGCACGGCTTTTGAGATCACACGGCAAGCAATTGGCTACAAATTGCTGCAGCTCCTGGCGTTGCCACTTGAAAGCATGACCCAAAGTGCAATGCAATCCGCACTAAACGATATTTCGCGCTCATAAACGCAGCAGAACCATGAAAAATTCATTAATGGCGCGGCTTCTTTGCGAGTTGCTGGGCACAGCGCTGCTGCTTTGCATCGTTATGGGCTCGGGCATCATGGCGGTGAATCTGGCGCAGGGCAATGACGCCATCGCCCTGCTTGCCAATACGCTGGCAACGGTTTTCGGGCTGTACATACTGATAGAAATTTTCGGCCCCATCAGCGGCGCCCATTTCAACCCGGTTGTGACGGGCGTGATGGTGTTGTTGAAACGGCAGGCAAATTCAGAATTGTTGCCCTACATCGCATTTCAACTGACGGGGGCTTTTTTTGGTGCGTTGCTGGCCAACCAAATGTTTGACCTCGAACTTTTTCAACACTCAAACAAGCTGCGAACCGGCTGGGGTATCTGGACCGGTGAAGTGGTAGCAACGTTTGGATTGCTGACCGTCATTTTACTTGCCAATCCACAGCGGGTTTCATCAATGGTGGCTGCCTACATTGGTGCCGCCTATTGGTTTACCTCATCCACCTCATTTGCGAACCCAGCAGCGGCTTTTGGCAGAATGTTTTCCGATTCTTTTGCGGGTATCGCACCTGCCAGCGTACCTGCGTTTGTGGTGGCACAAATTGCTGGAGGAATGGTGGCGCTGATTTTTTACAAGGGGTTGAAAAAGTAAAGGCATACCGTCCATTTGATTAAGATGTCTAAATTAAAGTTTGACCGCCCCAAAGCCTTAATTTAACCTTCTGCAAACTTTTGAAGTTAAACAAAAGCACAGAAACCAAAAATCAACAGGACACACAATGAAATCGAAAATTTGCCTCGTTACCGCAGCCATACTTTTAAGCGGTTGTTCGACAGTCATCAAAGGAACCAGCGAAACGGTCAGCGTGAACTCTCTTGAGAAAGGCACTGTTATTTCAGTGGACGGCTCACCTCGCGGCCTGGACACCGCAAATGTAAGCCTCAAAAAAGGCAAACCACATACCTTGCGGGCAGAAAAGCAAGGCTGCGGGACTGTCACGACAGAAACAACAGAAACCTTCGATCCAACATCGCTGCTCGGCATTTTTATAGACTTGGGAATTTTCACAATCCCGATTGACATGATGTCCGGGGCTGCTTGGAAAGTTGAACCAACAACTTACACATTGACGCCCATTTGCGCAAAGTGATGCAACAAACAAATCGCAACTGAGAGAATTCGTCAGATGCTGAATAAAAAGCCTGCGTTAAGCGGGCTTTTTATTGCCCAAAAATGTAGGTGGCTGAGTGCGTATCTGCCAATCAGCAGCATGGGTTCGAGTTTTTTTGCTTATTCTGCCCCCTAGAGCAATCTTGCCAGGCTGAAAAGCATTCATTTGTTCTTTTTTGTGTGAATTATGTTCGTAAACGTTTTAGGCTGAAATGAAAAAACCCTTGGAATCTTTTGGAAACCAAGGGTTTTTTTTAGTTTGGCGGAGTGGACGGGACTCGAACCCGCGACCCCCGGCGTGACAGGCCGGTATTCTAACCAACTGAACTACCACTCCTAATTTTGAACAACTTGGTGGGTGCTGAGAGGCTCGAACTCCCGACCTACGCCTTGTAAGGGCGCCGCTCTACCAACTGAGCTAAGCACCCGAAACTTTCGTTCTTAGCTACAAGAAAAAAGGATTGTTACATCACATTCTTCTCTGGCTTTTCGCTGCTTTTCCTTGTTTCCAAGTAGTTGTTCAGCAGCGAAGAACAGAATTATACACACATTTATTTAGTCCTTGCAAATCGCACCTGCCAAATAAATCAGGCGAATGCGATCTGCTTGACAAATCAATGCTTTACGGAGGTGCCACCTGCTTGGACAGTCGCATCCGCTCCACCGACAGCAGCAACCACAGGGGCTGTTTCTGGCAGTGCAACAGGCTCTCTTTCCAATGCAGCCTTCAAAACCTGATCGATCCACTTCACTGGGATAATTTCCAAATGATTTTTCACGTTATCTGGAATTTCCGCCAAGTCTTTGACGTTTTCTTCCGGAATCAGGACAGTTTTTATGCCACCACGGTGCGCAGCCAGCAGTTTTTCCTTCAAACCACCAATGGCCAACACTTCACCACGCAAGGTGATCTCGCCGGTCATTGCGACGTCCGCACGCACAGGGATACCCGTGAGCGTAGACACCAGAGCGGTTGTCATGGCGATACCTGCAGAAGGCCCGTCCTTGGGGGTTGCACCCTCGGGAACGTGTACGTGGACATCCCGCTTTTCAAAGGCATCGTCCGGTATTCCCAAACGTTGCGCACGGGCCCTGACCACTGTACGGGCAGCCTCCACTGACTCTTTCATCACATCGCCCAAACTACCTGTGCGGGTGATGACGCCTTTACCCGGCATGGTCACGGCTTCGATGGTTAGCAAATCGCCGCCCACTTCTGTCCATGCCAAACCTGTAACCTGACCAACCTGATTTTGCTTTTCGGCCATACCGAAGGAATAACGACGCACGCCTAGGAATTTGTCCAGATTTTTAGGCGTGACGGCCACTTTTTTGCCGGCTTCCTTCAACAACATTTGACGCACTACTTTGCGGCAAATCTTGCTGACTTCGCGCTCCAAGCCCCGAACACCCGCTTCACGTGTGTAATAGCGGATAATTTCGCGGATGGCCGCTTCAGACAGGCTCAACTCCTCGCCTTTGACACCGTTGCTTTTCATTTGCTTGGGCAACAGATACTTCAACGTGATGTTTACTTTTTCGTCTTCGGTATAACCCGCCAAACGAATGACTTCCATGCGGTCGAGCAACGCTGGCGGAATGTTCAATGTGTTGGCTGTTGCCACAAACATAACGTCTGACAAGTCATATTCCACTTCAACATAGTGGTCTACGAAAGTAGAGTTTTGCTCGGGGTCCAGTACCTCCAACAATGCTGATGCAGGGTCGCCCCGGAAATCCATGCCCATTTTGTCAATTTCGTCCAAGAGGAACAAAGGATTGCGAACCGCAATTTTACTGAGCGATTGCAAGACCTTGCCTGGCATGGAACCAATATAAGTGCGGCGGTGACCACGGATTTCGGATTCATCGCGAACCCCCCCCAATGCCATGCGAATGAACTTGCGGTTTGTTGCTTTGGCGACAGACTGACCCAAGGAGGTTTTACCAACACCGGGGGGACCGACCAGACACAAAATGGGCGCCTTCAATTTGTCTACGCGCTGTTGCACTGCGAGGTACTCAACGATGCGTTCCTTGACCTTTTCCAAACCGTAGTGGTCTTCGTCCAGCACAGTTTCAGCTTTCGCCAAGTCTTTGGAAATTTTGGTTTTCTTGCGCCACGGCAAACCGACCAAGGTATCAATGTAATTTCTGACCACTGTGGCTTCAGCCGACATTGGCGACATGAGCTTGAGTTTTTTCAACTCGGACTCCGCTTTTTTCTCGGCTTCCTTGCTCATGTGAGCGTCTTTAATTTTTCGCTCGAGTTCTTCCATATCGGCGCCGTCTTCGCCTTCACCCAATTCTTTCTGGATGGCTTTGACTTGCTCGTTAAGGTAGTACTCGCGCTGGCTTTTCTCCATTTGGCGCTTCACTCGACCTCGAATACGCTTTTCAACCTGAAGAATGTCGATTTCAGTTTCCAACAGGGTGAGCAGATGCTCAAGACGCTGGTTAATACCTGACATTTCAAGAATTGCCTGCTTTTGCTCCAGTTTCAGGGGCAGATGAGCAGCGATCATGTCTGAGAGCCGCCCTACTTCTTCTATCGAAGTCAGCGAAGCAAGAATTTCAGGAGCGATTTTTTTGTTCAGCTTCACATACTGATCGAATTGAGCCAGCAGCGCGCGGCGCATCGCCTCGGTTTCAGCCGTCTGTGTCGGATCGACCATGATGGGCGTCGCGTGACCCACAAAATGGGTCTCGACATCGGAAATTGACTGAATGCGGGCGCGTTGTACACCTTCGACGAGAACTTTCACCGTGCCGTCTGGCAGTTTCAACATCTGCAAGACATTGGCCACACAACCGATTTCATACATATCGGATGATTTTGGTTCGTCTTTCGTGGCGGATTTTTGAGCGACGAGCAGAATGCTCTTGTCATTTTCCATCGCGACTTCAAGCGCCTTGATGGATTTTGGGCGGCCAACGAATAAAGGAATGACCATGTGAGGAAATACCACCACGTCGCGCAAAGGCAACAGGGGCAACTCAGTTTTTTGCTCTGGCAGCATATTGGTTACGGACATTCATTCACCTCTTCTAGCTTACATTTCCGAGGTGGGGGCGCACCTCGGAATTTCAAGTCCGTAAAGACAACTATTTGTTTAGGCGTCTTTCGCACCTGCTACTTTTGGTTGATCTTCGTAGATGAGCAGCGGTTGGCCATCGCCCAAGATGGTATTTTCATCTACCACCACTTTTTTAACGCTCCCTTTGCTGGGTAGGTCAAACATCACCTCCAACAAGGCCTGCTCAACAATGGAACGAAGACCCCTTGCGCCGGTTTTGCGCTTGATGGCTTTGGCGGCAATCGCTTTCAAAGCCTCCTGACGGAACTCAAGCTCTGCACCGTCCATGCTCAGCAGTCTTTGGAACTGCTTCACAAGTGCATTTTTAGGCTCAACCAGAATTTTTATCAGTGCGCTGTCGTCAAGTTCCTCCAAAGTGGCAACCACAGGCAGGCGCCCCACCAGTTCGGGAATGATACCGAACTTGATCAGGTCTTCCGGCTCTACGTCAGCCAGCAACTGGCCTACATTGCCTTCGTCTTTTGAGCGAACCTGTGCTGAAAAACCAATGCCTGACTTTTCAGAACGGTTGCGGATGACTTTGTCCAGACCCTCGAATGCCCCGCCGCAAATGAACAGGATGTTGGTGGTATCCACCTGAACAAAATCCTGATTCGGGTGCTTGCGGCCACCTTGTGGCGGAATGGAGGCCACAGTACCTTCGATCAGCTTGAGCAGCGCTTGCTGAACACCTTCACCGGAAACATCGCGGGTGATGGAGGGATTGTCTGACTTGCGGGAAATTTTGTCGATTTCGTCGATGTAGACAATGCCGCGTTGTGCTTTTTCAACTTCATAATTGCAATTTTGCAGCAATTTTTGAATGATGTTCTCGACGTCTTCGCCCACATAACCAGCTTCGGTCAAGGTGGTGGCGTCTGCCATGACGAAAGGAACATTTAGTAAACGGGCCAGCGTCTGGGCCAACAAGGTTTTACCGGAACCCGTAGGACCCACAAGCAAAATATTGCTTTTGGTCAGTTCGACCTCGTCTTTTTTGGCTTGATGACGCAAGCGCTTGTAATGGTTATAAACCGCTACAGAGAGAATTTTCTTGGCGCGAATCTGACCAATGACGTATTGGTCCAGGGTCTCGCAAATTTCACCGGGTGTGGGCAATTCATTGCCGCTGGTGGTGGTTTCGGCTTCTGCCGACTCGTCGCGAATGATGTCGTTGCAGAGCTCTATGCATTCATCACAAATAAAGACCGATGGACCTGCAATAAGCTTCTTCACTTCATGCTGACTCTTACCGCAAAAAGAGCAGTACAAGAGCTTTTCGCTTGAACCTTTTTTTTCTGACATGGCGAACTCCTGCAGTCGATTTCAGGCACGCGGTGGTGATCACCCGTGCCCCACAGCCTAAAAATAGCATAACGCGCCCAAAGACGGGCGCGCGGGCTGTTACGCGCTTATTTCTCCGCGTTTTTCCAACACTTTGTCGATCAAACCGTAATCTGCAGATTCCTGAGCAGACAAGAAGTTGTCCCGGTCGGTGTCTCTTGCGATTTTATCGATGGTTTGGCCGGTGTTATCAGCCAAAATTTGATTCAAACGCTCGCGAAGGTACAAAATTTCTTTGGCATGAATTTCAATGTCAGAAGCCTGACCTTGAACGCCACCCAAAGGCTGGTGAATCATAATGCGTGAATTCGGCAAGGAGAAACGCTTCCCCTTCGTGCCTGCAGACAGCAGGAAGGCACCCATGCTGGCGGCCAGACCTGTACACAGTGTGGACACATCCGGCTTGATAAACTTCATGGTGTCGAAAATTGCCAAGCCTGCCGATACGGAACCGCCCGGACTGTTGATGTACAGGGCGATGTCTTTATCGGGGTTTTCAGACTCAAGAAACAGTAATTGAGCGACGACAACGTTTGCGACTGCATCGTTGATGGGGCCGACCAGAAAAATGACCCGCTCTTTGAGCAATCGGGAATAGATGTCATACGCGCGTTCACCACGGCCACTCTGTTCAATCACCATGGGCACATACAAATTGCCCTGAGTTTCCATTGCGTGGCCAGCCATTCCAGACTGCATCATTGCTCGCGGGTCAAACTTCATCTTTATTTATTCCCCATCAGTTCTTCAAAGGATAAGTTCGTCACATTCACTTTAACCTGTGACAGCGCCCAATCTACCACGTTCTCTTCCAGGACGATGGCTTCGACCTCAGCGATACGGCTGCGGTCTGCAAAATAGTACTGCATGATTTCCATCGGGTTTTCGTAGCCTTGGGAAACTTCTTCAATGTAGGCGCGGATCTGCTCTGGCTTGGCTTGCAGGTTTTGGGCCTTGACCAGATCGGAGACGATCAAACCCAAACGGACGCGGCGCTCTGCCTGGTCTTTAAACAAATCTGCTGGCAGATCCATGCTTTCCGCATTGGGCATGCCACGGCCTTTGAAGTCTTCGCGAGTGCGGGCAACCAGTTCTTGGGTTTCAGCATCGATCAAGGACTTGGGCACATCGAATTCAGCCACTTTGACCAAGGCGTTCATCACGGCTTCCTTGTTGCGGGCCAGAATGCGGTTCTTGACTTCGCGGGTCAGGTTCAAACGAACATCGTCGCGCAACGCGGTCACGGTACCTTCTGAAACACCCAATTCCTTGGCGAACTCATCAGTGAGTTCTGGCAACTCAGGGGCTTCGAGCTTCTTGATGGTGATGTCGAACTGCGCGGTTTTACCGGCAACTTCCTTGCCGTGGTAGTCCTCCGGAAACGGCAGGTCGAATGTTTTGGTTTCGCCCAGTTTCAATCCGCGTGCGGCTTCTTCAAAGGCGGGCAGCATTTGCTTGCCGCCGAGCGTGAAGACGAAGTCAGTGGCGGTGCCGCCTTCAAATGCGACACCTTCGATGCGACCGGCGAAATCAACGGTCAAACGGTCTTCTTCCTGCGCTGCGCGGTCGCCCGCTTCAACGAAGTTTTGACGCTGCTTGCGCAAAATATCGATGGTACGGTCAATTTCGGCCTCGCCGATGGGGCATTCCACTTTTTCCACTTCCAGAGCGGAAAAATCGCCGAGCTTTACCTCAGGGAAAACTTCAAAAACGGCGGAGAAAACCATCTGGCCTTCGGCCTGGTCTTCGCCGGGTTCAATGCGGGGTGAGCCTGCAACACGCAGATCGGCCTCTTTTACCGCTTCCTGGAAGGTGCGGTTGAGTTCATCGTTCAGCACCTCGGAATGCACCTGGGAGCCGTAATTCTGAACCACAAATTTCATGGGCACTTTGCCGGGACGAAAGCCGGGCATGCGTGTTGTCCGAGCAACTTTCTTCAAGCGCTGCTCAACTTCGGCATTGATGCGTTCAACGGACAAATTCAGAGACAGCTTGCGCTCAAGACTGCTCAGGGTTTCAACAGTGGTGGTCATGTAAAGGACTCGTGTTTGATAAACTGAACCGGTTGCATCTTCAACTATTTGACTGAGATTTGCATCTGGACAGTTCTGGGTTGGTATTCAACATGGTGCGAAGGGGGGGACTCGAACCCCCACGCCGGTGAAGGCGTCAGGACCTAAACCTGGTGCGTCTACCAATTTCGCCACCTTCGCACGTCACCCCAAACGGGGTGATTCCCGCTATTGTAATGGAAGTCTGAAAATGGGTTTTGTGCCATGAATACAAACATAGCCGAAGTAACGGATAAAACACCCGTAAATTTCGCACCGCATCACCTCCAATATTGCTTGGAACGCAGTGCCGGCGAGGGTTCCTCGCTTTATTACGCCTTGCTTTTCTGTTCTCCGGAATTGAAAAAAAAATGCGTAGGGCTCGCCACTTTTGCCCGTGAACTTCAAATGATTCCAGTTGAAGTGCATGACCCGCAAGTTGCGCGCATCAAATTGGCGTGGTGGAAAACAGAAATGGACAGGGCTGCGCTGGGGCAAGCCACCCACCCGGCCTGCCTTTGCCTGGGGGCACCTGAAATTGCAAAACTGGGCGCCGATGCGGTTGCGCTGGTGGTTCAGAGCGTCTCCGACAGCCTTGAATTGCCACGCTATTTCACGCAAATGCAGTGGGATACTGCCAGCCGGAACTGGGGCGGTGAACTGTATGCAATGGCCGCAAAGGTAGCAGGTACAACGGACACTGAGTCGCTGGGGCACATTAAAAATTTCGGAGCCTGCGCCATGAAGCTGGCGCAATTGCTGGCGTTGGGTAAAACGCTGGGGGAAGGCTGGCACCCTTTTCCGGTGGATACGCTGCAAAAAGCAGGCGTCTGACTGATGCGCTGGTGACCGAGGGTCAGGCACACTGGCAAGCACTGCCCAGAGCTGAACGTCTGCGTCTGCGACCGTTGCGGGCGCTGTGGCGCATGCGCACTGCCGAGTTGGCCTTGCTCAAGGCGGACGGCTACCCGGTGCTCACACAGGGCGTCAAACTGACGCCGCTGCGAAAACTGTGGATTGCCTGGAGCACGCAGGTGCTGAGGCGCTGAGCCTCCAGAGCACCTATGCCGCCTTGGGCTTGACCTTGAAGGCGGCTGCGTACAGTGCAGGCAGGAACAGCAGCGTCAGCACCGTGGCCACAATCAAGCCGCCCATGATGGCCACTGCCATCGGCCCCCAAAACAGGGACTGAGACAGCGGAATCATGGCCAACACGGCGGCGGCTGCCGTCAGTACAATCGGGCGGCAGCGCCTGACCGCTGATTCAATGACGGCTGTCCATGGATCCACTCCCAGCTTGATGTCCTGCTCGATCTGATCAATGAGAATCACTGAATTCCTGATGATCATGCCCAGCAAGGCAATCACCCCGAGTTGCGCCACAAAACCAAAAGGCTTGTTGAGCAACAGCATGGTGGCGGAGGCGCCAATCAGCCCCAAAGGACCGGTCAGGTAGACCAGCAGGGTTCTGGAAAAGCTGTGCAATTGCAGCATGAGCAGGGTCATGACGATGAACAGCATAGTGGGCAAATTGGCAGCAATGGAACGCTGCGCTGTGCCTGAGTCAGCGGCCACGCCTGCGATCAGGATGCGATAGCCCAAAGGCAATTCGCTGCGCACTTCATTAAGACGCTTTTCCAGTTGCAAAGCCACGGTGGTGCCCTGCATGCCCTCAACCACATCGCTTTGTACGGTGATGGCGAAATCGCGGTTTTCACGCCAGATAATGCCGGGTTCAAAGCCGAGTTCCGGCTTGGCCACCTGACTCATCTGAACGTAGCGGCCATTTGTAGTGGGCAGGTGCGCATCTGCGAGTTTTTCCACGGAGTCCCGCTCGGACAAGGGCTGACGCAGCACAACGTCGATAAGCTTGTCGGCCTCGCGGTACTGTGCAATTGTGGTACCCGACAAAATGGCCTGCGACGCCCTGGACAGCAACACACTGCTGACGCCCAGTGCCCTGGCCCGCTCCTGATCCACTTTGACGTTCATGACCTTGATATTTTCATTCCAGTTGTCATTCACACCCTGAGTGCTGGCGTGAGCGCGAACCACTTCCTTGACCTTGTCGGCGTATTCGCGGACCACGCGGGGATCCGGCCCTTGTACGCGAAACTGGATGGGATACGGTACTGGCGGACCATTGGGCAACAATTTCACCCGGCTGCGCACATCTGGAAAGTTTTCTTCAAGGTGAGCAATAACACGCTTGCGCAAAGCTTCGCGCGCCGGCAAGTCAGGCGGTGTAATAACGAATTGAACCAAGTTGGTCTGGGCCAGTTGCTGATCCAGCGACAAGTAAAAGCGCGGCGCGCCCTCGCCCACGAAGGCCACGTAATTTGTCGCCTCGGGTTGCTCTTTCAACCATTGCTCCAACCGCTTGGCCTGCTCTTCTGATGCAAAGTAAGAACTGCCTTCCGGCAACTTCAGGTCGACCAAAAGTTCTGTTCTTGAACTGTCTGGGAAAAACTGCTGCTCCACAAATTTAAAACCGTAGAGACCCAGTGCAAACGCACCCAAGGTGACTGAAATGGTGATCCAACGGTGGGTGACGCATGCACTAACCAAGCGTCTGAACCCCGCGTAGAAAGGCGTGTCGAACAGCTCTTGCGGATGATCGTCGTGACTTCTGGACTTCACATTAAGCAGCAAATAACCCAAATACGGCACAAACAGCACCGCCACGAACCAAGAGATGATCAGTGCCACCGCCGTGACGGCAAAAATGGAATAGGTGTATTCGCCTGCGGCAGACTGCGCCATGCCAATGGGTAGAAAGCCGGCAGCCGTGATCAAGGTACCCGTGAGCATGGGCATGGCTGTGGTTTCATAAGCGTAGGTGGCAGCCTCCAGTTTGGAAAAACCCTCTTCGAGTTTTCGCACCATCATTTCAACGGCTATGATGGCGTCGTCCACCATCAAACCCAGAGCAATAATAAGTGCGCCCAAGGAAATCTTGTGCAAATTGATGCCGAGTATTTTCATGGCAAAAAACGTTACAGCCAATACCAGGGGAATGGTCAGACCCACCACCAGACCGGGTCGGGTGTCAATGCGCCAAGGGTTGGTATGCAGGCCTAAGCTGATAAAACTCACTGCCAACACCACCACCACAGCTTCAATCAGCACCTTGATGAATTCATTGACGGAATGGCTGACGGCCTGAGGTTGGTCCAGCACCTTGGTCATTTCAATGCCGACTGGTAGATTCTGGGTAATTTTTTTCTCGGCATATTCCAGAATTTTGCCCAGACGAATAATGTCGCCGCCCTTGGACATGGCAATGCCCATGCCAATGACTTCCTTGCCTTGCATACGCATCTTGGACACCGGCGGGTCTGTGAAACCGCGCTTCACTGTTGCCACGTCTTCAAGCAAGACAGTGGACTTGCCGGCGTGCAAAGGGATTTTTCGCAAGGCCTCTACGCTGTCCAACTGACCTTCAACGCGGGCCCAGATGCGCTGGTCAGGCAGGGTTAAAATACCCTGCGCTTCAATGGAATTCTGGGCGTTGATCTGGTGGGCGATGTCTTCTGCTGTCAGACCCAACTGGGCAATGCGCTGGTGCGAAATTTCGATGAATATTTTTTCATCCTGAACACCGTACAAATCCACCTTGTTTACATCGGGCAGACGCAGCATTTCTTGGCGTACGCCATCAACAAAGCGCTTGAGCTCGGCATAGTCGAAACCATCGGCGGTGAAGGCATAGACCACGCCAAAGGTGTCGCCGAATTCGTCGTTAAAAAACGGCCCGAGAACCCCCTGAGGCAGGCTAAAACGCATGTCATTGACTTTTTTACGCACCGTATACCAAGTGTTGGAAACTTCTTTCGGTGGTGCGGTTTCAGCCAACTGCATAAAAATAACGGTCTCGCCTGGCTTGTTATAACTGCGGATTTTGTCCGCGTAAGGCACTTCCTGCAGCACTTTTTCAATTTTGTCAGCCACTTGCAAAGACATTTGAGCGCTCGTGGCACCGGGCCAGTACACCCTGACGACCATGGCCCGGAATACAAAAGGCGGGTCTTCTTCCTGCCCTAGTTGAAAGTAGGAAAACACGCCCCCGAGCAGCAAAACAGCCATTAAATACCGGATCAGGGGTTGGTGCTGCAAGGCCCAACGGGAAAGGTTGATCTTTTGCATCACCGCTTGGCCTGCTCTGTTTTTGTGGGTTCAATAAAGCGGCGGGCGGCCTGACCATTTTTCAAAACGTGGGTTCCTGCAACCACCACCCACTGCCCTTCCTGCAGTCCCTCACGAACAATGAACTGGTTGTCTTCAACTTCAGCCGGCACAATATTGACGCGGCTGACGGTGCCCTGCTTTTCATCCAGCACGAACACCCAGGATTTGCCTTCTTCGGCAAACAAGGCGGACAAGGGAATCTTGAAACCTGTTTTGGCGTCTTTCCTCTCAAAGCGCGCAACAGCAGACATGCCGTACTTCACACCGTCTGGAATGGTGTCGAGGGTGAGGCGGGCTGAAAATGAACGGGTCGCAGGATCGGCAACGGAGGATACTTCACGAATTCTGGCCTGAACGTGGTCTCCATCGGCCCAGAAACGCACATCGGCCTTGCCCATTTGCCGGATGTCTTCAACCCGGCCTTCCGGAATGGTGACCGCGATTTCCATGCTGCTGGACTGGCCCCATCGCAACACGGGCGTACCCGCGGCAAGCACCTGGCCTACGTCGGCCTCCACACCGGTGATAAAACCATCGTCCGGGGCTAAAAGAACGCTGTAACGAGATTGATTGGCCTGCACCCCGAGCTGTGATTTCGCTGCCTCCACGCGGGCCAACGCGGTATCAAGCGCTGCCTTTCTGCGATCAACTTCGGCCTGTGAAACAAAATTCTTGCTTTTCAATTCCAGCGCACGGTTATAGTCGAGCCGGATTTGCTCTGCCTCGGTTTGTGCAGCAGTGAGTTGCGCCTTGCCGGCGGATTCCTGGAGGTTAAGATCGA
>JAJTDO010000011.1 GCA_021300475.1 Burkholderiales bacterium | reverse complement strand
ACAGCCCCCGATGTTTCTTGGATGACCCTAAGCTTTCTACGCGGCGCATTGCTTCAGCCTGCGCTATTTTCCCCGCGTAGTCTCAGACACTGTTGTTGGTGTTAAAAAGACCTGTGTATCTCTCGGTGTGCGGTATTTTGTTTCGTAGGGGGATAGTCAGGAAGCTCGCCCGGGCGCCCCCGCAACAAGCGCCGCCGCCTTTGCGGCGACGGAAATGTCCCATTGGACTTTCCGTAAAGCTTGTCAGGGCGAAGGCCGGAAAAAGCGAGTTTCCATCCCCCAACGAAATAAAACACCGCACTGCCCACCAAACCACCAAACCACCAAACCACCAAACCACCAAACCACCAAACCACCAATAACAATCCATACCTCCAAAATAAAAAGCCCCCGACGAATCGGGGGCCTTTCACTCACTCACCGAATCACTCACATGATTCAGAAGTGCAGCACATCAGTCATTGGCAAAAATATCAATGTGATTTGTCTCTTTAACAAACAACATACCAATTACAAAGGTGCCCAGCGCAATAACGATTGGGTACCAGAGTCCGTGGTAGATGTTGCCGTTTGCAGCCACCATCGCGAACGATGTTGTAGGCAAGAAGCCGCCGAACCAACCGTTACCGATGTGGTAGGGCAAAGACATGGATGTGTAACGAATTTTGGTTGGGAACATCTCAACCAACATCGCTGCAATCGGGCCGTACACCATGGTTACATAGATCACCAAAATCAACAGCAACACAACAACCATTGGCTTGTTGATGGCATTTGAGTCGGCCTTGGCTGGGTAGCCGGCTTCACGAATGGCAGCAGTGATTTCCTTGTTGAAAGCGGCTGATTTTGCTTTGGCTTCGTCCGCTGGTAAACCAGTGGCTTCGTACGCAACAATTTCCTTCTCGCCCACCTTGATCATCGCAACAGAACCTGCCGGTGCAGCCACGTTCTCATAGTTCACAGAGTTTCTCGCCAGAAATGCCTTGGCCAAGTCACATGAACGTGTGAATTTGGCAGTACCCACTGGGTTAAACTGAAATGAACATGCGTTTGGATCTGCAACCACCTTCACTGGTGCATTGTTCAGGGCTGCTTCCAGCGCTGGGTTTGCGTAGTGGGTGATGGCTTTGAAGATTGGGAAGTAGGTCAATGCGGCCAGCAACAGACCCGCCATGATGATAGGCTTGCGACCGATTTTGTCGGACAACACACCAAACACCACGAAGAAACCAGTTCCTAAAATCAAAGAGATTGCGATCAGGATGTTGGCCAACGCGCCGTCTACTTTCAGTGTCTGGGTCAGGAAGAACAGGGCGTAAAACTGACCTGTGTACCAAACCACAGCCTGACCGGCAACCAAACCAAACAGCGCCAAGATCACGACTTTCAGGTTTTTCCACTGACCAAATGCTTCAGAAAGAGGTGCCTTGGAAGTCTTTCCTTCTGCTTTCATTTTCTTGAAGGCAGGTGACTCAGACAGTTGCATGCGGATCCAGACGGAAATCGCGAGCAACAGAACAGAGACCAGGAAAGGAACGCGCCAGCCCCAATCGGCAAACGCATCTTCGCCGACATACTGGCGTGTGCCCAAGATCACGAGCAAGGACATGAACAGACCCAGTGTTGCGGTTGTTTGAATCCATGCTGTGTAGGCGCCACGTTTGCCCATGGGTGCATGTTCGGCAACATAAGTGGCCGCGCCGCCATATTCACCACCCAGCGCCAGACCTTGAACCAGTCGCAGCACGATCAGAATGATAGGCGCTGCGATACCGATGGTTGCATAATTTGGCAAAATACCGACGATGAACGTTGAAGCACCCATCAGCAAGATGGTGACCAAAAACGTATACTTGCGACCAATCAAGTCGCCAAGGCGACCAAACACCAACGCGCCGAACGGACGAACCGCAAAACCGGCAGCGAAGGCCATCAAGGCAAAAATGAAGGCGGCTGTTTCATTGACGCCAGAGAAAAATTGTTTAGAAATAATGGCGGCTAAAGAGCCGTACAAATAAAAGTCATACCACTCAAATACAGTTCCCAATGAAGACGCAAAAATTACCTTGCGTTCTTCTTTTGACATGGGAGCCGCTTGTCCGTTTGCGGGAATTGCTGCAGCCATTTCTCCTCCTGGCGTTATTGTTTAATTTAGTTGCTTGCATAAAGCGCTCGGCACCACAAAACATGGACCGATGGGGCGCAGTATTGGTGCAAAGGCTTACTGATTTCTGACGAAATGATAATTTTTTTAATTCTTTGGTTTGTAAGCCAGCCTTAAGGAATGCCCGTTAGAGTTCGCATCATCTTAAAAGCCTTGTCACAGGAGACGTCATGTCAGTTATTAAAAACCGCGTTTTAAAAACCGGATTGAGCGCAGCCACATTGTTGGCTGCTTTGTTGCTGAGCGCGTGTGGCAAGCCTGCCGATGCACCTGCTGCTGCCGCTTCCCCGGCTTCGGCTGCTGCCGCGCCCGCTGGCGCCGCCCCGGCTGCCCCGGCTGCTGAGAAAAAGAGCGAGGGTCCGGATCCATTGGCGCACGAAGGGATTCCGGGCCTGTCAGATATGTTTAGCAAGAAAAAAGAGGGTGAGGGCCATTGATTGATCAATGACCCGTTCAAACGTCCATCTGTTGGTGGGCGGGAGGAAACGAAACTCTGAAAACACAGCCCGGGAAACCGGGCTTTGTGCTTTTTGGATTGTTGTGGATTGAAACGGTTGCACCATGTTGCGTAGCCGTTTCCTTGACGATGGAAAGCCCGAGCCCCGAGCCATCAACCTGGGTTCCCAATACCCGGTAAAAACGGTCAAACACCATGGCGCGCTCGCTTTCGGGCACGCCCCCGCCTGTGTCTTCAACCTCAACCACAATGGCTTCTTGCTGCAAAGAGTCGTCCACCCGAACGGTAATGGTACCTTTCAGTGGGGTGTAGCGAATGGCGTTGTCTACCAGATTTTTAATCATTTCGCCCAGCATGATTTCATGGCCGCGAATATAGATGGCATGGTCGGGGGCTTCAAAGCCCAAATCGATTTCTTTGCTCAGCGCATCCATGTAGAAGTCAGTCACTACATTTTTTGCCACTTCAACCAGATTCAGAATGCTGTGTTGAGACAAGGCGTGTGATTCCGCCCGTGCCATGGCCAGCATTTGATTCACCAAACGCGTTGCGCGCTCAGAGCCCAGTGTGAGCTGCTCAAGACTGAGTTGAATCTGTTCTTTGTCTTTTTCACGCATCAGCATTTCTGCCTGCATGCGCATGCCGGCCAGCGGTGTTTTTAGTTGGTGGGCGGCATCGGCAATGAAGCGTTTCTGGGTTGCAAGGCTGGCTTCAAGTTTTTGAAGTTGATCGTTCAGTGCGCTGATCAGCGGCAACAGTTCTTCCGGCGTGTCTTTGGTTTCCAGTGCGCTGAGGTCTTCCGGTTTTCGCTCCCGAATGGTTTGCTGAAGTGCATTTAACGGTGAAATACCCCGTGCAAGACCAAACCAGACCAGTAAAACCGCGATAGGGAAAATCAGAAATTGCGGAATGATGACGCCCTTTACAATTTCATTGCCCAGTTTCTTGCGCTTTTCCAAGGTTTCTGCGACCTGAATCAAGGCAAAGTCGTTGCCTCGGTTTTTACCCACATCCACCCACAAGTAGGCGACACGAACATCTTTGCCCGCCACAATGTCAGATCGAAAATGCATGACTCCGGGAACGATGTCTTCACTGCCGGGCAAGCCCAGGCCTGATTCGTCACCTGCGATCACTTCGCCATGCTGGTTAACCACTTGATAAATGATGGAGTCGGTTTCATCCACCCTGAGCAGTTCTTTCGGAGAAATGGGCAGAACCAACTCGACTGTGTCTTCCCGCCTTTTTAACTGTTGAGCCAAAATGGTGACGCTGTCGTCCAAGGCTTTATCAAATGGTGTGTTGGCAATTTGTATGGCCACCAAGTAGGTGAGCCCCATGCTCATGGGCCACAGCAGCAACAAGGGGGCCAGCATCCAGTCAAGGATTTCACCAAACAGCGAGCGTTGGGTCGGGCTACCGGAACTCAGTGGATTGCGACTGAATTCAAACAGTTGCGAAAGTGTTTTCAAGGGTTGGCCTGTTCCTTGGGCTCAGCAAATTTTTCCAGGCTGTAGCCCAGGCCCCTGACAGTGGCGATACGCACGCCGCCGACTTCAATTTTTTTGCGCAGGCGGTGGATGTAAACCTCAATGGCGTTGTTGCTGACCTCTTCGCCCCATTCGCAGAGGTGATCCATCAATTGTTCTTTGCTGACCAAACGGCCCACCCGTTGCATCAGCACCTCTAGCAACCCCACCTCGCGGGCTGACAATTCCACCATTTCTTCATTGATGAAGGCGGTGCGGCCCACTTGGTCAAAGGTCAGTGGCCCGTGCTTCCATTGTGTGGAGCCTCCGCCCACGCCACGGCGGGTGAGTGCGCGCACACGCGCCTCAAGTTCAGATAAATCAAAGGGTTTGGCCATGTAATCATCTGCACCCAAGTCCAGGCCCTTGACCTTTTGTTCTACATTGTCAGCAGCAGTGAGTATCAGTACAGGCAGCCTGGCGTTGCGGGCACGCAAGCGTTTTAGAACTTCCAGTCCTGTCATTTTTGGCAGTCCCAGATCAAGAATCAACAAATCATAGGTTTGAGCCGTCACCGCAGCATCTGCAGAGGCACCGTCGAATATGCAGTCGACTGCATAACCGGCCTGCCTTAAAGAGCGTGACAAACCATCGGATAAAATCTTGTCATCTTCCGCCAATAAAATGCGCATGCCTTCTCCCCGAGCTTTTTTGTTCTAGCGACTGTACTTTGCAATCGCCAGTTTTGTTTCTTCTGCAACTCTTGCTGCGCATTCAGCGTAATCACTTTCCTGGCTTGCGTAAAGTACGGCCCTTGATGAATTGATCAACAACCCCAAGCCCTTGCTGTTGCGCCCGGCCTTCACCGTGGCTTCAATATCGCCGCCCTGCGCGCCAATGCCCGGCACCAGCAAGGGCATGTCACCGACAATTTTCCTGACGGCTGCCAGTTCTGCGGGGAAAGTGGCTCCCACCACCAGACCGGTTTGTCCGTGTGGATTCCAGCGCTCATGAGCGAGTTTCGCCACCCTTTGGTACAGCTTTTCTCCGGGGGCAACGTCCAAGAACTGCAAGTCGCTGCCACCGGGGTTGGAGGTTCTGCAAAGCAGGAACAGGCCGCGGTCTGGAAAGTCAAAGTAAGGCTCTATTGAGTCTGTGCCCATGTAGGGGTTGATGGTGAGCGCGTCTGCGTCGAAGCGCTCAAAGGCTTCTGATGCGTACTGTCTGGCGGTGGCACCAATGTCCCCCCGTTTTGCATCCAGCACGATCACCGCATGCTTGGCCACCTTGCGGATGTGGGCAATGACATTTTCCAATGCCTTTTCCGCCCCTTGTGCCGCAAAGTAGGCGATTTGCGGTTTGAATGCGCAAACGTGTTGGGCTGTTGCGTCTACCATTGCTTTGCAAAAGTCTTCAATACCCTGCGGCGTGTGAGAAAATTCAGCAGGAAACCGGCTGAGGTCTGGGTCTAATCCTACGCACAGTTGCGAATTGGATAGATCCCAAGCACGTTGAAGTTGGTCGCTGAAGTTGGCGCTGCCCATTTTTTGTTCCGTAAAAGCTCGTTATTCCGCTATTTTAAAGGTTTGCAGCCATGTCATCTTCATTATCCCCATTTAGTACCTTGAAACTGTATTTACCACCCTTGTCTGTCCGGCAATGGAGGTTGCTGGCGGTCATTACCGCTATTTGGGGATTCAATTGGCCTGTCATGAAATACGCCATCAACCAGTACCCACCCCTGAGCTTTCGGTTTCTGTCCATGCTGGGCGGTGTGGTCGTGATGCAAATGGCTGCACGTTGGATGAAAATTCCGCTGCAGGTACCCGCCGGTCAGCGCCTCAAGCTGTTTTTGTTGGCCATGGTCAATATGGTGGGCTGGCATGTGTTCTGCGTTTTGGCGGTGGCTGAACTGAGTTCGGGCAGGGCGGCCATTCTGGGGTACACCATGCCGGTGTGGGCGGTCATGTCCGGTTTGTTTTTGGGGCAGCGCATTTCCATTCGAGCCTGGATCGGCGTGGGCTTTGCCGTGGGGGGTATTTTTCTTTTGCTCGGCAGCGAGTTGTCATCAATTGCAGGGCGCCCATTGGGGGCTGTTTATATGTTGATTGCCGCTATTTGTTGGGGGATGGGCACGGCACTGATCCGTCGTTTTCCCACGGGTTTGCATCCTTTGGCTGCCACGCACGCCATGATGTGCATCACCTTGTTTGTGATGGGGGTTGCAGCATGGCACATTGAGTGGACTGCGGATCTGGGTTTGCCCCACGATTTCAAATTGTGGTGGCCGATTGTTTACAACGCAGTGTTGGTCATTGGGGTCGCGCACGTTTTGTGGATAGGCATGGCCGCAAGCCTGCCACCGGTGGCATCCAGTATTTCCATCATGCTGATTCCTGTGGTGGGGGTGTTTTCCGGCATGCTTTGGCTGGGAGAGACCCCGCACTGGCAAGACTACGCAGCGCTTTGCCTCATCTTGACGGCCATGGGAACCGTTTTGCTGGTCAGGCCTTCAAACCGTTGAAGTATTGCCGAGCGTGGTAAACCAGAGGGTCGCCAGACTGATATTTGAAATTAACGACTTCCCCGACCAAAATGGTGTGGTCACCCTCTTGGTACCGGCTGCGGTTGATGCATTCAAAGCTGGCCAGACAGTCCTTGAGCAACACGCAACCGCCTAAACCCGTGTCGAAATCCAGGCCCTCGAATTTGTCACCGATGTGGGTTGCAAAATGGGTGGCCAATGCTTGCTGGTCCGCCGTTAAAATATTCACGGCATAATGGGTGCAGGCTTGGAAAGTGCCCAGACTGCTTGATTTGTTTGCAAGCGACCACAGCACAAGCGGTGGATGCAGCGACACGGAGTTGAATGAATTCGCAGTGACGCCAACCCTTCTGCCCTCTGGGCCGCAAGCCGTTACTACTGTAATGCCGGTGGCGAATTGAGCAAGTGCGAGTCTGAATTCGTGAATGTCCACAGTGTCTGCGGTGGGTTTGATGTCCGTGGCTTGGTGGCCGGCTTGCGTCTGCATTTGTCATTTCATTAATACAATAGCCCCATTTTGCCAAAGATTGCCTGATCAGGGGAGAATATCGTCTGAAATGGTTCTACTAATAGAAAAGATTATTTGTGACAGCGCTAAGTTTTGAATGTTTGGCCACCGATGGCAAGGCCCGTGCGGGCAAAATGCAGTTGTCCCACGGCGTGGTGGAAACACCCATCTTCATGCCGGTGGGCACGTATGGCACCGTAAAAGGCATGACGCCTCAATTGCTCAAGGAGCTGCCTGCACAAATTATTTTGGGCAATACGTTTCATTTATGGCTCAGGCCCGGGCTGAACGTCATGGAAAAGTTCGGCGGGTTGCACCGGTTTATGGGGTGGGATCAGCCCATCCTGACAGACTCGGGCGGTTTTCAGGTTTTCAGCTTGGGCGCAGTGCGAAAGATTGCCGAGGAGGGGGTCACTTTCCGATCGCCCATCAACGGAGACAAGCTCTTCCTGACCCCGGAGGAGTCCATGCGAATTCAGTATGTTCTGAATTCCGACATTGCGATGATTTTTGATGAATGCACGCCGTACCCCGCCACCCGTGTACAGGCCGATGTGTCCATGCGGCTTTCAATGCGTTGGGCACAGCGTTCCAGTCAGGCGCACCAACAACTGGGAAATAAAAATGCCTTGTTCGGCATTGTGCAGGGTGGCATGTATGAAGACCTGCGAGAGGAGTCTCTGGCCGGGCTCGAACAGATCGGGTTCGACGGTTTCGCCATCGGCGGCTTGTCTGTGGGGGAACCCAAAGAAGACATGGTCAGAATACTGGAGCATCTCGGTCACCGTCTGCCAGCCCACAAACCACGTTATTTAATGGGTGTGGGTACACCGGAGGATTTGGTTTTTGCTGTTTCTCAAGGCATAGACATGTTTGATTGCGTTATGCCCACGCGAAACGCGAGGAATGGATGGTTGTTCACCAGCAAGGGCGATCTGAGAATTCGAAACGCCCGATTCAAAGACGACACGCGTCCCCTGGATGAATCATGCAGTTGCTACACATGCCGGAATTTTTCTCGTGCCTACCTGCATCACTTGGACAAAGCCAAGGAAATTCTGGGGGCGCAACTCAACACCATACACAACTTGCACTATTACCTTGATTTGATGAAACAGATTCGGACCGCCATCCAAAATACCGCTTTTACGGCTTTTGTGGCGCAGTTTCAACAGAAACGCCAGCAGGGGATTGATTAAGCGCCTGTCTTTCTGCGAAGAAAGGAACCGCGTAACTCATGGTGAGCCAGTAAATGACCACCATCCAGATGCCGAAAATGACCAAGCCACCCACATAGTTGCGCGGTTTGGGTTTTTTCTTGTTGAAATGTTCTTCAACTTGCCGCCTGCAATCGTTGACCACCGGGTCTGGCATCAACTTCAGTAAGATCCAGACGCCGATCGGAATAATGATCAGGTCATCCAGCAGTCCCAGAATAGGTATGAAGTCAGGAATCAAGTCGATCGGGCTGAAGGCATAGGCCACCAACAGCAACGCAAAAAGCTTCAGTATCAGGGGCGTACCAGCGTGTTTTAGTGCGTACCACAAGGTAAGCGCATCTTTTTTCAGCAGTTTTAAACGCGCATAAAAGGCAGGTAGTAACATCGGTGGCTTATAATCTTTCAAAATGACTCATGGAGTACGGCGTGGCACATGTTTTGACTATCACTGAACAATACCGCATTACGGCTGATCCCAAAACGTGCTTTGATATTTTTATCAACCTCCGGCCGGAAGAGTTCCTTCACACAGATGCGCTTATTGCAGCAGTTGAAAGCAGTTCCGTCAATGGCGGTGGGCTTTTCAATCAGGTCGGTGCCATGCAAACCATTCGTTTCACAGACCGTGCCGTCATTGAGGAAACTCTGACCGAACTGGTTCCAGGAAGAAAAATGGGCTACCGAGGGCGCGGTTTCACGCAGCCCATCGTCGGTTGGGCTGAGTTTGCAGACGCGAGTTTCGAATTTTTATCCGACCGCGACTCCACCATTGTTGTCTGGAATTACGCGTTCACCTTGCGAGACGGACCCTTCGTGTCGGTCAAGGCGCTGGTGTTCGAGCAACTGTTCCTTAATGTAGTTTACCGTCGGTTCATGAAAAAAACACTGAAGAATCTGGCCAAAATTGTCACGCTTCGGCTCACGGTTGGCAGCGCCAGAGGCTAATTTGCATGGGCACCACCGCACGCGCCATTCAGGCGCTTCCTGATTTACTTGTCAGCCAGATTGCCGCAGGTGAGGTGGTTGAACGGCCGGCCTCTGCGGTCAAAGAGCTGTTGGAAAACGCCTTGGACGCTGGCGCCACCGACATCGTGCTTCGCTTGGAGGCAGGCGGCACTTCAAGAATCTGCATTACCGACAATGGCGCAGGCATTGCCGATGAGCAACTCATACTTGCTGTCACTCGGCATGCCACCAGCAAAATTGCTTCTCTTGATGAATTGGAGTCTGTTGGCACCCTCGGTTTTCGAGGCGAGGCATTGGCTTCAATTGCGGCGGTCTCTCAAATGACGGTTACCAGCCGCACCGCAGCCCAAAGCAGCGCGTGGCAGGTTTGCAACGCCGGAGGGCAGTGGGCCCAGCAGCCTGCCGCCGGCAATCTGGGTACCACCATTGATGTGCGCAGCCTCTACTTCAACACCCCTGCCCGAAGAAAGTTTCTGAAAACAGAGAACACCGAGCATGCCCACTGCAGTGATGTTTTCACCCGCGTTGCCATGGCCTTCCCTGGCGTCGGGTTTCAGCTGTTTAAAGACGGAAAGCTTGTACAGCACCTGCAACCCGGGGCTTGGCTGCAAAGAGTAGGGCAGTTATTGCCCTCAGGTGTGGCGGAAACCGGTCGTGTGATCGACCTTGCTGCCGGTGACCTGCGTTTGTTTGGTTTGATGGGGGAGCCTTCTGAATCCCGTGGTCGGGCTGATGCACAGTTTTTGTATGTGAACGGGCGGTTTGTTCGCGATAAGTTGCTGATGCATGCCGTTCGCGCTGCCTATGAAGACGTTCTGCACCGCGATCGCTACCCTGTTTATGCCCTGTTTTTAAGCTTGCCCCACCGTGCTGTTGATGTGAATGTACATCCTGCAAAAACAGAGGTGCGCTTTCGCGACTCCCGGGGTATTTACGATTTTGTCAGAAAGTCGCTGACCGCCCAGTTGTCTTCAAGCCGGGCGGCCCCTGTTGAAACCCAAAGACTTTCTGAGCCTGTGGCCGCTTGGTCTGTTACAGGCAGGCCCCATGACACTGGTATTGGCGAGTTTCTCGCAGCGTTTGCGCCAGTGGCACAGCGCGAGGTTCAAGCGCCCATTCCAGACCTGCTGGGGCATCAGGCAGATGCGTCACTCCATCCGCCGGCGACTTCTTACTCATCGCCCGTGTCATATTCTGAGTCCCCGACGGGCGTGTCGTCTGCTGCTGCGTTTCCTCAAATCACCCAAGTACCGGCAAAAACTGAATCTGGTGAATACCTCGGGCAGGCCATTGTGCAGCTTCACGGTATTTACATTTTGGCGCAGCGCGCCGATGGCGTCGTCATTGTGGACATGCACGCCGCCCATGAGCGGATTTTGTATGAACAACTGAAGTCCGCCTGGGACGGCAAGGCGCAGGTTGAGTCACAGCGCCTGCTGGTCCCCTTGGTTGTCCCCGTGGATCCGCGACTCATTGAAGGTGTCAGTGAGGCCGCTGGCTTGTGGGCACAAATGGGGTTTGATCTCGGTGTTTTGTCGATGAATGAGGTGGCTGTGCGCGCCATACCTGCATTGCTGGCAGACCACGATCTTGCCGGTCTGTTGCAATCCTGGTTGGAAGACCTGGCGCAGTTCGGTGTGGCTCACACATTTCAGTCTCGCCGCAACGAATGGCTGGCCGGTATGGCTTGCCACCGCGCCGTCCGCGCCAATCGCAAACTCAGTTTGCCCGAAATGAACGCCCTGTTGCGTCAAATGGAACAAACTGAACGCTCAGACCAATGCAACCATGGCCGCCCTACTTGGCGCCATTTTTCCATGAGGGAAATGGACGCTTGGTTCATGCGCGGGCAATGATCTTCATCCAGCGAAAGTACCATGTCCTTGAATGACAACCCAGTGCAAGCCTTGGCGATACTTGGGCCAACAGCGAGCGGTAAAACTGCCCTGGCCTTGTCCTTGGCGCAGGCTTGTCCCATTGAAATCATCAGCATCGATTCCGCTCTGGTGTACAAGGAAATGGACATAGGAACTGCCAAGCCAACCGCAGAGGAATTGTCCGCGGTACCTCATCACCTTATTAACATCAGAAACCCTGATGAAAGTTACAGCGCGGCAGACTTTGCGAGCAGTTCGCGTCAGTTGATGCGAGAAATCAGACAAAGGGGCGCAGTTCCTGTTTTTGTCGGCGGTACCATGATGTACTACAAGGCGCTGACCCAAGGTTTGGATGATTTGCCTGCGGCAGATGCAAGCATCAGGAAATCGCTGGAAAACCGCGCCGCATTGGAAGGCTGGCCAGCCTTGCACGCAGAATTGGCCCAGATCGACCCACCCACAGCCCAGCGTTTGGCACCCAACGATACGCAGCGCATTCAACGTGCTCTGGAGGTGTTTTTGGTCACAGGCCAGCCATTGTCTTCATTTTTTAGTGAAAAAAAGTCTGACCGCAGTGTTGCGGTGCTCAGTCTTGAGCCGGAGTCGCGCAGTGATTTGCATCAGCGCATTGAAATCCGGTTTGCTCAAATGCTCTTGGGTGGCTTGGTTGATGAGGTTGAGGGCTTGCGAAAAAGATGGGTGCTGAATTCGAGCATGCCGTCAATGCGATGTGTCGGTTACCGTCAGGTTTGGAGCATGCTTGAAGGCGAAATTTCAATGGCTCAACTGAAAGATCAGGGCGTATTTGCCACCCGGCAGTTGGCAAAGAGACAACTGACATGGCTGCGCTCCATGCCTGAAAGAACGGTAATAAATCCGTTTTCGACAGGATATGCCGCAAATGCCTTGGCGCAGTGCCAAGACATTTGCGACCGCATCAAGCGAACAATTCAGGCAGAAGAAAGTTAAGCTGAGAAGGAAGATCCGCAGCCGCAGGTTGTGGTTGCGTTGGGGTTCTTGATAACGAACTGCGAACCGTTAATGTCTTCTTTGTAATCGATTTCTGCGCCAACCAGATACTGGTAGCTCATGGCATCAATCAGCAAGGTCACACCATTCTTGACCATGGTTGAGTCGTCTTCATTGACGGCTTCATCAAACGTGAAACCATACTGGAAACCTGAGCAACCGCCGCCCTGCACGAAAACGCGCAGTTTCAGATCCGGATTGCCTTCTTCTGTAATGAGGTCTTTCACTTTCGCAGCAGCTGAGTCTGTGAAAACAAGGGGTGCGGGCATTTCTGTAACAGCGTTCATGTTCGAATCTCTACAAGTTCGGTTGAAGACAGTATTGCAATACAATCAAGGCACTGGCGCCAAATTTCAAATCTTGCAATACCCTACGATTTTACTCCGATATTAAGAATGCGCAAGCATGGGAAAGTACCAAGTTGCCTGCGCACGATTAATACGGCTTCACGGCAGGATTGGCACTTGTTCCAGGCCCAACGTTTCAGGTAGGTTAAACATCAGGTTCATGACCTGAACAGCCTGCCCCGAGGCACCTTTCACCAAGTTGTCTATGGCTGACAGAACCACCAGCGTGTCGCCGCCTTGTGGTCTGTGCACAGCCATTCTCACCATGTTTGATGCTCTGACGCTGCGTGTCTCTGGTGAACCGCCTTTGGGCAGCACATCCACAAAAGGCTCATTGGCGTAATGGTTTTCATAGAGGGCTTGAAAATCCATGTCGCGTACCTCAGGTCGGACTTTTACATACAGCGTGGCCAGAATGCCGCGAATCATCGGTGTCAGGTGGGGTACGAATATCAGCCCGGTTTCCCGGCCAGACAAGTTGTTCAGTCCTTGTTTGATTTCCGGCAGGTGGCGGTGACCCCCAACGCCATAGGCTTTAAAGTTGTCAGACGCTTCAGCCATCAAGGTGTGAACTTCCGCCTTTCTGCCAGCCCCTGAAACGCCTGATTTGCAGTCGGCAATAATATTGCTTTCATCAATCAAGGCCTGTCCAGAGGTCAGCAGAGGTTTCAGGCCCAACTGCACTGCAGTCGGGTAGCATCCTGCCAAACCAATCAGCCTGGCTTTTTTAATCGCCTCGCGATTCACCTCGGCCAGACCGTAGACTGCTTCGGCGAGCAAGTCGGTGCAAGTGTGTTCCATTGCATACCATTTTTGGAACTCAGCAGGGTCTTTTAATCTGAAGTCTGCCGCCAGATCGATGACTTTTACGTCCGCGTCCAGCAGTTCACGGGCTTGGGCCATTGCCACGCCATGGGGGGTGGCGAAGAAAACCACGTCGCATTGCTTCAATGTTTGGGTGTCGGGTTCCGTAAATGCGATGTTCACTTTCTTGCGCAGGGACGGATACATGTCGGCCACAGGCATGCCAGCCTCTTTGCGAGAGGTGATCACCTGAAGTTGTGCTTGCGGATGTTGCGATAGCAGGCGGAGCAATTCCACCCCTGTGTAGCCGGTACCACCCACAATGCCAATGCGTATCATTTTTAGCTCCAGAAAATTCAGATTCAAAGGTTAAAACAGAGGCTGACAAGCTTGGTGCTTGCAGATGACATGTATTTTAATCTGTCGAAAAAAAAGCCACCCGAAGGTGGCTGGTTTCTTTGTGAACGCTGGCTGGCAGTTGCTGAAGACGGGCATCGCGGGTAACGAAGCCAGCGTGAGACAGGGCAGCCTTCAAGGCAGCGTCATAATCGATCAAAGCGCGTGTCAAGCCGTGGCGAACTGCACCCGCTTGACCAGATTCGCCGCCACCATTGACGTTCACCATGATGTCGAAAGTTTCTTCGTTGCTGGTCAGAACCAAAGGTTGGCGAGCAATCATCACGCCTGTTTCGCGAGCAAAAAACACGTTTAATGGCTTGCCATTGACTGTGAATTGACCGCTTCCGCTTTTAATGAATACGCGGGCCACAGAGCTTTTGCGGCGGCCGGTGCCATAGTAGTAGTTACCAATCATATCGACCTCAGATGCTCAGCGGTTTAGGTTGTTGGGCGGTGTGTGGGTGAGTTTCGCCCGCATAGACCTTCAGTTTTTTGATCATGGCGTAGCCCAAGGGACCCTTGGGAAGCATGCCCTTCACAGCCTTCTCCAATGCGCGGCCTGGAAAGCGGGCTTGCATCTTGTCGAAGTTGGTTTCAAAAATGCCGCCTGGGTAACCAGAGTGGCGGAAGTATTTCTTTTGCAGACCTTTGTTACCGGTAACGCGCAGTTTTCCTGCGTTTACGACAACAATGAAGTCGCCGGTGTCTACGTGTGGAGTGAATTCAGGTTTGTGTTTTCCACGCAGGCGGTGTGCAACTTCGCTGGCTACACGACCAAGGATCTTGTCCTCTGCATCAATCACAAACCACTCACGCTGAACCTCATGGGGTTTTGCGGAAAAGGTTTTCATTTCAATTACCTATTGTAAAAAGCCAAAACTGTTTGGCGAACACCCACTGCTCTGGCACTTGGATTTGTTCGCTTCTTATGTGCCGCAATGCATAACTGATACAAGATCTGTTCATTGACCACGACTGAAGGTAACAAGTGCAAGCGAAGCCCAGACGCTCCGCAGCGGAAAAGCCCGCTAGTATAGCAAAATGAAGGTGGCTATCAAGCCTTATTTTCAGGCAAAAAAAACCCAAGCCGTGAGGCTTGGGTTTAATCCACCAAAGGAGGACGGTGGAGGAGACAACTGTAAGAGGAGAGTCTGACTCTCTACCCTTGAAATTTCATGTAACTGATGACCTACGTTAATGCTTGTAATCTGAATGCACCATTAGGGCTTTCACTATAAAACTTTTTACGTTGGCGGTTGTACCGCCTTACGTAAAGGCCGCGGTACTTTTTTAAACTCTTTTATACTGCTCGCTTGTCGATAGATTGAATATACTGAAATCGCTGCTGCAATGCAAGAAAGTGGGGGTTTCATTGTTGTTTTTTAAGGCTTTCTGTTTTTAATTTTTGAATCAATAGGTTGCATTGTTTTTTTGGTGACTGATAAGTCAGTAACTCTCATTTATAGAGTAAATGCTCGGTCTTTTTTTATGAAAATATTATTTTTGTTGCGATGCAGCAATAGGAGCTTCGATGGAATGCGTTGTTAAATGGAATGGTTCGCCGGGCATGAGCTTTGTTGCCGAGACTGGCAGCGGGCATTTGGTGAATATGGATGGTGCGCCGGAAGGTGGCGGTCGGAATCTGGCGCCACGCCCCATGGAAATGGTTTTGCTGGGCACTGGCGGTTGTACGGCCTATGACGTCGTGCTTATTTTGCGCAAAAGCAACCAAGACATTCGCGGGTGTGATGTTGAAGTGACGGCGGAGCGCGCTGAAACCGATCCCAAGGTGTTCACTAAAATCAATTTGCATTTCAAGATTCGCGGTAGGTCTCTGTCCCGAAATCTTGTTGAGCGGGCCATCAAACTGTCGCATGATAAATACTGCTCCGCTACAAAAATGCTGGCGTCCACCGCAGAAATTACATTCAGCCTTGATTTGATTGACGATCTGGCTGACTGATTTCAGTGCCTCACTCGCGTCTGCGCGTCCTGTTTAAATGCGCTGCGCAACGGTGGTCATTATTTTTGACATGAACCGCATGGCCAGACGGACAGGCAGCGCAGGTGGGGTGCCACCCAATTGCGCCGCATGGTGTCCATGGCCTGCTTCCTCAAGGCGCATCTGTTCAACAATGGCGCGTGAAGCGTGGTCTTGCGCCGGCAGTTTTTTAAGGTGCGTGGTTAGGTGTGCCTCCACCTGCTTTTCCGTTTCTGCCAGAAAACCAAGGCTGGTCGCATCCCCCATCTTGCCTGCAACCCAGCCCAACCCATAGGCGCCTGCATACCAAACAGGGTTCAGCACGCTTGGCTGGGCGCCGAGTTCGCTAAGTCGTTGGCCCGTCCAGGCCAGATGATCTGCCTCGTCTTTTGCCGCCTCAATAAAAACTTCTTTCAAGGCTGGGTTGTTTGTTGCTTGCGCCTGCGCCTGATAGAGGGCTTGGGCACACACTTCCCCCACGTGGTTCACCCGCATCAATCCGGCAACCAGTGTCTTTTCTTCGCTGCTCAGCAATCCGCTTTTTACGGCTGTGGGCAAGTTGTCGGAGGGGTTGGGTCGGTTGGCCTGCACCTCGGTGCTGATGAATTTCAGGGCTTGATCCATTTGTTTGAAAGCGTTGTCTTGTGCGCTTGGGTCGGTGACCAGTTGCAGCGCAGAGCGCAAAAATGAAAACGGGGAATTTGGCATGGCAAAAGTGGCCTGAATCAGATGAACCATTGAGCAACCAGTTTAGAGTAAGCATGCCCTTGTGTACAATGACACGCTTGCAGTGTGCACCGTTTAATAACGCAACCCGCGCCGCAATCGCTTCGCCTGAGCATTTTTTCAATTGCAAAGTTCGGTGTGGTTCTCAAGGGTGAGGGTTCTAGGGCGTGTTTGCACAAACCCAGCCAACACCAGTGAAAGCCGAGCATGTCTAAAAAAGTCTTTATCAAAACCTTTGGTTGCCAAATGAACGAATACGACTCCGACAAAATGTTGGACGTACTTCGTGAATCCGATGGTTTGGTTCGCACAGACAGTCAGGAAGACGCAGATGTTATTTTGTTCAACACCTGCTCGGTTCGGGAAAAAGCCCAGGAAAAAGTTTTCTCTGATCTTGGGCGCGCAAAGTTGCTGAAGAAGACAAAACCTGACCTTATTATTGGTGTGGGTGGGTGCGTGGCCAGTCAGGAAGGGGCAGCCATTGTTCGCAGGGCGCCTTATGTTGATGTTGTGTTCGGTCCGCAAACACTGCACCGCTTGCCTGAGTTGATTGCGAATCGCAGACGCAAGGGCCGCGCTCAAGTCGACATTTCATTTCCGGAAATTGAAAAGTTTGACCACCTGCCGCCTGCAAAGGTGGAAGGCGTCACTGCCTATGTTTCCATCATGGAAGGGTGCAGCAAATACTGCAGTTTTTGTGTTGTGCCCTATACCCGGGGTGAAGAAGTCTCCAGACCCTTTGAGGATGTTCTGGTGGAAGTGGCTGATTTGGCTGACCAAGGTGTCCGGGAAGTTAATTTGTTGGGGCAGAATGTAAATGCCTATTTGGGGCGCATGGAAGGCAGCGAAGAAAAAGCCGACTTTGCCCTTTTGCTTGAGTATGTCTCTGAAATTCCCGGTATCGAGCGGATTCGCTACACCACATCCCACCCCAAAGAATTCAACGCTCGCCTCATTGCGGCTTACGAAAAATTGCCCAAACTTGTCAGTCACCTGCATTTGCCGGTTCAGGCCGGTTCAGACCGCATTTTAGCCGCCATGAAGCGAGGCTACACAGCACTGGAATACAAATCCATTATTCGGAAATTGCGTGCCGTGCGCCCCGACATTTCCATTTCCTCAGATTTTATTGTCGGCTTTCCCGGAGAGACCGAGGCGGACTTTGAAGCCACGATGAAAGTGATTGAGGACGTTGGTTTCGACACCTCCTTTTCGTTCGTTTACAGCCAGAGACCCGGCACCCCCGCTGCCGACTTGAAAGACGACACCCCCGCGGACATCAAGTTGGCGCGTTTGGCACGGCTGCAAAAAACCATCGATGCAAATGCCTTGCAGATCAGCCAGTCCATGGTGGGCAGTATTCAGCGGGTTTTGGTGCAGGGGTATGCCAAGAAGGATGTCACTGAACTGTCTGGCCGCACTGACAACAATCGGGTTGTCAATTTTGTCGGCCACCCCCGGTTGATCGGTCAATTGGTGGATTTGAAAATAATAGAGGCCCTGCCACATTCCTTAAGAGCGGAAGCAGTGATTACGTCCTGAGAGGCTTTTTGGTATGCTTGTAGGGTTGCCACTTCGGGGAATGTCATTGCATTCCCAAACGTATGTCTGAATCGCTTGCTTCGCAGGCCCTTCCTCACCGACGCTCCCAGAGTTTGTTGGAAAAGCTGTCTTCTTTGTTGTTGCGCGAACCCGAAGACAGAGAGCAATTGCAGGAAATTCTTCACCACGCGCATGAAAAAAATCTTCTCGATGCAGACGCGCTTTCCATGATCGAAGGCGTGATGCAGGTGTCAGAGTTGTCTGCCCGCGTCATTATGGTGCCGCGTTCTCAGGCGGACATGATAGACATCTCGCAACCCGTTCCAGACATCATCGCCTTCGCCGTGGCCGCTACCCATTCCCGCTTTCCCGTGTTTGAAAATCACAGGGACAACGTCATTGGAATTTTGCTGGCCAAAGATTTGCTGCAGCATTCCTTGAATCCTGATTTTGATTTGCGCGACATGTTGCGCCCTGTGGTGTTTATCCCCGAAAGCAAACGTTTGAATGTCTTGTTGCGCGATTTTCGTGACAACCGCAACCACATGGCAGTGGTGGTTGATGAGTACGGCAATGTAGCCGGGTTGATTACTATCGAGGATGTGCTGGAACAAATTGTCGGTGATATTGAAGATGAGTACGATTTCGATGACGAAAGCGACAACATCGTATTGTTTGATCCAGCCACCAGCCAAAATGTGTTCCGCGTGAAGGCCTTGACTGAAATCGAGCAGTTCAATGAGGCCTTTGGTTGTGAGTTCGACACATCACAGTCCAACACGCTGGGCGGTTTGATGGCAGACCATTTGGGCCGGGTTCCTCGTCGGGGTGAAACCATAGAGTTGTCGCCCATGCGCTTTGAAGTGCTCAGGGCTGATGCCCGGCAAGTGCACCTGCTAAAAGTGGAGCGCATTGTCGCCAGTCCTGAAGAAGACAAAGGTCTCCTGCAGGAGGCCTTGGGTCACGGCGGGTCGCCTTCTGACAATCCTTGAAAAAATGAGTTTCTCGAAACAGTGGTTGCAGTCACCTTTTTTTCGGGGCGGGTTGTTATTCTTGCTCGGCGCCTCCTGGTGTCTCGGGTTCGCGCCACTGTCGTGGGTTTACCTCCAGCCGCTGGGTTTGGCGCTTGCCATCGCAATTGCGCGCGCGCCTTCAGAAATAAACGCCCCAACTAAAATTCCCATCGGTTTCAAGGCTGGTTTTTGCTATGGTTTTGGGCAGTTTTCCGTTGGCATCCATTGGTTGTACATCAGCCTTCATGAATTTGGAGAGGTTCCGGCCGCCGTTGCCGTGTTGGCGGTGGCTTTGCTGGCAGCCTACATGGCGCTTTTTCCAGCCATGGCCTTTTTTATCATGCGCAGGTTAGACCAACGCTGGCAGGGTCGACTTGAGCCAGTCACTGTCAAAGCAGTTTTGTTTGGCATGGTCTGGGCGGTGTCTGAATATGCAAGAGCTTGGGTTTTCACAGGTTTTCCTTGGCTCACTTCAGGCGAGGCTTGGCTGGATACGCCGTTTTCGGGTTGGTACCCGCTCATTGGCAACTACGGTCTGTGCTTTGCTCTGGGTTTCTTTGCTTTTTGTCTGGCAAGTTTGCTGTCTGGTCTGCGCGCCACTACGGGTGTTCGTGCGCGCTTGCTCATATTAATGCTGCCGCTTGCGTTTTTTGCTGGCGCCGGTCAATTAATGGTCCCTTTGTCTTGGGGGGCAGAGAAGGCAGGGCAGGTCAGCGTACATATTATTCAGCCCAACGTGTCTCAAACCGTGAAGTTTGACCCTCAACACATTACCGAAAACTTTCTGAGTACGGTGGATCTGGGCCGTTTGGCCGGAGAGCATTCCAAACCGGGCGACTGGTTGATGTTTCCTGAAACTGCGCTGCCAGTGCTTTGGCAGGAGGCGCCCCAGTCCTGGCGTGATGCCTTTGCCGGTTTGGCTTTTGTCTACCAAACCCCGGTGGTCATGGGCGCCGCTTTGCAAGATGGCAATATTTACACCAACAGCGTCATTGCGCTGCCCGTCACATCTCCAAATGCACCAGACCACCCCAGCGACCGCTATGACAAACGGCACCTTGTACCGTTCGGAGAATTTATCCCTTTGGGTTTTCGCTGGTTCGTCGATTTAATGAACATGCCCATGGGCGACTTTAACCGGGGGCAGGGCGCACCCAGCGCATTTCAGGTGTCGGGCCTGAACATCCTGCCCAACGTCTGTTACGAAGATGTGTTTAGTCATGAATTTGCAGCCTTGGTGTCATCTGCCACCCCAGAGCCCAATGTATTGTTCAATGTCAGCAATCTGGCCTGGTTCGGTCAGTCCTGGGCCTTGGAGCAACATGCCCAAATGTCGCGTGTCCGCTCCGCAGAGCACAGAAAACCCACGGTCAGAGCCACCAATACTGGCGTGTCCGGCGTCATTGATGCCAACGGTCAATGGGTCATGAGCATGCAATCTCACGCGCGTCTGGTGGGAAAGGCAGATCTGGTCGGTATGAAAGGCCTCACGCCCTACGCAAGACTGGGTCTTTTTGCGCCAATCTTCTTTGCTTTGCTGGTTTTGGCCTTAGCTTTTGCCGTGAGCAGGCCTAGACAAGTACAATAGAGGGCTGAACAACAATTTTGGAAGGTCAAGGGTGACCGCATGACGATAAGCTCAACCTTGGAGATCGTAGAAGAGTTGCGCTCGGGTCGCATGGTGATACTCGTTGATGAGGAAGACCGTGAAAACGAAGGCGATCTGGTGATGGCTGCTGATTTCGTTACGCCAGATGCCATCAACTTCATGGCCAAGTTCGGCCGCGGCCTTATTTGCCTCACGCTGACCGAAGACCGCTGCCACCAGTTGGGCTTGCGCCCCATGGTCAGCAAGAACGGCGCATCGCACGGTACCAACTTTACAGTCTCCATTGAAGCCGCCGAAGGCGTTTCCACAGGAATTTCAGCGGCGGACAGGGCTCACACCATCCGAACGGCTGTTGCCAAGCGTGCGCGTGCCGAAGATCTCGTGCAGCCTGGCCATGTTTTTCCCTTGACGGCGGTGGCGGGTGGCGTGCTCATGCGCGCGGGGCACACTGAAGCGGGTTGTGACTTGGCAGGCATGGCGGGTCTCACGCCCGCATCGGTTATTTGCGAGATTATGAAAGACGATGGCACCATGGCTCGCCTGCCCGATCTCATGGAATTTGCCCAGATCCACAATTTAAAAGTGGGCACAATTTCCGACCTGATTCACTACCGGGCAGCGCATGAGTCTTTGGTTGAAAAAATTCACGAGCGGGTGTTGAACACTGCATTTGGTTCTTTCCATGTGGTGGCCTTGCGTGACAAACCCACTGGTTCAGCACATCTGGCATTGGTTAAGGGCAACATCGACCCCGCCAAAGAGACCCTTGTCCGGGTGCATGAGCCTCTGTCCGTCATTGATTTTCTGGAAACCAGCCTCACAACGCACTCTTTTTCAGTGCCTTCTGCAATGCAGGCCATTGCCCAGTCAGAGCAGGGCGTTTTGGTGATGCTGAATTGCAATGAAACGGCCGAACGTACGTTTGCCCAGTTCAAGGCACTCGACGAAGTCGAGCGTCTCGGTGATCAATATTTGAACAAAGTGCCTCACAATAAAATGGATTTACGCACCTATGGCGTAGGTGCACAAATTTTGCGTCTGCTCAATGTGGGCAAGATGCGCCTTCTCGCCAACCCCCGAAAAATGCCCAGCATGGCCGGCTTCGATCTGCAAGTTGCAGGTTACGTAAATAAGGAAACACAATGAGCCAAACTCCAGGTATTGCACCCGAAACATTAGACGGTACAGGGCTACACATCGCAGTCGTTCAGGCTCGCTTCAACCCGCAAATCACCGATGGTTTGTGGAAAGCCTGCAAAGACACATTAATTGCTCACGGCGTTCACGAAGACGATATTTTTCATGTGTCCGTTCCCGGAGCGCTGGAAATCCCCGTGGCGCTGCAGCGCCTGGCCATCTCCGGCGAGTTTGATGCTTTGGTGGCGCTTGGTGCGGTTGTCAAAGGCGGAACCTACCATTTTGAACTGGTCTGCAATGAAAGTGCTGCCGGTGTTACCCGCGTTTCCCTTGATTTCGGCATTCCTGTGGCCAATGCAGTGCTTACAACCTTCACTGAAGAACAGGCCGTTGAGCGCATTGAAGAAAAAGGCTCTGATGCCGCTCGGGCCGCCATTGAAATGGCTGGTTTAATGATAGAAATGGACGAACTTCTGCCCAGTATCCACATCGAGGGCGAAGATGACTGAAATCATCAAGCCGCACACCCGGAACGCGCGTCGTCGCTCCCGGGAGTTGGCCCTTCAGGGTGTCTATCAATGGCTGCTCAACCCGGTGGACACCGGTGCCATCGACGCCCATTTGCGAGAGGCGCCGGGCTTTGCCAAAGCAGACAAGGCCTTGTTTGACTCCCTGCTTCATGGCAGTGTCCGTGATGTCGTTCCCTTGTCGGAACTCATAGAGCCTCATCTCGACCGCACTTGGGCAGAACTCAGTCCTGTTGAAAAGGCTGTTTTGCTGACAGCCACCCATGAATTACGCCATCACCTTGATGTGCCCTACAAAGTCGTCATTAATGAAGCCATCGAGCTGGCCAAAACATTTGGCGGCACCGATGGTTTCAAGTATGTCAATGGCGTACTTGACCGCTTGGCAGGGCAGTTGAGACCAACGGAAACCGGACAGTAAAAGCCAATGGCCGGGGAATTCGATCTAATTGATCGCTACTTCGGACTGCGCAGCGCCCAGCGGGTCAATCCGCTGGTGCCTGTTGGCATAGGCGACGACTGCGCCGCTGTAACCTTGCCGCCTGGAGCCGTCCTGCTGACTTCCGTCGATACATTTTCTGAAGGCGTGCACTTTTTCTCTGATGCGCCTGCATTTGCCATCGGGCACAAATCCTTGGCTGTGAATTTGTCTGACCTTGCTGCCTGTGGCGCTGAGCCGGTGGCTTGTTTGTTGGCCTTGTCCCTACCAAGTGTAGAGGATCCCTGGCTGGCTGATTTCTCTTCGGGCTTCACCCGACTGGCAGATCTGTTTTCTTGCCCCCTGATCGGCGGAGACACCACTTCGGCTCGCCGCGGTGGCGGTATTACGCTTTCTGTCACCGTACTGGGGCAGGTACCGGGCGTCTCTTCCATGTTGATGAGAAAAAACGCTCAGGTCGGTGACGATATTTGGGTCAGTGGTGACTTGGGTGCTGCAGCCCTCAGTGTGGCATTTCAGTCTGATCCAACGGCCTTGCCTGCACTCGACGCCGCAACAGCGGATCTGGCCAAGCAGCGTCTTGAATATCCGGAGCCCAGGATTGCCTTGGGCATCAGCTTGAGGCATCTGGCCCGCGCCTGTATTGATGTCTCAGACGGGCTTCGCTCTGATCTGGGCCATATTTTGAAATTGAGCGGTAATTTAGGGGCACAATTGCAAGAGTCCGCCATTCCCTACGCATCGGTTCTGTCTTCGTTGCCACCCGCCTTGCGTCAGCGGTTTGCCTTGTACGGCGGAGATGACTATGAGCTGTGTTTCACCGCGCCCGTTGAAAATGAACCGCAATTGAGACAAATTGGACATTCCTTGGGGGTGCCCTTGAGTAAAATAGGTCGAATAACTTCCGGGGGCGGTATCAGCCTGGAAACTCTTGATGGTGAACAGATCAATCTGGAAGGCAAGGCCTATGAGCACTTCAACTGAATCAACGCCTCTGCCTGAGCAACCTATGCTGCCAGTGGTGACTCCAGACTTGCAGGCGGCCACCGATGTACAACCAGTTTTAGATGCCGGTTCGGCGTCGGTGCCACCGGTGTCAGAGGTCGAAGCGGCTGTGCTTGAAAGCGCTGACGCCAAGCCCATCCCAGACCCTGTGAATTTATCTGTGATCGATTCCACCGTGGAATCGCTGCTAACGCCAGAGCCGGTCGCTCCTCTTAAAAGCGAAAAATCAAAAAAAATAAAGCACCCGAGTTGGCGTTTTATGTTGTCGAATCCAGCCCATGTGTTGGCGCTTGGTTTTGGCAGCGGGTTGCCCTGGGTGGCTCCTGGCACATTTGGAACCCTGTTTGGTTGGGTCTCGTTTATTGCGATTAATCCCTACCTGAATGATCAGACGTGGGCCATGACGCTGTTGCTCGGTTTCTTTGTCGGTTGCTGGGCTTGCCAGATTTGCGGAAGAAATCTGGGTGTGAGTGATCACGGGTCAATCGTTTGGGATGAAATTATCGCCATTTGGCTGGTGCTATGGATGGTTCCAAAAACAGTGCCCGATCAGGTGGCTGCGTTTTTACTGTTCCGCCTCATCGATATCACCAAGCCCCAACCGATTCGTCATTTCGATGCAAAGTGGAAAAGCGGCTTTGGCGTCATGTTTGATGATCTGTTGGCAGCTTTCTATACCCTGTTGATTTTTGCAGCCTACTACCGTGTGGTGGGGCTACCCTTATGAACAGCGCCATGATTTTCCCGCTTGAGTATCAACCCGGCATCAAGCAGGCAGCTCTTAAGCTTTCTTTTGAACTGCTCAAGCGGGGTTGGACCCTGGGAACCGCGGAGTCTTGTACCGGTGGCGGTATTGCCTACTGCTTGACAGACCTTCCGGGTTCAAGCGCTTGGTTGGTGGGTGGTCTGGTGACATACAGCAACGAAATGAAACAGCAGTTGCTCGGTGTGCCGGCCGAGATACTTTGCGAGCATGGTGCGGTTTCCGAACCGGTTGTGCGAAGTGTGGTGCAAGGTGCTCTGACCCGTCTGTATTGCCGCCTCACGCTGGCGGTCAGCGGAATTGCAGGTCCTGGCGGTGCCACGTCGGACAAACCGGTTGGTACGGTGTGTTTCGCTTGGGCAACAGCAGGGGAGGCTCCCTTGCATTCTGTTGTACTGCGCTCCGAAACACTGTTGCTGCCTGGAAACCGTGCCCAAGTGCGGGCTATGACCATACAATACGCACTGGAAGGCGCGTTGCAGTGCCTCACTGATCCAGTGCACTATCCCCCAGAGTGACTCTTCTGTTGTAATCCTTTTTGGCTGTATAGAATTACAGTGAAATATGTGCAATAATGATTTCTCAGTTCAACAATTCGCTCAAATTTTATTAGGTGCACACACATGGATGACTCCCGCGTTCGGCCAAATTCAACAGAAAAAGCCAAAGCCCTTGCTGCCGCATTGGCGCAAATTGAAAAACAATTTGGCAAGGGTTCAATCATGCGGTTTGGTGAAAAAGAGGTGGAGCAAGACCTGCAAGTGGTCTCCACAGGCTCTTTAACACTCGACGTCGCCTTGGGTGTTGGCGGTTTGCCCCGAGGGCGTGTCATTGAGATTTATGGTCCTGAATCTTCAGGAAAAACCACTTTAACCTTGCAAGTAATTGCAGAAATGCAAAGTTTGGGCGGCACCTGCGCCTTCATTGATGCAGAGCACGCATTGGACGTCGGTTACGCGCAAAAGTTGGGTGTTGACCTGTCGAACCTGTTGATCAGTCAGCCAGATACCGGTGAGCAAGCGCTGGAAATCGTGGATGCCTTGGTTCGCTCCGGGTCTGTTGATCTCATCGTCATCGACTCCGTGGCTGCGCTCACACCGCGCGCTGAAATTGAAGGTGAAATGGGCGATTCCTTGCCCGGTCTTCAGGCTCGCTTAATGAGTCAGGCACTGCGTAAACTTACAGCCTCCATCAAGCGTACCAACTCCACCGTTATTTTCATTAACCAAATTCGAATGAAAATCGGCGTGATGTTTGGTAGCCCTGAAACAACAACAGGCGGTAATGCATTGAAGTTTTACGCTTCGGTCCGTCTGGATATTCGTCGTGTCGGCTCCATTAAAAAGGGTGAAGAGGTTATTGGTTCTGAAACCAAGGTCAAAGTGGTCAAGAACAAGGTGTGCCCACCTTTCAAGCAAGCAGATTTCGACATTTTGTATGGTGAGGGTATTTCCCGTGAAGGCGAGATTCTCGATTTGGGTAGCGCGAACAATATTGTTGATAAATCAGGCGCTTGGTACAGTTATTCTGGCGAAAGAATCGGTCAAGGCCGCGACAATGCACGTGAGTTCTTGCGTGAACATCCGCAAATGGCCCGTGAAATCGAAAATCGTATCCGCGAAAAACTGGGGGTTGCGCTCTTGAATGCTCCCGCGGTTGAAGCCAAACCAAGTAGCAAAGCCGAAGCGAAGTCAGAAGCCAAGTCCGACGTAAAGCCGGATCCAAAACCCGATGCGAAAGCAGCCTGACTCCGAAAAAAAGTCAGTCGAGAAGAAAAAAACAAAGCCCCATTTGCGGGCTTTGCGCTGGCTGACCCGCCGAGAATACAGTGAATTTGAAATAAGACACCGCTTGGGTGAAGAGGGCTATTCCTCTGAAGAAATCGCCCAAGCCATTGCTTGGTTGGTCAGCAACAATTGGCAAAGCAACGCCCGTTTTGCCAGCAGTCTTGCTCGAAGACGGTCCGCCACCTACGGCAGTCGTTTAATCAAGGCTGAACTTCAACAGCATCAGGTCGCAGCGCCTGAAATTCAACAAGCGTTTGAAGATCTTGAAGTCAGCGATGAACAAAGAGCGCTTTCCTGGCTCAATAAACGCACCCGCCATCAAACTTTTTCCCCCGAAAATCAAGCCAAATGGTTTAGAGCCCTATTGGCTCGCGGCTTTTCACCAGACGACGTGAAAAAAGCCTTGAAACAGTGCGAATTGTTGAGAAGTGACACAGAGAGTTAATCAGTGTGCCAATTTCGAGTGATCGTAGGCGTGGTGTAAGTATTGCTGTGCTACACTTTTCCGCTGTTTTTGCCTAAAACTCACCGCATACAGATAGACATTCTGTTGGTGTGAATAAAAGGAGCGTCGAAGCGACTGCTCTGTTGAAGCTAAAAAAAACCAGGACGGGATGTTTTCAAAAATAAAATTCTTCTGCAATGCAGTTGCCCTTGCAAAGTGCCCACCACTTTGCGAACAGGTATTGTTGCGCCTCCGTCATTCCCATTTTTCAATCGCACTTGATGCTTTGACGCCATTCAGGCGCCCGAGCATTGAAGGCTTCATTCAAATTTAAGCCCGAGGAACCAGAGATGAAAATCCACGAATACCAAGGCAAGGAAATTTTGCGCAAATACGGAGTTGTTGTACCCCGTGGCCTGCCATGTTTCTCTGTCGATGACGCGATCAAGGCAGCACAAGAACTCGGCGGCCCGGTTTGGGTCGTCAAAGCTCAAATACACGCAGGTGGTCGCGGTAAAGGCGGCGGCGTGAAATTGGCAAAAAGTCTGGATGAAGTTAAAAAAATCGCAGGCGAAATTCTGGGTATGCAATTAATTACTCACCAAACCAGCCCAGAGGGACAAAAAGTTCGCCGTCTGCTGGTTGAAGAGGGCGCAGACATCAAGAAAGAATACTACTTGGGTCTGGTTGTGGACCGCGTGACACAGCAAGTGTGCGTCATGGCATCCAGCGAAGGCGGCATGGACATTGAAGAAGTCGCTGAGCACACCCCTGAACTGATTCACAAGGCTTACATTGACCCAGCGGTCGGTTTGACCGATGCTGAAGCAGACGACCTTGCGCGCAAAATCGGCGTGCCAGAAGGCTCTGTCGTGAAATGTCGCTTGGCCTTGCAAGGCTTGTACAAGGCTTTCTGGGAAACCGATGCATCACTGGCAGAAATCAACCCTCTGATCCTTACTGGCAGTGGCGATATTATTGCGCTTGATGCGAAATGGAACTTTGATTCCAATGCCTTGTACCGCCATCCGGAAATCGTCGAGTTGCGAGACTTGGACGAAGAAGACCCGGCTGAAATTGAGGCGTCAAAATTTGACCTCTCTTATATTTCCCTTGATGGCAACATCGGCTGTTTGGTAAATGGTGCGGGCTTGGCCATGGCCACCATGGACACCATCAAGCTGTTTGGTGGCGAGCCCGCCAACTTCCTGGATGTGGGCGGCGGCGCAACGGCCGAAAAGGTCACCGAGGCCTTCAAAATCATGTTGAAGAACCCAAACCTGAAAGCCATTCTGGTTAATATCTTCGGTGGCATCATGCGCTGTGATGTTATTGCAGAGGGGGTTATTGCTGCCTCCAAAGCCGTTGGTTTGGCTGTACCTCTGGTGGTCCGCATGAAGGGAACCAACGAAGATCTGGGCAAGAAATTGCTTGCAGAGTCCGGTTTGCCCATTATCTCAGCGAACTCCATGGCTGAAGCTGCTCAAAAAGTGGTTACAGCGGCTCAAGGGAAATAAGAAAGGAATATCCTATGTCTATTCTCATCAATAAAGACACCAAAGTGATTACCCAAGGCATCACGGGTAAAACAGGTCAGTTTCACACGCGCATGTGCCGCGATTACGCCAATGGTGCCAATTGTTTCGTAGCCGGAGTGAACCCTAAAAAAGCGGGTGAAAACTTCGAAGGCATTCCGATTTACGCATCCGTTTCTGACGCAAAAGCACAAACAGGCGCCACAGCATCCGTTATTTATGTGCCGCCAGCCGGTGCTGCTGCCGCAATTTTGGAAGCGGTGGAAGCCCACCTTGATCTGGTCATTTGCATCACGGAAGGCATCCCCGTGCGCGACATGATCGAAGTCAAGGACCGCATGCGTAAAATGAACTCCAAAACTGTTTTGGTAGGCCCCAACTGTCCAGGGCTCATCACGCCAGATGAAATCAAGATTGGCATCATGCCTGGGCACATTCATAAAAAGGGCCGCATCGGGGTGGTTTCACGCTCCGGAACGCTCACTTATGAGGCTGTTGGCCAATTGACTGAACTGGGTCTGGGTCAATCTTCTGCAGTGGGCATTGGTGGCGATCCAGTCAACGGCTTGAAGCACCTCGAAGTGTTGCGTCTGTTCAATGATGATCCTGAAACAGATGCGGTGGTGATGATTGGCGAAATCGGCGGTTCTGACGAAGAGGCCGCTGCCCTGTGGGCCAAAGACAACATGACGAAGCCCTTGGTAGGCTTCATCGCGGGTGTCACGGCTCCTCCAGGAAAGCGCATGGGTCATGCCGGCGCAATTATTTCTGGTGGTAAGGGAACAGCGCAAGAAAAGCTTGAAATCATGGCGGCTTGCGGCATTACAGTCACTAAAGACCCTTCTGAAATGGGTCGCTTGCTGAAGAAAGCCATTGGCGCCTAACAGTGCCCGGTAAAAACAGCACATGTGCCCGGCAGTCTAGGGCTCATAAAAAGCATTAAACTGGGGGTGAACGTTTTCGTTTGCCCCTTTTACTTTCAAGATCGCACAGGCACAAAGCCCATGTCTGAACTTTTCAGCTTATCTGATCTTTCACGTTTAACCGCTCGGCTGAGAACAGATTCGGATCTGGTTCAGGTTCTGCTCTCGGTTTTTATCATTTCTTTTGCCGTTTTTTTAAACCATGTCATTGCGCGCCTGATCCGTCGGCGATTCAACAATCCCAGAGACCCCGAACTGTTGGTTGCGCTGGTCGGAACGCGCAACACGTTGGTGGGCATCACTGCATTTACCTTCATTTTTATTTGGTTGGGTGAAATTCGGCACGCGCTCTTTTCGTTGGCTGCAATTGCAGCGGCGTTTTTGCTGATCAGCAAAGAGTTCTGGATGAATTTTTTCGGAATGTTGCTGCGCACTGTTGGGCAGCCCTTCAACATTGGTGATGTCATCGACATCAATGGGCACACAGGACGCGTGGTTGATATGGACAGCCTCACATTCAAGCTGTTGTCATACAGTTCCATGGGGCTGATGACCTCGCGGGTTGTTGAAATGCCTAATGCAATTTTACTGACCCACCCCGTTGTGAATCATTCCATGTCTGGTGCCTTCGGATTCCAGTTCATGAGAATTTGCCTGAAATCGTCAGACCCCATTGCAAAGGCCCAACTTTTATTGGAAGAGGCTGCTTTGCAGGTGTGTCAGCCTTATACCCAAGAGGCCCAAGCCTGGTTTGAGCGCAAGGGCAACCAAATGCATGTGGATTTCCCCAATGCTTCGGTTCGCGTACTCATTGAGTCCATAGACCACGACCAAGTTGACCTTGTGGTGCGTTTTCCCAGTCCTGTCTCTCAGAAAGTGCAGATTCAGCAAGAAATTATCCGGGCTTTCTACAGCGCCTGGCCAGTCACTGACGCTGATTAAAAGCAACAAGCCTTGGAGCCGTAAAACGGTGAAAAATCAGCGTTGCCAGTGACCTGACTTGCCACCCTTTTTTTCGTTGAGTTGTACGTTGGTAATGACCATGCCTTTGTCTGCTGCCTTGAGCATGTCGTAAATGGTTAGCAGGCCCACTTGTACAGCAGTCAGCGCTTCCATTTCAACGCCCGTTCTGCCCAGCGTTTCCACTGTGGCGGAGCAGTGCACGGTGCAAATATCAGCCTGTACTTCAAATTCAACGGCCACTTTTGTAAGTGCCAGCGGGTGGCACAGAGGAATCAGGTCCGCTGTTTTTTTAGCACCCTGGATTGCGGCAATTCTGGCGATGCCAAGAACATCGCCTTTTTTAGCTGTTCCTTGTTGTATCAGTTCCAGCGTTTCCGGTTTCATTGAGATACTGCCCGTTGCAACAGCCACGCGGTGAGTCTCTTGTTTTGAACCAACGTCCACCATGTGCGCCTGACCGCTCTCATCAAAATGAGTCAAAGAATTTGTCATTAAGGTATCCTCGAAAAAATTGACTTGTGGCGCACGAACATCAAAAAACACCAAGTTTAGGAACTATTGCTCTACGGCGTTATCATAGCAAGATGGAGCCCTTACTTTTCTGAAAGGATGGCATTGAGCCGTCTCAAACATTCAATTTTTGCTTTGTGTCTGTGCATGCCCGTCATTCAAACACAGGCGCAAAATGCCGCGCAGCAAAACCTGCCTTCTCTGGGCGATTCGGAATCCGAGGAGCTATCGCCGGTCATGGAGCGGCGCTTGGGTGAGTATGTCATGCGCGCCTACCGTAATGCAGGCGTCATGTACGACGACCGGGAAACCGTGGAATACCTGAAGCAACTCGGCGCCAAGGTTGTTGCCAACTCCCCAGGAGCCTCCGGTATCGACTTTGAGTTTTTCCTTGTCAACGACCCCTCCTTGAATGCGTTTGCACTGCCAGGCGGTTTTATTGGTGTGCATGCAGGCCTTATTTTTACGGCGCGCAGCGAGTCTGAGCTGGCATCCGTGCTAGCCCACGAGGTGGGTCACGTAACGCAACGCCACATCGCCCGCTCCTTTTCCAAACGAAGACAATCCAGCATGATGGCCATGGCTGCCATGGCGCTCGCAATTTTGGCATCACGTGGCGGCGGTCAAGCTTCTTTGGGTGTGATTTCAGCTGGTTCTACCTTGGCAACAGCCCAGCAGTTGGGTTTTTCACGCGATGCGGAGCGTGAGGCTGACCGCGTCGGTTATCAGGCACTGGTGGCCTCCGGTTTCGATCCGCAAGGCATGGTGGCGTTTTTCGAGCGCTTGCAACAGGGTTCGAGGTTGTACGAGGGCAATGCCCCCGCCTATTTGAGAACCCACCCGGTTACCTCAGAACGAATTACAGACATTCGAAACCGGGTTGGAAAATCAAGCACCCGAATGCGGGCAGACTCTTCCGACTTTCAGTTCATTCGCGCCAAAATGCGGGCGTTGCGAGACAATTCAATCGATGGTTTGAAGTCCACGCTGATTTTTTTCAATCAGGACGCCTCCGGTGTCGGTTTGAACAATCCAGCCGCCATTGAGTATGGTCGTGCGCTCATTTACGTAAAGCAAGCGGACTGGAGCAAGGCCGAAGCATCTGTTAAAAAATTGAAAGCCATGCTGAGTTCAGACCAACCTCTGATTGAGCGTCTGGCTTTGGATGTTCAAATTGAAAAGCTGATTGCGCAGGCGGGCAAGGGTGGGTTGCAACTGCCCGAGAACAGGCAGGCCATGGCGGAGTTGGCAGACGCTGCTGTGGTTTTAAGAAGCAAATACCCAAGCCGAACGTCTTTTAGTATCTTGGCCATAGACACACTGCAAAGAGCCGGCGAGCACGCAAAAGCCGTTAAATTGCTGCGCGATGATCTTCTGGTTTATTCTTCGGACGTTGAGCTCTACGACCGGCTTGCAGAGTCCCAGTTTGCCTTGGGAAAACGAGCAGAACAGCACCTGACTTTGTCCAAGTCCTATGAATTGCAGGGTGCATTTTCTTTGGCGCTGGAGCAGGTTGATTTGGCCCAGGCCCAATCGACTGGCGATTTTTATTTGCAAAGCCAGATTGATGTGAGACGAAAATATTTGCAGGAACGTGTCTTGGAAGCCAGAAGGGCAGAAGGGCGCCTTTAACTGAAAAAATCGCCTGAGCGCGTTGCCGCGCCTCAGGCGTTGAATCTTATTGTTGGTGGTAACCCGTCACCAATTTCACTTCTTCCTCTGACCCCAGCACCACTGCACAGCGTTGGTGCAGCTTTTCCGGGGCTATTTCCATAATGCGCATGCGTCCGTTGGTGGAGGCCCCGCCGGCTTGCTCTACGAGAAAGCTCATCGGATTGGCTTCATACATCAGTCGCAGTTTGCCGGGCTTGTCGGGGTCACGGGCATCTGCCGGATACATAAAAATACCGCCCCTGTTAAGAATTCGGTGAACGTCGGCCACCATGGAAGCAATCCAGCGCATGTTGAAGTCTTTGCCGCGCTTGCCGGTTTTACCCTCCAGCAATTCTTCGATGTAACGCTGTATGGGTGAATACCAATGGCGTCGATTCGACATGTTGATGGCGAATTCCTTGGTTTGACTGGAAATTTTCATGCTCGGGTTGGTCAGCACGAAGATTCCCGTGGCTGGGTCAAGCGTGAAGCCGTGCACACCACTGCCAGTGGTCATGACCAATTGGGTTTGCGGACCATAAACCACGTAACCGGCTGCCACCTGCGAGGTACCCGCTTGCAGAAAACTGGCTTCGCACAACGCACCTTCCGGACGCTTTAGTACAGAAAAAATGGTACCGATGGAAACATTGACATCAATGTTGCTGGAGCCGTCCAAAGGATCGAACAACACTAGATAAGGGGCATTGCCCGCTTCGGGAACCGGGCTTATTTCATCCAGTTCCTCCGAGGCCATCGCGGCCACCACGCCGGTTTTGGCGAGGTCTTCAAGCAGCATGTCGTTGGTAATGACGTCGAGCTTTTTCTGGTCCTCGCCTTGCACATTTTCAGTGCCGGCAGCGCCCAAAACGCCTGCCATGGCGCCCCGCGCCACCTTGGCCGAGATGGCTTTGCAGGTTTCCGACAGCGCCAGAATCAGCTCTGTCAAAGCGCTGTCCAAGCCGTTTTTTTGTGCATCTGCAAGTGTAGTCTGAAGTGTTTTCATGGGTTCCTTACTGTTAAATCGTGCCTGAGGACAGGGCTTTGTCCACCACTTCCCTGACATCGGGCGATAAATCTGCATGGGCTGCGACGCGATTCAGCGCCGCCAGCATTTGCTGTTGTCTGACCGTTCCGAATCTGCTCCAACGGTCCATGGCGCGAGCCAGACGCGAGGCCACCTGGGGGTTGATGACATTGAGTTGCAGTACCTGGTCTGCCCAGAACTCATAACCTGAGGCATCTTCCGCATGAAAGCCGCTTGGGTTGTTGTGGCAGAAGGCACTGATCAAGGAGCGCACCTTGTTGGGGTTGCGCATTGAGAACCCCGGATGGTTCATCAATTGTTTTACATCTGCCAAAGTGGGTGCTTCTGTCGTGGAGGGTCTCATGGCTTGGGTCATGAACCATTTGTCCATCACCAGCGCTTCTGTTTTCCACGCTTGTTCAAAAGTGTGCAGTTGCTGCTTGTGTCCAGGCGCATTGCTGTGAACCAAGGCGCCGAGGCTGGCGAACCGGTCTGTCATGTTGTTGGCAGATTCGAATTGGGCGCTGGCCTCACGGAAATCACCGCAATCGCACAGCCAACTGAGCATCAGGTTGCGCAAACTGCGCTTGCCTATTTCGCTTTGTGTGGCCTGATAGGGGCCGCTGCAGGTGTTGTCTTGTGCCAACTGCTGCACCAAGTCCTTGAACTGTAGAGCCAGTTTTTGCCTGACGGCATTTTTCGCATGGTGTATGGCCAATGGATCAACGCAGCCCTCGGTGCTTTCAGCCAGCGTAGCCTCAGAAGGCAGCGTCAGCAACAGTGCCTTATAGCCTGAAGACAAGGTCTGCTGCTTCAACACTCCCTCAACCGCCCTGACCAGTGTTTCGTCCAGGTTTGTGTTGGCAAGTTCTGGGTTTGAGGCAATGGTTAAAATACAACGCGTGTAGAGTCGCTGTGAGGCTTCCCAGCGGTTGAAACCGTCGTTGTCATGTCTGAGCAGGAAGGCGTCATCTTCGGCGGTCAGCGTCGATTTTACAATGACTGGAGCGGAAAACCCCCTGAGCAGGGATGGCGTGGGTTGTGCGGTCACTTTTTCAAAAACAAACGACTGCTGTGGTTCGGTCAGGTTCAGAACCACAGTTTTCACGCTGTTTGCTGTGTCGCCCCCTTTTAGGCAGAGGTCTATTTCCTGCCCTTTGTCGTTGAGCAAGCCCAGTGCAAACGGAATGTGGAAGGGGGCTTTGGGGGCTTGTCCTGGGGTGGGTGGGCAAGACTGAGCCAGTGTCAGCGTGTAGGTCTGTTCCGCTGCGTCAAAGTGGCTGGCAACCGTTACAACCGGCGTTCCGGATTGGCTGTACCACCTTCTGAATTGCACCAAATCGGCGTCTGGCTGCTGCTCCTGTAGCGCGGTTTCCATGGCATTTACAAAATCATCACAGGTGACTGCCTGCCCGTCATGCCTTTGGAAATAAATGTCCATGCCACGTCGAAAACCGGCTACCCCCAGCAAGTTTTGCTGCATTCTCACGACTTCAGCGCCTTTTTCATACACTGTCACCGTGTAGAAATTGTTGATTTCCACATAACTTTCCGGACGAATCGGATGTGACATGGGCCCGGCATCCTCTGGAAATTGAGCGGCCCTTAGTACGCGCACATCTTCAATTCGCTTGATGGCTCGGGCGGAGTCTGCCTGAGCCCCTGTCAAGCCGGTCGCCATCATGTCAGCAGAAAATTCCTGATCCCGAAATACCGTCAAACCCTCTTTGAGGCTAAGTTCAAACCAACTGCGGCAAGTGACCCGGTTGCCCGTCCAGTTGTGGAAATATTCGTGTGCCACGACGCTTTCAATGTTGTCATAGTCCACATCGGTGGCTACTTTCGGGTTCGCCAGTACAAATTTCGTGTTGAAAATATTCAGACCCTTGTTTTCCATGGCGCCCATGTTGAAGTCGCTCACAGCGACAATCATGAAGCGGTCCAGATCCAATTCCAGCCCGAATCTCTCTTCATCCCAACGAATTGACTTGATCAGCGATTGCATTGCGTGGTCGGTTTTGTCGAGATTGCCTTCCTCTACGTAAACCTGGAGCAAGGCTGGTTTTCCACTTTTCCTGACGATGGTTTCTTCCTGACACACAAGCTGTCCCGCCACCAACGCAAACAAATAACAGGACTTTGGGAAAGGGTCTTCCCAAAGTGCTTCATGTTGGCCATCGGCCAACTCACTTTGCCCGATCAAGTTTCCATTGCTAAGCAAAAGTGGGAAAGCCTTCGCATCGGCAGTCAGCCTGACTTTGTAGCTCGACATGACGTCTGGGCGGTCAGGAAAATAGGTGATGCGACGAAAGCCCTCTGCCTCACATTGCGTGAAAAAATTTCCGTTCGAGACGTACAGACCCTCAAGACGGGTATTGAGTTTGGGTGTAATTCGAACCCGGGTTTTCAAGCAACCCTGATCTGGCGTTTTTAAAATCGTCATGCCCCGCTCACACACGCGGTAGTCTGCCGAGCCCAACGCAACACCATCAATTTCCAGACAATCCAGCTTCAAGTCTTCCCCGGCTAGAAACCAGGTGTCCAGACTGCCGGCCTCACGGCGCCTGAAGTCCAACTCTGCTTCAACCACCGTTTCAGAGGGGTCAAGCTGGAAGTTCAAGCGAACATTGTCCACCCAATGGCTAGGAGGCGTGTATTCGCTGCGGCGAATCGTGACCGATTGTTCAGGGTTACGCATGGTGCTGCTCCGGTGGCTTTACTGATCGTGGGAATGGGGGTGCGCGTGACCGTGACCGTGGTGGTCATGGTTGTGATCGTGTGCATGCCCGTGATTGTGTGATGGGTCGTTACAGGTGTGAACACGCCGGCGGTCCGCTTCTACTGGCGTAAATGCCTCACGTACCACATCAATGCGCAATTCCATCTGCGCTACAACGCGCCGGGTCGCATCGCTATCCAAAACATACAGGTGGTCGTCGGCTGCCATCATGGGTTGCCCCAGTTGCCCAAGTTTGATGCAGGCTTTCATTTGCGCGTCGGTCGAGCCCGAAAGCTTGAGCAGTTCTTCCACTGCAGGCGTGACGGTCGCCCAACGGTTGACTTCCGCCACCAAGCGGTCGCCGGCTTGCAGGCTTTCGTCGAGATGAAGAAATGCTTGTTTTCCGTTGGACAGTTTCACTTCATGGGGTGGCGCTTGACGCTGGGCGTAGGTCAGTTCCAGTGTCGGGGCGTCTTTTAACAAAATACCAGCAATTTTGATGTGGTTAGCCACAATTCTTGTGTAAACAATATCTGATTCGCTGTGGGAGTGATCGTGCCCACAGTCGCCATGTGCGTGGTCATGGTCGTGGTTATGAGGGTCATGGTCGTGGTTATGAGGGTGGTGGTCGTGTGACATCTGGTTTCCAATACGGGTAGGGGCTTTGCCGAACAGGCTTAATCTCGAAAGTTTTCGTAGCTCAGAGGGGCGTCGGACACATCTTTTTTCAGCAACGCGATTGCATTTTGCAGGTCGTCCCGTTTCGCGCCCTGAATACGAACCGTGTCGCCTTGTATGCTAGCTTGCACCTTCATTTTGCTGTCTTTAATGGCTTTGACGATTTTTTTTGCCAATTCCTGCTCAATGCCGTTCTTGACCGTCACGGTTTGCTTTAGTTTGTCGCCGGAAAGTTTTTCGGTTTTCCCAAAATCAAGGTATCTGACATCAAGATTTCGTTTTGCGCACTTGGTCAGCACAATGTCTTTGACCTGGCCAAGTTTAAAGTCGTCGTCCGCGAAAACAATCAGTTCTTTTTCTTTTTGCTCAACACGGGAATCGGATCCCTTGAAATCAAAACGCGTTGCAATTTCTTTGTTCGCTTGTTCCACGGCATTTCGCAGTTCAACCAAATCTGGCTTACATACAACGTCAAACGATGGCATGGTGTTTTTTGCTCCTGAATCAGGTAATACCGCACTTCATGTAATGGCAGGCGCACTACAATAGAGGGCTAGATTGAATATAACCAAGATGATGCCAGATATTTGCCACGACTACAGTTTACAAAACCGTCACAGCTTCGGGCTGAAGGCTAAAACACGTCGGTGGGTGTCGGTTCATTCCGAAAATGAATTAAGAGACGCATTGGTGTCTCAACGCCAACAGCGTGCGCCTTTGCTTTTTCTGGGTGAGGGCAGCAATACGGTCTTTACGCAAGATTTTCCCGGCACCATTATTCACCTTGCCCTGCGTGGCATTCAGTGGGTGGAAGACGATGCACAATTCCATTATGTAGAAGTGGCAGCGGGCGAAAACTGGCACGATTTTGTTGAATACACCCTGTCTCAGGGCAAGCCAGGGCTTGAAAATCTGGCTCTGATTCCCGGCTCCGTGGGGGCTTGCCCCATTCAAAACATCGGAGCCTACGGTCTGGAGGTCAGTCAGCGAATTCACGAAGTCCGCATTCTGGATCTGGAAATATTTGCATTCCGTTCATTGAGCAACGAGGAGTGCAGGTTTGCCTATCGCGACAGCGTTTTTAAACATCATTTGGCCGGCAAGGCGGTGATTACCGCAGTGGTTTTCAAATTACCCAAGGTGTGGGTGCCCGTCACTCAATATGCCGATATACAAAAATACTTCGTTGAGCACGCCATTGCAGCCCCGACACCGCGCACTGTATTTAATGCTGTTGTGAGCATTCGCACTCAAAAGTTACCCGACCCCTGCATCACGGGTAACGCAGGCAGCTTTTTCAAGAACCCCATCATTGATCAAACAGTATTTGAGCAAATTAAAATCAACTGGCCTGATGTGGTGTCCTATCCCCAACCAGATGGCAGGGTGAAACTGGCCGCGGCTTGGCTGATTGAGCAGGCCGGTTTGAAGGGGCAGGCGGTAGGGGGCGCTGCAGTGTCTGAAAAACAGGCTTTGGTTCTTATAAACCAAGGTGACGCCACAGCAGACAATTTGAAGGCACTCGTTGAGCTGGTGATTGAAAAAGTAAGGCTCCAGTTCGCAGTGAATCTGGAGCCTGAACCTCTACTGGTTTAAAGCAGTTTGAATTTGTCAGCCAAAGTGGCAAACATAATGCACGTTGTCCAACGCTTCGATGTCGAAAGAGCTGTTGGCAGGAACTGAGAACTGCTGGCCGGCGCCATATGTTTTGGTGTCGGTTTCGCCCGCCAGTTTTACCTTGCAGGTACCATCCAGAATTTCCATGATTTCCGGTGCACCCGTGTTGAAGGTCAGTTTGGACGGCAAAATTACCCCAACCGATTTCCGCACGCCACCTTCAAGAATAACGGTGTGGCTGACGCACTTGCCGTCAAAATATACGTTGGCTTTTTTCACAACACTGACGTTGTCGAATTGACTCATGTTTTTATCTCTCAATGGGTAGTTTATGAGCCGCGCTTCTTGGCGGCGTTGGCTGCAATTCTCATGCGCAAGGCATTGAGCTTGATAAAGCCACCGGCATCGGCCTGATTGTAGGCCCCACCGTCATCGTCAAAGGTTGCAATATTCTGGTCGAACAGCGTGTTTTTGGAATCTCTGGCCACCACAATCACGTTGCCTTTGTACAATTTCAGGCGAACCCAGCCATTGACCCCCATCTGTGTGTGGTCAATCAGAACCTGCAGCGCCTTGCGCTCGGGTGCCCACCAGTAGCCGTTGTAAATCAGGCTTGCATAGCGGGGCATCAAGTCATCTTTCAGATGCGCGACTTCCCTGTCCAGCGTAATGGATTCAATGGCGCGGTGACCCTTCATCATGATGGTGCCGCCTGGTGTTTCATAACAACCGCGGGATTTCATGCCGACAAAGCGGTTTTCCACCAAATCAAGGCGACCAATGCCATGCTTGCCACCCAATCGGTTCAACTCAGTCAGCACTTCGGCTGGGCTGAGTTTTTTGTCGTCAATGGCAACGATGTCGCCACGTTCGTATTCCAGCGTGATGTACTGGGCTTCGTCGGGCGCGGCTTCCGGCGAAACTGTCCAGCGCCACATGCTTTCTTCTGCCTCGGCCGAAGGATTTTCCAGATGGCGACCTTCAAAGCTGATATGCAGCAGGTTGGCGTCCATGGAGTAGGGCGCGCCACCATTAAGGTGCTTCATGTCCACCGGAATACCGGCGTCTTCAGCGTAGGCCAACAGTTTTTCGCGTGACAACAAATCCCACTCGCGCCAGGGGGCGATGACTTTGACGTCGGGTTTCAGTGCGTAGTAACCCAATTCAAATCTGACTTGGTCATTGCCCTTGCCTGTAGCGCCATGTGAAACCGCGTCTGCAGCGGTGGCATTGGCAATTTCAATTTGACGCTTGGCAATCAGTGGTCGGGCGATCGATGTACCGAGCAGGTATTCACCCTCGTAAATGGTGTTGCAGCGAAACATGGGGAAAACGAAATCGCGGACAAATTCTTCACGCAGATCTTCAATAAAGATGTTTTCAGGCTTGATGCCGAACTTCAGTGCTTTTGCACGGGCAGGTTCAAGTTCTTCACCTTGTCCGAGGTCGGCTGTGAATGTAACCACTTCGCAGTGGTAGGTGTCTTGAAGCCATTTCAAAATAACGGATGTGTCCAAGCCGCCGGAATAGGCAAGCACTACCTTGTTGATGTCGCTCATGTTGCAGGTCTGTGATTTCGTAGAAGCTCGAATTGTACTACTGAAACGTTGTGTTCAGAGTGGCTCACACCCTGCCGCAAAGCAAGTACTCCATCAAGGCTTTTTGTGTGTGCAACCGGTTTTCTGCTTCATCCCAAACCACACTTTGAGGGCCGTCAATTACATCAGCAGCCACCTCTTCACCCCTGTGCGCAGGCAAACAATGCATGAACACAGCTTTTTGATCCGCAACAGACATCATGTCCGAGTCAACTTGCCAATCGGCAAACGCCTTTAGGCGCGCCTCATTTTCCGCCTCAAAACCCATGCTGGTCCACACATCTGTGGTCACCAAGTGAGCGTTGCGGCAAGCTTCCATCGGGTCTGCAAACACCTCAAGGTGTTGGTGAGCCGCCTGTGCCCGTTCGCTCTCGATTTCATAGCCGGGAGGGGTGGAGACATTCAGTTTGAAATCAAGCAGTTCCGCCGCCTGCAGCCAGGTGTTGCAAACGTTGTTGCTGTCGCCCACCCAAGCAACCGTTTTCCCTTGAATGGGGCCGCGGTGCTCAATGAAGGTGATGATGTCTGCCAAGATCTGGCATGGGTGATATTCATTTGTCAGGCCGTTGATGACCGGTACGCGAGAGTTTGCGGCGAAGCGATCTATGATGCTTTGTTCGTAGGTTCTGATCATGACAATGTCGCACATCCGCGATATGACCTGAGCCGCATCTTCTACGGGTTCGCCTCTGCCCAGTTGGGAGTCCCGGGTGTTGAGGTAAATGGCAGAACCGCCGAGTTGATGCATGCCCGCCTCGAAGCTCAAACGGGTGCGTGTGGACTGCTTTTCGAAGATCATGACCAGCGTTCTGTCCTGTAGCGGATAGTACGGCTCATAGCGCTTGAACCGGGCTTTAATGTCCACGGTACGCGCTACCAGATAGTCAAACTCTTCTCTGTTGAGGTCGCTGAATTGTAAGAAGTGATTCAAGGTCATCATCGCTGTCGCAGCCTTAAAACAACCGCTGCTTTTTTTCTAAAGCTAGATTCTACGCTGACACGGGCTCAGTCAGAAACTCCTTGATGAGTGGCGCGAGAATTTCCACCAGCGCATCAGCATCCGATTGCGTCATGACCAAGGGGGGCAGCAGCCGAATCACGTTGTCCCGGGTGACATTCAGAATCAAGCCTTTTTCCAGCGCACGAGCCACCAGAACACCGCACGGGCGAAGCAATTCAATGCCTATCATCAGGCCTTGGCCTCTGACTTCCCTGACGCCCGCAACACCAGACAATTCGCGCGTAATGCAGGCGCGAATGTAGGCACCAACGTTATGTGCATTTTCCAGAAGTTTTTCGTCCCGCATCACATCCAGCGTGGTGAGCGCAGCAACAGAAACAAGCGGTCCGCCACCAAAGGTGGTGCCATGGCTGCCCGGGCCCATAACGCCAGCGGCTTTTCCGCCGACCATGCATGCCCCGATCGGAACGCCCGAGCCTAACCCTTTTGCCAGTGTGACAACATCCGGGGTGATGCCAGCGTGTTGGTAACCAAACCACTTGCCTGTACGTCCAATACCGCTTTGAACCTCGTCTATCATCAACAGCCAGCCTTTGGCATCGCACAGTGCACGCAGGCCTTGCAAATATTGTGCCTCGGCCATGTTCACGCCGCCTTCGCCTTGCAGAACCTCCAGCAGAACCGCATTTACCTTGTCATTGGTCTGTGCAACATGTTCGATCGCCGTCAGATCACGGTAGGGCACACGCACAAATCCGCCGGGTAGATCGCCAAAACCAGCCTTGGCTTTCGGGCTGTCTGTTGCTGCTAACGTTGCAATGGTGCGACCGTGCCAGGCACGTTCCATCACGATAATGTCCGGGTTCTCATTTCCGTTCTTGCCGCCCAGATACTTGGCCAATTTAATGGCTGCTTCATTGGCTTCAGCGCCTGAATTGCAGAAAAACACTTCCTGCAAGCCCGATAGTTCGCAAAGGCGTTGGGCGAGACTTTCCTGCTCGGGAATCTGGAAAAGATTGGAGGTGTGGATCACTTTGGCGGCTTGCCGCGCAATGGCGGCCACCAACACCGGGTGGTTGTGCCCCAGTCCGCTGACTGCGATGCCCGACAGGGCATCCAGATATTTTTTTCCTGTGGTGTCCCACAGCCAAGCGCCCTGGCCGTGGTCAAAAGCCACGGATTGGCGGGCGTAGGTAGCCATGACATGGGAAGCTGCTGATTTCATTTGAATATCTTTATGGAAACGATTTAACGGTGAGCCTTGCTGCGAAACCTGTCCAAGGGCGTAATTGCATTGGCCGGACAGAGATATTCCGCTGCAATCGGCTCGAGAGCGGTGGGTTCAAGCTTAAGGTCTGGTGACAGGGGGGCGCTGCCCACATTGTCCAGTTTCATGGAGTTCAGGTTGTCGCGGCTCATCAGGGGTTCGCCAGGGACCAACTCCATTGCCAACGCCTGCAAATAGGCCAGTGGACCAGGCAGTCCAATGATGGGACGCGGATTACCGCTGTAACTGGCGGCAATCTCAACCAGATTGCGCAGGGTATAGACCTTGGGGCCCGTCATTTCATAGGTTTTTTCTTCCGAGTTTGGGTTGTCCAAGGTGTTGATCATGCCTTGGGCCACGTCTTCCACATACACCGGTTGAAACTTGACGTCCGCACCGGCCAGGGGCAGAAAAGGAGCCACTTTGGCCAGTTTTGCAAACAGATTCAGGAAAGAGTCGCCTGCGCCAAACACCACGGAAGGGCGGTAGATGGTCCAATTCAGAAAACTGCCTCTGACCACGCGTTCACCATCCGTCTTTGATCTCAGATACATGCTCGGGCTGTTTTGTGAGCCAGTCACCCCCAGGGCGCTCATGTGCAGAAGTCGGCCAACACCCATCGCCTTCATGTGCTTAACAATTCTCTGTGGCAGTTCCACATGGGCTTGGGCAAACCTCTTGCCGTAAGGGTTACCCAGTCCGCCTTGAAGAATGCCCACCAGATTAATGACGGCATCAGAGCGGGCAATAAGCTTTCTTAGCTGCTTGTCATCATTGATGTCGGCTTCAACAACCTCAACTTGCGGAACCATCAAAAGGGTTTGAGCGTTTTTTACCCGCCGGGTCGGCACAATGACATGCCTGCCCTGATTGGCCAGTCGAGTCGCCAAAGCCGTGCCGATAAAGCCTGAACCGCCGATGATAAGTATGTTGTTGTAGGTCATAGTGTTTTCGTGCAATGTTGATAGCGATTAATTGGGGGTTTGCTGAATGATCTCATTTTCAACCGTCAGTGTCGTTGCGGACTGCATTGCGATGGACCCCAGCCTTTGCTTCAGAGATTGCGGTTTTCCTTCCAGCAAATTTGCGTAAGCTACTGTATTGCTTGATACTTTTTTAACGTAGTCGCGTGTTTCCGTAAATGGGATGACTTCCGCAAAAATTTCACCTTCCAGCGAAGGGAAAGAGATCTTTGTCCGCCAGTTTCTTGGTCTCCCGGGGCCTGCATTGTAGCCGGCGGTGGCCATGACCAAAGAGCTATCGAGCTGATCTGAAAGCATTTTCAGATAACTTGTCCCCAAACGCAGGTTGGTGTCAAGGTCGTTCACCTTGTTGGCTTCATAGCCTTCCATGCCGATTTTTTTGGCAACCATTTTTGCCGTGGCCGGCATCAGTTGCATCAAGCCCGAGGCGCCCACCACCGATTTCGCCGCCTGAATGAATCTGGACTCCTGACGAATCAGTCCATAAACCCAAGCCAGTTCCAATCCGGCAAGGTTGGCATTGTTCTGGAGACTTTCTTTGAATGGTGTGAGGTAACGAAGGCGAACGTCGTGCAGGTTGGTGGTTCTGTCTGCCGCAGCAATTGCCCGGTCAGGCAGGTCGTTCTGCTGCGCCCACACTGCGCTGGCCAGCAATTGCCTGTCGTTCATGCCTGTCAGGGTGAAGTTGAATTCCCTGAAACCTTCGGTGCGTTGGCCAAGGCGGTACCAAATGGCCGCACGTTGAAAACCAGGGTTTTGCTGTGCCTGGGTCAATTCAGCCACCGTAATGGCTTGGGCAGGTAGTGGCGGCAATTTGACGCTTTGCCCAACCTCTTCAGTGGCCAATTGCCCGTAAAAACTAAACGGACTGATCAATGAGGTGTAAATACTTTTCGCACCCACCGTATTGCCCGTGTTTTGCATGGCTTTGGCGAGCCAATAGCGCCATGCCGCGTCGGACTGAACACTGGTTGGCATTGCCTCAATGGCTTTTTTAACCTCAACCCAGTTTTTGTTCATCAAGTGGCTGCGCACAAACCACTCATGGGCGTCTTTGCTGCGCTGATCAGGCTGCCCATTACCAAACCACTTGCTGGCATTTACATGCCACTTCCTGGCTGAAAACAGTCCAATCTGTGCCCACGCCCAACTCTGGTGATCTGCATCCAGACGAGGCGCCAATTTTTCCAACCAGTCGGCGGCTTCTTCGGGCTCCGAACGGCTCAGTCTGGAAATTGCCACCACAGCCAGTTCAAGCTTTCCCTGCGATGCCTTCGCGGGCAAGTCCTTGAGGTACTTTGCCGGTTTCTCCAAAGCGATTTCCAGTGCTTTCGGATCCGTACCTTTTTCTTTGCCGCCGTTGTTGTTCAAGTAGGAATACACCCGTGTTGCGTGCGGGTTGCTACCGTTCTCCACCAACACCAGTACGCGTTGCATGATGTCTTTGTGCGTCAGTTTCCCCGCCTGGTACAACCGCTCACCCAACAAAATGCAGCCCTCAGGAAGTTCCTTGGTGTACTGCAAATATCCTTGACTGGTTGCCAGTACGTCCTTACCGGCTGCATCATCCCGCATTGTTTCCAGACACTGGGTACCCAAGTCGTCTTTTTGCAGTAATTGGGAAGCTTGTGCATTGAATTTCGGCCAATCAGCACGCTTCGCCAGTGCGAGTAAAAAATCGCGTCGGAACTGTTCTGCGGGCCAGGTACCCACATATTTGTTCAAGAGATATTCAAGTTCAGCCTCTTTTTCAATGCCTTCAGTACTTTTGCTGTCAGGTTGCTTTAATTTATAGCGCCAAAATTCCAGGTACGCGAACATTGCGTGGTCTGTGGGTATTTGCGAAGCGGCTTTTTCGAAGCCTTGCGTGTCGGCCACCCTGAATGCATCCCTCGCCTGCAATACCCATTCGTCCGGGGTTGCTGCGTGCACCGCAAGGGTGTGAAACGCCGTGCTGGCTGACACAATAATTCCTACGACAATTTTTCGTAGTGAAAACGCGGACGGTTGTAGAATTCCAAGCTGTTGTGACATCAATGATCCGTGTTGTGGACAAACTAAAAACGACCGAAAGAAAACGACTGCTACAAGTGCGAAGCTCCATTCCTGCCGCTGTGGCTCAGGAAATGGATCAACGCTTGAACAACAGGCTCTTAAAACTATTGGGTGAACATTCTATTAAATATCTTGCAGTTTATTGTCCCATAAGAGACGAGCCAAATATTAGAAAGTATTACCCAGATTATGAAGAAAAATATCAATTGGCTCTGCCTGTTTGCAGCTCAATTGGAAAATTGCAGTTTTTTTCTTGGAAATCAGGCGAAGAAATGCAAGCCGGCAGTTATGGAATTCCCGTTCCAGCACAAGGGGTTGAGGTTCTGCCCGATGCGCTTCTGATTCCATGTGTGGGGTTTTCGCGTTCGGGTTACCGTCTTGGGTACGGGGGAGGGTGGTTTGACAAAACCCTCCCAGACTTGCCAAAAACTGTCATCAGCATTGGCATTGCCTACGATGTGCTCGAATTGCCACTTTATCAGCCCGAGTCCTTCGACATCCCCATGAACTACATTGTCACCGAAAGTACTGTTCACGCATTTTAAGACTGGCTCAAACCAATTTCAGGTCTTTGAGCAAACGCAAACTGGGCCCGGCATTGTTCATCGTATAGAAATGGAAGCCGGGAACCTCCTCTTGCTGTAGTCGGTCGCACAATTCCATCACCACTTGGTGCCCGAACTCCCTGATGGAGTCGATGTCATCACCAAAGCTTTGGAGCGTGTTGCGTACCCACCGGGGTATCTCCGTACCACAGGCGTCAGAAAATCTGGCCAACTGTGTAAAGTTCGTAATTGGCATGATGCCCGGCAAAATAGGAATCTGTATTAGCCACTTCCAACCAGAATTCCCGTCCGGTTTCAGTTCTGATGAATTCCACCAACTCGCTGGCGTAGCGAAACTCTCCGATTTCCACCATGCCCGAGGGCAGGTCTCCGCGGAGCGCCACAATTCTTTTGACGTTCGCCGCTCTGAATTCGGACAGCACTTGCCTTATGCTGTCCTTGCTGGCGCCAATACAAGACAAATGAGGGGCCGCATCAAATCCGTCGGCCAAAATACCACTCACCGTTTTTAGCGTGCCGGATTGGGTTGTTCCTCCTGCACCATAAGTGACCGAGAAAAAATGCGGGTTGGTAACCGCGAGTTGCTGGCGGGCCATCAATAGTTTTTGTTCGCCTTCTTCCGTCTTTGGCGGAAAAAATTCAAAGCTGATTTCCATGTTCATCACGCTGGGCAGACCCAGACAAAAAATTCTTGGTTACCATCTCCACCAGTAATGGGGGATGAAAAAAAGCGTTTAACTACATAGTTTTGAGCATGTAGTCCGCTGACGATTGTTTTCTCAAAATCGGCGCCCAAGGCCTCTGGTTTCACCAAGCCGCCCTTGCCAATCATGCTCTTGCCAACTTCAAACTGAGGTTTGACCAGCCACAGACCCTGTCCTTGCGGATGCATGAATTGTCGCAAATTGGCACTTACCTTTAGCAAAGAGATGAACGACACATCCATTACTATGAGGTCAAAACCCGCTGCAGGACACCAGTGCTCCGCAGTTTTTCCAGTTTTGGCAATTTGATCCAAAAGATCTGCCCTAGCGCAGTCCCGGGCATTGACTCCCTCAAGACACAAGGTTTTCGCGTGGGTTCTTAGGCTGGGGTGAAGTTGATCGCTACCAACTTCCAAGCCGAGAACGCGAGTCGCACCTTGCTGCAAAAGTACATCAGTGAATCCTCCGGTCGACTGGCCCACATCCAGACAAGTCAGGTCCAATGGAGACAATCCCGTTTCCTGTAGCGCTCCGATTAGTTTAAGCGCACCCCGGGAAACAAATCGGTCTGCTTCACTGACAATCAGGAAAATTTGGTCACACTCGCTGACCTCGAACGAAGGTTTTTCTATCGTTCGACGGTCAGGATCCGGCAGTTTTATGATTTCGACACGGCCTTGCTGAATGGCTTTCTGCGCTCCTGTTCGTGATCCGCATAAACCTCTGGCAACCAAGGCCGCATCTAGTCTCATACTTAGTAGCGGTAGGTCTCTGGCTTGTAAGGGCCTTCAACTTTCACGCCAATGTAGGCAGCTTGGTCAGAACTCAGCTCTGTCAGTTGTGCGCCCAACTTGCTCAATTGCAGGCGCGCCACTTTCTCATCCAGATGCTTGGGCAGAACATAAACACCCACTGGATACTTGGCGTGGTTGCACCACAATTCAATTTGCGCCAGCACCTGATTGGCGAAGCTTGAACTCATGACGTAGCTGGGGTGTCCTGTTCCACAGCCCAGATTCACCAAACGACCGCGCGCCAGCAAAATAATGCGCTTTCCATCCGGGAAAATGACATGATCAACTTGCGGCTTGATCTCATCCCAACGGCAGTCTTTCAATGAGGCAACATCAATTTCGTTGTCAAAGTGACCAATGTTACAAACGATCGCCTGGTCTTTCATTTTGGACATATGGCTGTAGTTAATGACATCGCGGTTACCTGTGGCGGTCACGAAAATGTCAGCTTTGTCGGCCGCATATTCCATGGTCACAACGCGGTAACCTTCCATGGCTGCCTGCAATGCGCAAATAGGGTCAGCCTCTGTAACCCACACTTGGGCTGACAAGGCACGCAACGCTTGGGCAGAACCCTTGCCCACATCGCCGTAACCAGCAACCACGGCCACTTTTCCGGCAATCATCACGTCAGTTGCGCGTTTCACCGCATCAACCAAGGACTCTCTGCAACCATAGAGGTTGTCAAACTTCGACTTGGTAACAGAATCATTGACGTTGATGGCGGGGAAGGCCAGTGAGCCTTTTTCTGCCATTGTGTAGAGACGCTTCACGCCGGTTGTGGTTTCTTCCGTAACGCCGCGCACCGCAACCAACCGCGTTGAATACCATTTCGGGTCCACGGCCAGTTTCGCCTTGATGCTTGCATAAAGAATTTCTTCCTCTTCACTGGTGGGGTTTGAAAGAACGCTTTGGTCTTTCTCCGCCTGTGTGCCCAGGTGCAGCAGCAAGGTTGCATCGCCGCCGTCGTCAAGAATCATGTTTGTCAGGCCGCCATCGGCCCATTCAAAAATACGGTGGGTGTAGTCCCAGTATTCAACCAGCGTCTCGCCCTTGTAAGCGAAAACAGGCGTTCCGCCGACGGCGATGGCCGCAGCGGCATGGTCTTGGGTTGAATAGATATTGCAAGATGCCCAACGCACTTCGGCACCCAGAGCCGTCAATGTTTCAATCAACACTGCGGTTTGAATAGTCATGTGAAGGGAGCCGGTCACTCTGGCGCCTTTGAGAGGCTGCTTTGAGGCGAATTCCTCGCGAATGGCCATCAGGCCAGGCATCTCGGTTTCAGCAATTGCAATTTCCTTGCGGCCCCAATCGGCGAGGTTAAGGTCTGCAACGTGGTAGTCGGGTGTTCCCTGAGCTGTCAGGGGTTTTAGAATGGCGCTCATCACGCCCTCCTTTCTTCAAAATGAATAAAAAAGAGACGTGAGCGCCGTTGAAGCAGTCCTGAAACGCATCCGGACGGATGAATCTTAGAGACCGGGTTAAGCCTGGCAAACAAATGTTGTCGCAACGCTCCTCAACCCAGGCAACATTCTAACAACGATTTGAGCAGTTGCCAAAGGGCAACTGCAACTTAAGCTATAAATAATGCAAATCGTCTTAAACAGAGGCTTTCAAAATGGCGGCCTTGTCCGTTCTTTCCCATGTAAATTCAGGCTCATTTCTGCCAAAGTGACCGTAAGAGGCTGTCTTTGCATAAATGGGGCGCAGCAGGTCCAACATCTTCACAATGCCTTTTGGTCGCAGGTCAAAGTGTGCATTGATCAGTTCTGTGATCGCAGCATCTGAAATGGTACCGGTTCCAAACGTGTTCACCATGATGGAAGTAGGGCGAGCCACACCAATTGCGTAACTCACCTGCACCAAGCATTTATCCGCCAAACCGGCTGCAACAATGTTTTTGGCCACATAACGACCTGCGTAAGCGGCTGAACGGTCCACTTTCGATGGGTCTTTGCCTGAAAACGCACCGCCACCGTGGGGTGCTGCGCCGCCGTAAGTGTCCACGATAATCTTTCGTCCGGTCAGGCCACAGTCACCTTGAGGTCCGCCAATCACGAAGCGCCCTGTCGGATTCACCAGAAAGTTAATGTTGCCTTTGATGAGTTCCGAAGGCAGCACCGGTTTGATCACATCTTCAATCACCGCCTCGCGCAACATGCTCAACTCAATTTCCGGTGCGTGTTGGGTGGAGAGAACAACCGTATCAATGCAGTAAGGCTTTCCATCGACATATTTAATGGTCACCTGAGATTTGGCGTCCGGACGTAGCCAAGGTAGACGGCCATCCTTGCGCAATTGACTCTGGCGCTCCACCAAGCGGTGGGAGAGGTGGATAGGCAGGGGCATGAGCTCGGGGGTCTCATTACAGGCATAGCCGAACATGAGTCCTTGGTCACCGGCACCTTGGTCCAAATTGTCGTCGTGCGCCTTGTCCACGCCTTGTGCAATATCAGGGCTTTGCTTGTCATAACAAACCATGACCGCGCAACCCTTGTAGTCAATACCGTAATCGGTGTTGTCATAGCCGATACGCTTGATGGTGTCGCGAGCCACCTTGATGTAGTCCACATTGGCGGTGGTTGTGATTTCGCCGGCTAAAACAACCAATCCGGTGTTGCAAAGCGTTTCAGCCGCAACTCTGGCGGTCGGGTCTTGTTCAAGAATTGCGTCGAGGATGGAATCGGAGACTTGATCCGCTACTTTGTCCGGATGGCCTTCGGAAACGGACTCTGAAGTAAAAAAATATTGACTGCTCATGGTGTGTGCTCCAAAACGCCGGCGAATCTGCCGGCCATGTTGATTGTTGCGAGGCCGGCACTGCGCTGTTTCGGCGACGCTTTAGCGGACATGTTTATCGACGCCCCGCAAGTTGTCTTTTTAACTCAGCGTCGTTGTGGATTATAAACGACTTGTCAGCGTTTCGTTACATTTTCGAGACCGCTAACTAGGCGCGTTTTCGCATCAACAGCCTTACAATCAATCCCTATGAACCTAATTACGCTCTCAAAAATTGTCAGCCAGTTGCCCCTCGTTGTACTACATGGTTTCGGGTGGCTGCTCGGTTGGTTTGCTTACTGCACATCGGTGAGTTACCGCCGTTTATTTAAAGAAATGCTGACTCAGGCCATAGGCGCCCAACACCCGGAGTTCCACCGAATTCTTCGTAAATCCATTGGTGAGACTGGTAAAGGGTTGCTCGAACTGCCCTACGTGTGGTTTCGGTCTTCACAGCGGTGTGCTGCCAAAAAAGTGTTTTGCGACGATTGGCATGTTATTGAAAAGCACCACCTGGAAAATCGTCCCATCCTGTTTTTGACGCCCCATATGGGCTGTTTTGAAGTGGCTGCCCAAGCACTCGCACTGCGTCTTCATATCACTGTTTTATATCGCCCCAACAGAAATCCTGCAATGCAAACAATGATTGAGAATCACCGCGGACGACAAAATCTGGAGCTTGCTCCGACCGACCTTTCCGGAGTTCGCAAACTCATGAAGGCACTTAAACGTAACCAGGCTGTGGGCATCTTGCCTGATCAGGTGCCCTCTAACGGTGAAGGTGTCTGGGTGCCGTCCTGGGGCAGACCCGCCTACACCATGGTGTTGCCCGCAAAGCTCCAAAAACAGTCCAACGCTGTGGTTGTCATGGCTGTTGCCGCCCGCTTGCCTTGGGGGCGCGGTTGGCGTTTGCGGTTTATTGATGTGAGCGCCTCCCTGCCGGAGTCCACCGAGGAAGCGACCGCTTTTTTGAACCGGGAAATCGAACGGGTTGTAATGATGTATCCGGAGCAATATTACTGGTCCTATGATCGCTACAAAGTTCCTGCCGGCGTATTGCTGCCGGAGAATGCGCTTGAAAAGGACACCCCGGCATGAAAAGTTTCGTTGCTGTCTGGATGTGGTTTGGCAGAAGACCTGTTTTTGTCTTTGACGTTTTTGCAACGGCAGTTGCCTTGATGGTCGCTTGTGCCGTCTGGATTTTCGGTGCTGAGCGTCGTTTTGTTCTTTTAACCAATTTGAAGCTTTGTTTTCCCGATCGAGGACTTCTCTGGCGCTATGTGAATGGCTTTCAGCACATGTTCATTTATGTCCGCACGTTTCTCGACCGAGCTTGGTTGTGGCAGGCCGGTGCCCCAGACTTGGCCAAGCGCATAGAGATTCAAGGTTTGGATCGTTTGCAGGCACTTGCCCACCAAAATCTCGCGACATCGTCAGACGAAAAACGCACTGTAAAGCCAGTCATTATTCTGGCTCCCCACTTTTTGGGGTTGGATGCAGGTTGGACTCGCTTATGCAGTGAATTGAGTATGGTCACCATGTACTCAAATCAAAAGAACCCCATATTAAACAACCTGCTGAAGACAGGAAGGGCAAGAATTGGTGAGCCAGTGTTACTCTCCCGGCAAGAAGGCGTCAGGGGAATCATCAAGAACCTGAAGTCAGGAAAGCCTTTGTATTACCTGCCCGACATGGATTTTGGCGAAAAAGATGCAGTGTTTGTACCGTTCTTCGGTGTCAAGGCCGCCACAGTCACCGCTGTCGCACGTTTGGCGCGTCTTACCGGCGCAACAGTGGTACCTTGCCCCACCTTCTGGAAGCGAAAGGGTATTTTCGGTGGCAAGTACGTTTTGTCGGTTCGCCCCGCCTTGGAAAACTTTCCTCCCGAAGACGACACCTTGGCTACCACCCAAATTAACCAGACCATCGAAGCCTTGGTGTTGGAAGCCCCCTCCCAGTATCTATGGACTCACAAACGCTTCAAGACCCGTCCTCAGGGCGAACCTGGATTTTATGGGAAGCACCATTGAAAAAAGCGTCATAATAGAAAAATGAACATTAAATTCACCAAAATGCACGGCGCCGGCAACGATTTCGTTGTCCTTGATGGCGTCAGACAAGCGCTTGACTTAACGCCAGACTTTATTCGTCGTTTGGCAAACCGACACTTCGGTATTGGCGCCGACCAAGTTCTGGTTGTTGAACCGCCTGAAGATACTCAAAACGACTTTCGCTATCGAATATTCAATCAGGACGGTAACGAAGTCGAACAGTGTGGGAACGGTGCACGGTGTTTTGCGCAATTCGTATTTGAAACAGGGCTAACTGAAAAACATATTATCTCGGTGGAAACCAGAGCCGGCGTCATTTCGCCTGAGTTGCTGGGTCCAGGCCGGGTACGTGTCAATATGGGCCCCCCCCAGTTTTCTGAGGGCAGTGTTCACTTTGACTCAACAGGCCTGAACACCCGCCAAGAGGGTGACGCCACCGTTTATGAAATCGAATTGCCTGCCTCTTTGGGGCTGAAGCAGACCCATGCAGAATTCTCAGTGGTCTCCATGGGCAACCCGCATGCGGTCATTTTGTCGGAGCGTCTTGCTGTTGCGCCGATTGCCGTGCTGGGTCGTTGGCTCGAAGTACATCCCCGATTCTCTCAAAAAGTGAACGTGGGGTTTTTGCAGGTGGTGGAAAGAGATCAAGCCGGTTTAAGGGTGTGGGAGCGTGGGGCGGGTGAAACCCTTGCCTGCGGAACAGGCGCGTGTGCGGCTGCTGTCACCGGTATGAGAAGAGGTCTGTTCAATCCCGAAGTCAATATTCAAAAACGAGGTGGGTTGCTGACCATTGAGTGGGGCGGTGAAGGCATGCCGGTTTTCATGACCGGACCTGCCGAAACCGTTTTTCATGGGGAGTTTCTACTGTGACCTTGAGCGCTGACCAGATCATCGATTTTCTGCGAATACACCCAGATTTTTTCACGCACTATCCCGGCGTATTGGGGCAACTTCGTTTACCTGATCCCACAACGGGCAAAACCTTCTCACTGCATGAGCGCCAATTGCAGGTACTGCGCGACAAGCAGAAATTGCTAGAAACAAAAATAATGGAAATGGGCCATGCAGCCACAGAGAACCAGGCCATCATACAAAAGCTGCAGGCTTGGCAACGCACGCTTTTAAAGGAAAAAAATCCAAACGCCATCCCTGCAATCATCGAAGAAGAGTTGGCCCGCTTATTTGCCATTCCTCTGGTGTGTCTGCGTTTGTGGCCCATTGAAAAGGCAAATATCCACGAAAGCTATCTGTTGGATGTAGCCTCGGCAGACAGAAAAACCATTGATGGCTTGAAAATGCCTTACTGTGGCCCTTCGGCCAATATTCACCTTGATACATGGTTGCGTGGGCGACCAGCACATGCCAGTTCAGTGGCTTTGATTCCGCTCCGGGTGGGTTTCTCCCCCACGGCCTTTGGTGTTCTGGTGCTTGGTTCGTCTGACCCTGGCAGATTCAGTGCAGATGCAGGCGTTGATTTTTTAATGAACATCTCCGAAATTGCCAGCGCGAGTCTATCCAGACTCACCCCGTGAATAAGCTTGAAGCCTATCTTAATCGGCTGACTTGCGAGAAAAGGCACGCCCCCAATACCTTGAAGGCAGCTAGGCAAGATCTCCAGTTAATTGATTCAAATGAGATTTTTTCAGGTGCTGGTGAGTCGGCAGCACTCAAAATCCGGCATCGCCTGTCACAATTGCACGCCAGCGGTCTTTCACCGGCCACGCTGGCCAGAATTGCCTCAACCTGGCGTGGATTTTTCAAGTTCCTGCTTGAACAGGGCGAGATTTCCGAGCATCCGATGGTGGGTATCAAAACACCCAAGCGCCCCAAACATTTACCCAAGGCGTTGTCCCCCGATCAAACGTCGCAATTGCTGGATGTTTCGGTGCCAATAGATCCCTCTGAATCAGACAAAATTCACATCAGGGTGCTCAGCCTTGCCCTCAGCGAACTGTTGTACGGCGGTGGACTTCGACTCTCAGAAGCATTGGGGCTGGATATTTCCCAAGCGGCTTTTGAGGTTCGGTTTTCCGAAGCGCCTTGTCTTGGTGGGTGGTTGAATTGGTCCTCGGGCGAAATTGCTCTGGTGGGCAAGGGCGGTAAGCCCCGCATCGTGCCCCTGACCCGGGTCGCGGCCGAGCGTCTGTCCGATTGGTTGAAAATTCGCTCATCCATGGTCCCAGACCTCAACGAAACTGCTGTTTTTATTGGTGCAAAAGGTGGGCGTCTGTCTGCTCGAGCCGCCCAACGCCTGATAGCTGCGCTTGCAAACCAATCTGGTCTTGAACGTCACGTTCATCCCCACATGCTGCGCCACTCCTTTGCTTCCCACCTTTTACAATCCAGCGGCGACCTTCGTGCCGTTCAAGAATTGTTGGGTCATGCATCCATTGCCTCCACTCAGGTTTATACTGCACTGGATTTCCAACATCTCAGCACTGTTTACGACAAGGCTCATCCCCGAGCCAAAAAGCGCATTACGTAACAATTTTTTCAATCAAATCGAAAAGCTTAGCTCTCATGAATCAAACGTCCGCCATCGTCTTAAAACCTGGCAAAGAAAAATCTTTATTGCGCCGCCATCCTTGGGTCTTCTCCGGCGCTGTCGGTAAAGTCACAGGCACCGTGAAAGCAGGGCAATTTGTTGCCTTGCTGTCAGCTGATCAAAATTTCCTCGGATGGGCAGCATTCAGTCCCGGCTCACAAATTCGCGCCCGCGTCTGGTCCTTTGACGAAGACCGTCCTGTCGATGCTGCCTTGATTGGAGAGAAAATCCACCGCGCCCTAAAAAAGCGTGAGTCCATTGCCAAGCGCAGCGATGCCTTGCGCCTGCTGCACGGTGAAGCAGATGGTCTTCCTGGCGTTATTTGCGATCGCTATGCTGACTGGCTTGTCGTCCAGTTCAACAGTGCAGGCGCACTGACTCTGAAATCCACAATCATTCAGGAACTTATCGCACACACCGGACTGAAGAAAATTTATGAGCGCACCGACAGCGATTCTCTCGCCCTCGAAGGGCTGAAAGTCAGTTGTGGACCACTGACGCCGCAAGCAAAGGCAGCGCTTGAAGAAACCAGCACAATTTCAATTGTTGAAAATCAAATTCATTACAAAGTTGATATTGTTGAAGGGCATAAAACCGGATTTTATGTTGATCAACGGGAAAATCGTGCGTTGGTCAAGCAGTTGGCCCGCGGAAGTGTCCTGAACTGCTTCTCTTACACCGGTGGTTTTTCGCTCAGCGCCCTGAAAGCGGGTGCCAAGCGTGTGGTTTCCGTCGATTCGAGTGCTTCAGCACTGGCCTTGGGGTTGGAAAATGCAAAACTCAACGGCTTGGATGTACATCAAAGCGAGTGGATTGAGGCCGATGTGTTCAAGCAATTAAGAGCCTGTCGTGCCAATGGTGAAACATTCGACCTTATTATTCTGGATCCACCGAAATTTGCGCCGAACGCAGCCAGCGTTGAACGCGCTTGCCGCGCTTACAAAGACATCAATATTCTGGGAATGCAGCTATTGAATCCCGGTGGCGATTTACTCACATTTTCCTGCTCTGGCGCAGTTTCCACAGATTTGTTCCGTAAAGTGGTGGCTGGTGCTGGAGCTGATGCCAACATCAACATGCAAGTGATTTCAAACCTGTCGGCGGGCCTGGACCACCCAATCGATTTGGCCTTTCCAGAAGGCGAATACCTAAAAGGTATTCATTTAAGACGCTCGGAGTAAACTATCCCAATTTAATCAGCCACTTGGAGGTAAAAAAGCCTCCAAGCGCTCGATTAACTTGCAGTTTTTCATTACTTTAAGTCTCCATGTCTGAGCATTTTCAATCAACTCAGCCTCAAAATGCATCAGATTGCTCAATTGAGCATGGTTTTGTTCTTGAGCAGGAGTACCCCCATTCCAAAAACACCATAATTCCCACAGCGCCCGTTTTGCTTCGTACCCTAGCGCTTCCGTATATTTGTCGAAAAATGCCGTTAACTTCTTCCAGTGAGCACCATCTTCGGTCGGGTATATCTGCCAAACTAGAGGCAGTCCTGACAGTTGGGCACGGACAAACGAGTCCTCCCCCCTGACAAACAGCAATCGAAATTCCAGAAGCGCCACGTCAAAGTCCAATTGAGGCACAAAGTCAAACTTTTTGGCACCCGAGTCCAGCCATTCTTCACGAAGCGACTTTGTCGCTATGTTTGTCTCAAATCCTAAGTTGCACGCCTGTGCCAACAGCGCCTTTAAAGGGGCATTGTCGTAACAAAATACAAAAATCTTGTTTGAAACCAATTTCTCGGCGGGCAGAGGAGGGCTCTGAAAGTCGATTTCATTACCCAAAAGACCGCCGGTATGTTCCGTAAATCCAGGAAAGAAAAACAACTGCTTCCATCCCGTTGCAGGATCAACCGATGTTTTTCCATGAAATTCCTCAACCCAACTTTCCGCGCTCAAGTACTCAAGATTCACCCAGACAGGTTGGGGTGTCCGTTGGCTCAGCACTGATTTCCACTCATCCGGCACCGGTGAACCAAAAGCTTCAATAACTACATCACCCCAGTCTGAGCATGTGTCTGGATGTAGACCCTCTCGAATCTGTAGTCGCCCCCCATAAAGACTCAGTTCCTGAGTGGCAAATGCATCATCTGCTTTAGGTTCACCATATATAAGCCAAACAAATGGTTTTATATCGTCGGTCCAGATGTGTATTTCATCCAGGTTGAATCGCGTCACCCAATGTCGCGCAAATCTTAGGCTCACCCCAGCATCGCCCAAGTTGTCCACAATTTTACAAAGCAGGGTGATTTTTCGATTCATGAGCTGTTTGCCCCTTAAAAGAAAAAAGCGAACCGTTCATGGTTCGCTTTTCCGTGTCGCACACCTGAATGCGAAAAAAATTACTTCACGCGAGCCTTGTATTCGTTGGTACGGGTGTCAATTTCAATCTTGTCACCAATTTCAACGAAGGCTGGTACAGGTATTTCATAGTTGGTTGGCTTGATGCGCGCTGGCTTCATTACTTTGCCAGAAGTGTCGCCGCGAACCGCAGGTTCAGTGTAGGCCACTTCCCTGACAACGCTTGTGGGCATCTCAACAGACAGGGCCTTACCATCATAAAAAACAACCTCACAAGGCATGGCTTCGTCCAGATAGTTCAGGGCGTCGCCCATCATTTCTGCTTCCACTTCATACTGATTGTATTCACCATCCATGAATACATACATGGGGTCTGCAAAATAGGAATAAGTAACCTCTTTGCGTTCCAACACCAAAACTTCAAATTTCTCGTCAGCTTTGAAAACAGACTCCATGCCCGCACCAGAGAGCAGGTTCTTCATTTTCATTTTAACAACGGCTGCATTGCGGCCAGACTTGTTATATTCAGACTTCTGGACAACCATGGGTTCTTTACCCACCATGATTACATTGCCAGCGCGCAATTCCATAGCGATTTTCATCGTTTCCTTTCGGTGAAGCGGCAAATTAACAAACCCGAAACTATATCCCAAAAGTCTCTCTATCGTCTTGTTTTTCCGATAATCAATCTAGAATTTTCAAGTTTTTTTCTGGAGGACTCATTCTGTCCGAGTCTGGCTCTCTGCTTTGGACAAGCATGCCTGCACCTCTGTCTCATTCAAATAGCGCCATTGGCCTGCTTCAAGTTCTGCAGGAAGAAGAAACTGGCCTATCGCAGTTCTGTGCAAGGTTTCAACGCGGTTGCTTGCTGCAGCCACCATCCGCTTGACCTGATGGTACTTGCCGCTGTCAATTTGCATGGAGAAACGACATTCATCAACGGAGTGGCAAGAAAGCGCCGCGACCGTCTCGTTGTCATCGTGAAGCAGCACGCCGTTCAGCAGATGTTCGAAAAAAGCGGATGTAGTGGGGTGCTTTGCACCTACTTCATAGGTTTTGACGCAGCGTTTGTTTCCCGATGACACCTGATGAATGAACTGGCCGTCGTCACTAAAGAGCAACAAGCCAGTCGTATCCACGTCCAGACGACCCACTGCCTGCACATTGCGTCTCAAAAAACGCTCTGGCAGAAGCTCAAATACAGATAAATGATGCTTTGGTTTGTGGGATGTTTCGTAGTCGGCGGGTTTATTCATCACGATATACAAATGTTCTTGGGTCACAAAAACCTCTTCGTCCACTGAAATCTCAATTCCGAACGGATTTTTGAAACTTTTTTTCCAGTCTTTTTCGAGTTCACCATTGATCCTAACAAACTCATTTTCGATCAGGTATTTAACTTCGTTTCTACTGCCAAAACCTTGGCTTCTAAGTAGCTTGATGAGGTCCATTCATGCCTTTTTTCAGTCATTTTTACTGTCATCAGTTTGACACGTTCAAAAACGATGTGCATAATCTCGTTTCTCTGCTGCAGCGACGTAAAAAACGAAGCAGCAAAACAGCAAATAAATCAAGTATTTAGATGCGTTTTTAGCAGAGAAAGTTTTTC
>JAJTDO010000059.1 GCA_021300475.1 Burkholderiales bacterium | reverse complement strand
AACACCAGACACGGAGACTTTCGAACCACAGATGACACTGAATTTGTAGTCTTGCGAATTTAGCTCGCTTCTAGGCGAATCAATAACTTACGCTTTTAAGTGACGAACTTGGGAAATATGGGAAAGAAAGCCGGAAACATTCTTTTCGGATGATGCACACCTCACCATTTTTATGGCGCGGTGTTTGGGTGGTCTGTTGGCCATACGAATTCAAGGACTTTTTTCCAGAGTGACGGAGCGTAATCTGGCGCTGGGTAAAGCGCGCTCACCCTATTCACAGTTTTCTCACATACCCCTGAGTCGCCCGGATGAAGAAGTGGAGTGTGTTACCCGTTCCACCTCAATGGTCAGTGAAAGTTTTGTTCGTTTGACAGCGGGTGCTTCCCTGGAGGTTGACGTGGGCATGGGCTGTGAGGTGGTAGGGCTTGTTCTCAATATGGCGCAGACCAACGGTGCATTGTTGATCGAAGGAATGAATACAGTTACCAAGCGGCTGGACAACTTATACTTTGATCCTGATCGATCTTTATGGCTTGTTGTGTGGGGGCTGCTGACCCCGGTTTATTCTGCGACCGGTAAATTTCGTATCACGGGGTTGGACCGTGGCGACCTCAATAGTTTCGAGGACAACGATCACCGTCGAGATTCCAAGGACAATTCGGCTGGGTATCCGACCGTGGTCGAACTTCAGGGTTTGGTAATAAAGTACTCTAAAACCGAGGGTGATTTGCTATTGGTCAATGGCGTTGACTTGAATCTTGGCAATAAAATGGAGTTTTCCATGATTGCTCCGTCACTTGAGTGGTGATCTGGCAACGGGGCCGTAGAGTCAGGTATTTTCCATAATTCGCAGGGGTAAAATCGGCGGTAAATAGTTCAGAGGAATAAATCCGAGAACGTCATTTTTTTCATGGCCATCAAAGTACAGCGTAACGTGTCCGGTGAGCGTCGAAACCAACTTTGAAATGATGTTTGTCAGTTCAGCGTTGTGGCCTCTCCAGCGTTTTTGATCTTTTACTAACCTGAGGTCGTCAATCAGTATGACGTCTCTGGAAAAGTCAGCTCTCGCTAAAATGGCATCAATCTCTTTGTTCAGAGGGCAGTTTTCTTCTTCTCCTTGTTTGACGCCCTGAAAGTGCCCGTCCAACCAGTAAACAACAGGTCCGGTCACTTCGTCCAGCACCTTTTTAAGTTCTGTCTCTGAACCACCCTGCACCAGTTTTACGGAACCACTGTCCACATGCTTTTTGAAGCGTACGGTACATTTGTCAATGAACTCTTGCACAGGCTCGATTGAATAGATTTTTTTAAAGCCTGAGCGAAGGGCTGCATCAACGCCATCTCCACGGTAAAGACCGGTCTCGACGAAAGTGACATTTGGAATCTGCGCAAAAATTTCGAAGTACTTTGAGGAGGGGCGTGACATGGCTATTTCAGAATGGTTTGCGATCCAACATAGTAGCGCAGGCCTAGGTTGTTTTGTGTATTGCCCTTAGTGGTCACAATAAATTTGCGACGATTTTTTCTAAAAAATTATCGTTCTTCGTAAAGCCAACGCTCTGCCCCGGCAGTGCGTCTTTCTTTTGACCGCACAGCTTTATCTTTCGAACAAACTCATCATGCGTTTGAGCACAGTGCATCAATTTATGCGGCATTCCAATATTTTCAAGGTCTGTGTGAACCACGGGTATGCCATGCCTTAAGTACACATAGGTTTTCAGCGGATGCATGTGCGCAGTTTGTGCGCTGCGTTTGTGCGGGACAATGCCCACATCAAACGCTTTAACCCATGCACCCACCTCTTCATACGGTACTACGCCTGGCATACGAACATTCGGTAGTTTCAACAACTTAAGGACCGCTTGGTTTGCATGCGTGGAACCTATCAGTACCAGCAGACTGTCTGGAAGTTGCCGGGAAATCTTTTCCAGCAGTTCCATGTCCATTTTTGCTTCCAGATTGCCCACGTAACCTATGACCTGTCCGCCCCACGCCGTCATTTCTTTGTACAGAGGGTGGGTGGGCTTGGCAGCCTGCGGCGGGTGAGGGTCTTCGCCATTTTCAATCAAGTGTATGTTGGAAAATAATGGCGAAAAGCGTTGCCGCACGGGCTCGCAATTGCACATCACAATGTCTGAGGCGGCCAGTACTTCAGCATAGTTGCGGCTCATCTCATCGACTTGGGCTTTTGGTGTGCCCGGCCAGGTTCTTTGGTCGTCCACAATGTCAGTAATGACACGGCGGGGGGTAAAGTGTTTAATGAGGGCTGGCGCTCTGTAGTTGATAGGGTAGAACCAAAAGTCAGACTGTTTTGCCTCAATGCCTTCGCGGGCAAACAACTCATCAAGAAACTCAAAATAGCATTCAAGCAGTTTCTGGCTTGCGGACAACCTGTCGCCATGGGCGAAGGTGTTTTCGTCATAAATGAAGTTAGTAAAAACCAGTTTCTCGCTGTCGAATTGACCAAAAGTTCGCTCAAGACTCCTGGCGTAAATCCATGGCGATTGCGTTAAAGGGCGTGACTCTTCTTTCAACAATCGCAGGCGTTGCAGCGAAATGGGGGCGTCTACCAGTAATACTTTCTTGATCTTCGGCTGACGCGCCAAGTGGCGGGCAATCAGTTCATGTCTGCGACCGTACAGCGTGGAGTCATTCTGTTTCCAGAACATCACTGCGCTTGTTGGCGTGTCTGTTTCCTGTCCTGCTGATGCCATTTGAAATGATGCCGAGGCGTTGTTAAATGGAAGCATGGTCAGGGCCTGGTCCACTAAACGGCAAGGTTATCAGTATCGTAGTTGAACAATAAAAAATCGTCTGCATATACAGATTTTATGGTTTCTATCGCCTTGGGGCTTAAAGCCTGTTCTGCAGTGAGTTCCATGGGCTTTGTATTCTTTGGTTGCAGCCAGCCTCTTGAGTTCTCATAAATGGCCGGGTTGAACAGAGCGAGTTTTTCAGTTTCAGCCCCCAGGTCCTCAAGTTTTAGAATTAAATCTGCATTGCACTTGCCGGCAAAAATAAACATATCACTTTGCAACACGCAGTGGCGATATTTTAAGTTGTAACCATTCAACTGCTTTTTGTCGAGTTGCACTGCGAAAGTGGAGATTTTTTCCAGATACTGCTTCAGATTTTCATCGTTTTCTTTGGATTGCCTGTAAATCGCCTGGTGAGTCTCATTGAATGCTGATATGAACCGCCTGTAGGGGTTTCTTACAAACCCAAATGTAAAGTAGTTTTTAAGCAAGGCGAAGTCGTCTGGCCTGAAGCGCCTGAAAATCTGTTGTGGCATGTGTGCCTTATCGATTTTCAGTCCGTCAATTTCGGCAAATTCCCAGTAAAAATTACTTCGCGAATCAAATTCCATCAGGCTTTGACGGATTGTGGTCCCAGCGCATTTCGGATTATGAATAAAAATAAATTTTTGGGTGTCACTGATCAGCATCAAACCATCCTCTACAACAGATCCGATATTTTAACCTCACATGGGGCTTAAAAGGTTAAATCGCTTTTATAATGGAACTGAAGCTTTTCGGGAGCAATCACCATGCTTGAGCATGAAAAAACGCCGGATATCCGTATTTTTCAGATATTTTTCAATCCTGCCCAAGTCAAACACCTGGACAAGGAGTTTGTGCCTTTTGACAATTGCGGCCAAACCGACCCCTTGCTTGAAGTGGGGGTCTTCCGACGTCTCTATGGTTCGCAAGCCGTTTTGGAGGCTGATTTGTGGGGTGCAGTGTCGTGGAAGTTCACGCAAAAATCCGGTGTCAGTGCTGCCCAATGGCTTACCTTCATCAAAGACAACCCGGGGCACGATGTTTATTTTTGCAATCCCAACCCCGAAATCGAAGCCTTGTTTGAAAATCCATGGATTCAGGGCGAGAGCGCCCATCCGAATTTTTTGGGGGTCAGCCACGCAGTGCTAAAGACGCTGGGGTTTCCCATTGATTTTCTTACGATGCCTGTGCATTCAAAATACGTCTGCACTGCCAATTATTTTGTCGGTAACCATCGGTTTTGGGGTGCCTACAATCAGTTTTTGAATACGGTTTGCAAAGCCATCGAGAACTTGCCGCCCACTACCCGAAAGGTGTTGTGCAATGTCAGCGCAGACCCCAATGGCGTTCACAACGGTGCCACCTATTTGCCGTTTTTTATGGAGCGACTTTTCGGGTTGTTTTTGGCCCAACATCAAAACAGCCTTTCTTCGCTTAAGTTGATGTTTGAATATCCTTCTGATGCCCATGGGCAGCATCTCGAAAATTTACGTTGCGTCAAAGACCATGCCGTAGACTTGAAAAGCAATGCGTTGATGAAGGTTTGGTCTGATTATCGCAAAGCCAGTTTCAGCATCACGCCCCGTACAACTGCAGCCGACTGGTTCAGATAAGGACGACTATCCGTTATGGACAAAGCCAAACAGCCAAACTCTCCCGCCTCAACACGTAGTCGGCCTGTGGGCGTTAGCGCAAAGCGCATGGCCAGAATTGAGCCAGGCACCCCGGCGGATCAAAAAAACCAATCGATTTCCGGGGGGGGCTCAGTAAGTGAGACTGCACAGTTTGACTACGATAAAAAAGCCGATGCCATTGCACTCTCCTTGTACGACGCACGCTTAAAAGCAGGGGAAAAAACACCTGAGTTGTTCTTTTCTCTTGCCCGTGTTTTGTGCCGAACAGGCAAGCCTTTGGATGCGCTGAACGTCTTTAAGAAACTCTCTTCAGATTTGAAGCGCCAACTGGCATCTGATGACCACAACAAAGCGGCAGAAGTTTTTTTTACAAAGGTGATTTTTGCCACCTCAGAGGCTTATGAATTGTTGGGCGATACAAGCGCAGCGGTTCAGGTTTTAGACGAAATCAAGGGCAGTGCTGGCAATGCAGGGTTGGCCAAACGGTTGGCTGAATTGAATTCAGGCAATCATCAAGCCAATGGAAAGGCTGGGTTCGATAAACCGGGTTGGGCAGGCTGTTTTGATGGTATTGATGAAAGCGGACGACTTGCCGGATGGGCCACCCGTTCCGACAAGCCACAGGGGGCCCTGAATATTTATTTTTTTCTCGACGACCGTTTGGTAGGAAGCGACTGTACCCGCCTTAATCGCCCCGATCTGGCAAGCGTGGGGCATCCTACCGAAAAAAGTGGCTTCTCTGCGCTGCCCGATCTATCTGTGTTGGCACCCGGTCTTCGCGTTGGTGCGAGCTTGCGCGCAGCCTTTGACGCCAGGGGGCGCTATGCGCTCAGCCGCACGTTGGTGTTGGAGGAGTCCCACATTCAGAGGCTGTTGCAAGCCAACGTGGATGCCGTGTTTGCAGGGGAAGTCCACCTGACGATTGAGCAAGCCACTGCGAAAATCAGACTTTTGAAAGCGGTGGGTCTCGGTTCATCCCGGTTATTCCGCGAGTTGATGGTGGGTGTTTTAACGTCTTTGTTGGTCGAGCAAAAATCGGATGAGGTCGCACATTATTTTGACCGTCCGGATTTTTCCTCAATCACTGAAACTTTGGAGCCCTTGCTGGAGTTTGAGCTTGTCCGGTGCATGGCTGCCGTGGACCTTGATAACACCAGCCTGATTTCCATTGACCGGCTCAATGCCGCTTGTGGTGCCTATTATGGCGATGAGGAATTCAGAAAAAATGGTCACCGTGAACGCCAGCGAATTCAAAAGCTATTGTCAGCGCTTCGGCTGCATTTGCTGTTTTCGTTCTCGTTTTCAAAAATCGAAATTAATGAGGCATTGCAAAACACCCTGTGCAAAACCCTTTCATATTGGGCTCACCGCTTGGTTGGAGACAGTCGCCTTTCGCTTGATTTTCTTGACCTGCTGGCCATTAAAAACAAGCTTGCCCCTGGCACTTTCAGCCCCCAGGAAGTTCGCTTGAACAATGAGCTTGGCAGAGGTCTGCTGGCCTTGGGTATTGCAATCACAGCCATTCGGCAGGGCAATGCAAGTTGGTATGTACACCACCAGGCCGGCGCTGTTTTGCGGACCATCCTCAAATTAAATCCTCAATACCACGGTAAATTTTCCTCCAGTGTGTTGGGTTTGTTTAAAGAGGCGTTGGCGCTGAACCCAGAGCAATCCTTAAGCCTGCATGAGTCGCATGCGTTTGTGCGTGCCTGGTTCGATGCTGCCATGGATGCAACAGCGAAAATTGCATTTCAGGGAAATGTTGCTGCTGCTTCCTCGTTGCGTGAAAGTACGCTGCGGGCCATAGGTAATGAGCTCCAACGCTTGTATCCAGTGCCTGTACAGTCATGCAACAACAATTTTGCTTGCAACGATTCAGACAACACCGGTTCCCAGTCCGTTTCACTGCTTGCCACGCATACCGGAAAAAAGTTGCTCTTGCTGGGCTCGCGCGGTTTATTCCAGTGTTTTTATTATCGGGTGCAGCAGAAAATGGATCAGGCTGCCGCGCTTGGAATCGAGTATGAATACCTCGATATTTCTGCGCTTGCAACGCCAGCATGGAAAGACCATCTAATGAACGTTGGTGTGGTGTTTGCCTGCCGCGTACCTGCCACACTTGAGATACTTTACTTTTTTGCCTATGCGCGCAGTCTGGGCATTAAACTCGTATACGACATAGACGACCTGATTTTTAACCCAGCGTTTTTTCCGCCGTCTTTGGCCTCTTATGCGGGCACCATTGATTCAGACACCCATGTGCACCTTGCCATGGACAATCCGTTTTTCAGTGAGGCCTTGGCGTATGCAGACCACTGCACCACCTCAACCCACGCGCTAGCAGAGCAATTGCGGGCATTTGTACCTGCGCATGCAAAAATTACGGTGTTACCGAATCTGATGAATGGCGAATTGCAGGGCTTGGCTCAGTCTGATGCCTCTCCACGCAAGCCGTCAGACCGTGTGGTGTTGTTCTACGGAAGCGCAACCAAGGCCCACAAACAGGTGTTCTACGAAGTGTTGTTGCCGGCAGCATTGTATGTGCTGAAAAAATACGACCATGTTGATCTCCATCTCATCGGCTATTTCGAAAACTTGCCGTTGCAGTGGCTACAAACCGGGCGTATCAAGCTTAATCAGCCTACCCCGGGGTACATGTCTTATTTGCAGTGGGTCGGTCAGGCGGACATCAATTTGGCGCCGTTGGAGCTTTCTGTGCTGACAGATACAAAAAGCGAGATCAAATGGCTGGAAGCGGCGGTGTTCGGGGTTCCTTCCGTAGTCTCGCCAACCGCCACCTACCGTGGTGTACTGCTGGAAAATGAACATGCGCTGTTTGCCAGCACGCCTGAACAATGGGCCTCACAATTGGAATCTCTGGTGGAAGACGCAGCACTGCGGCAACGTCTGGGGGGGGCAGCAAAAGCCCATGCGCTGGCCAACTATGCGCCTGCAGTGGGCGAAGCAATACTCTCTGGTGTGCTGTCATCCTTGGCTTTCCCTCCGGCAAGGCGAGGTAAAAAACGTCTCTTGTTCGTTAATGTGTTTTACGCTCCGCAATCCATAGGCGGGGCGACCCGTGTGGTCGAGGCACAGGTGCGCGGATTGATCCAAAACTATGGTGATGCATTTGAGGTGCATGTGCTGACCTCTCACAGCAGTCCGGACGCTGATCGCCCCTACAGCATTGACCAGTTCCACATTGATGGGGCTTTGGTCACGCGGTTGCATGTCCCTTTGAAAGGCTGGACAGAGATTGAGGATGAAAAAGTCGAGGCATTTTGCAACAATTTTTTCTCGCAGTATGAATTTGACTTGTTGCATCTACACTCCATCCAGGTGCTCACAGCCTCAGTTGTCAAAGCCGCCTTGTCAAAGAAAATACCTTACGTCATTACACTGCACGACGCTTGGTGGCTGTCGCCCTATATGTTCTTGGTGGATGAAAATTCAGCCGTGGTCGATCCCAAAGACTTGTTGTCCGGCGGGGCGCTGACGGCACAGAGCAGCAGCAAGCGTTTGCACCGGGCTCACTATTTGCGGCATGTGATGGGCAATGCGTCCGCCTTGCTGGCCGTGTCTGAAAAGTTTGCACAGGTGTACCGCGATGCTGGTGTTTCCAATGTGGCGGTACATGAAAATGTGAGCCAGCCGTTTACTGTCTTGCCGCGGGTTGCTCAAGACGCTGATAAAACCGTGCTCGGTTTTATTGGCGGCATGAGCCCACACAAGGGTTATCACCTGTTTAAGGCGGCGTTGGAATCTGGCGACTTTCCGCATTTCAAAGCACTGGTGGTTGATCACGGGCTTGAGCCGGGTGAGCCGGTGTACCGGGCCCGCTGGGGCTCAACTGAAGTTGAGTTTATTCCGAAAATAAAGCAGGGTGAGGTTGCTCAGTTGTATGCCAGAATGGATGTTCTGGTGGCGCCTTCCATTTGGCCTGAAAGTTACGGACTCGTAACCCGTGAGGCCCTACATGCCGGTGTTTGGGTGATCGCTTCAGACCGTGGCGCCATTGGCGATTGCATTGTCGAGGGTGTGAATGGCAACCGAATTCCTGTTGAAAACAGTCTGGCGCTCAGCAGAGTATTTGAGCACTTGAATGAAAGACCCTTCGGCCAGCGTTGTCAAGCGGCTGTTTCTGCCGCTTGCAACACTGAATGGAGGTCAGAACATTTGGCTTGGCTGATGAGTGTCTATCAAGACTTGTGATTTCTTGAAACGGTTGTGCTTAATAACGACGAATGATTTGGGGTCTCTGTATGGAATTTGTAATTGGCATTGGTTCTCAGCGGGCTGGTTCCACTCTGATGCATAAGTTGCTTGAATCGTCTTCCAATGTTTTTATGCACCCTTTAAAAGAGTTGCATTACTTTGACACGCTCTATGGGTATCGGTCTAAAGCAGCCTTGCAGCAATTTTCCTCCAGGCAAATTTACAGAGAGATGGACCGAATCATTACCGCTCAGAATCTTGGTTTCATCAACGACTATTTCCGCTGTTACGTACGTGCAAACCTGATGTTGGCGGGGGGGGATGTTCAGAATATCAAATATCTGGATTTGTTCCGGCCCATGATCAAGAGTCACCAGTGGCTTGGGGAAATAACCCCTGAGTACATGCTCTTTGATGAGCCCTCCATTGAGAAAATGCGCGATGTGATTGGTGAGAATGCCCGCATTGTCTTAGTCTGTAGAGATCCTGTAGACCGCTTCATTTCGTCCATGAAGTTGATGAATACCTACAATCAATTGAATTTTGATTCGGCTACAGTGCAGCGATGGGTCAACACCGAAATAGACGCAGATTCAATGTGGATCAAGTCTCAAGACGGTTACAATGACTATGAGGGTGCCATGAAGCGGTTCACAAGATTTTTTAAACATGTTGCTGTCTATGACTACAAACAACTGGTGTCAAACCCTGCGTCGATCGCCGCCGATCTGGTTCAAAATTTAGGCCTCGAAATTGATGGCGATAAATTTTGTGCAGGCGTTAATCAGGTCGTCAATGCTTTGGGCGATAATTTTTCCATTGATGCAGAACTCAGAACAAAACTGGAACAGCGTTATGCCGCATCAAGTGATTTCATGAAGCACTTCTTCGGTGGTTTGTAATATGACATCAATTAAATTTCATCTGGCAACATGCGTCAGAAATGAGGGACCCTATCTTTTAGACTGGGTTCTTTACCATCGTACTTTGGGGTTTCACCAGATCACTGTTTACTCAAACGACAACACCGATGATTCCAATCCTCTGCTTGAAGCACTTCAAAAAAAAGGTCTCATCACCTGGATTGATCGCCAAATGGCAGAAGGCGAAAGCCCTCAACTGACCGCCTACCAAGATCTTTCTCAAAAGTTGTTTCTTTCTGAGCAAGGGGCATTGTCGTATTTGGCTTGGTTGGACGTTGATGAGTATCTCGTATTGAAAAAAGATGCATCCCTGCAAGCCTTACTGGAGAGATACCGTTGCCCAGACGCTTTGTTGGTCAATTGGATGCACTTTGGTTCCGCAGGGAAAACCCACTGGGAAAATACAGCGACGCCTCTGCGGTTTTGTCACAGGGCCGAGAAAACGGCGCTCGATAAACACTTCAAGTCCATTTCGAAAATTAATTCGAATATTTTTAGGGTGTTGAACAACCACCGCCCCATTTTAAAGCCGCAGGCGGTTGCCCGCATCATTTACGCCGCCGATGGCGAGTCAGATCTGATGCCCCTTGATGAGGTGATCAAGGGGCAAAACCCCGTTCTAATACCAGATGCACCGGTCTGCCATAGTGTTTGCTATTTGGCGCACTATGCGACACGAAGCCGTGAAGAGTTTCTTTGGAAGCAGGCAAGGGGAAATGGACGCTTGCCCCTGAATTCGGAAAAAAAGCATTTCCTGGGTTCTTATTTTCCCCAGCATGATTTGAACGATGTGCATGATACTTTTGCCGCATCAAAGTTCAGCGAGGTGGTGGGGCGATTGTCCAATCCAGACTATTCCAATCTGGTGAACGAGTTCGGACCATTGGCTGCCCAAACGATTCCATCTTTTTCTAAATAACGCATTTGATTCTTGGGTACACATGAAAATTCTTGTCGCTGAAAAACTGACTTTTCATGAAGAGTGTCTTCCTGCCTGGATATTCGCCTTGAACCGTTTGGGTATTGTCCCCGACGTACTTTACAACTCAGTGTCCATGGCAAAAAAGGGCAATGTACTCGAGATGTATCCCGATCTTGTTTATGGACGCGTCATGCAGTGGGAGCCCGGCGTTGTTAAAAAAAATGAGTTGGTCGAGGAGATAAATGCAGCCGGTTATGACCTTGTTTTTGCAAACTCATTTGAGAAGGCCTGCGTTGATTTTTTCTTTCGTTTGACAGCCTGCGTATTCCATGCCAAACCAGCCAGCGATTCCATGCCAAACCAGCCAGCGATTCCATGGGAAACCAGCCACTGATTCCACGCCAAACCAGCCAGTGATTCCATAGGAAACCAGCCACGGATTCCACGGCAAACCAGCCACCCCAAACCCTGAGTTCTTCGCGCGGATAACCATGTCACCCTCGGTCTTTTAGACCGGAGGACGACATGCCTAATAAAAGGTTATCCATGCGTAAAATTGTAGAAGTTCTTCGCCTGTCCCTACGGGACAAGCGCAGCGTCCGGGAGGTCGCCTCCCTGACCAATACCAGCCGCTGGTCGGTTGAAGAGTACGTAAGGCGCGCGGCTGCGGCTGGCGTGGGCTACCCGTTGCCAGAGGGCCTGACGGAAACAGAATTGGAAAGAAGACTGTTTCCACCAGTGGCACCGAAGCCCTCAGACAGGCCAGAGCCCGATTACGGTGCCATCCATCAAGAGTTGCGTAACAAGCACGTCACCCTTGACCTGTTATGGCGCGAGTACCGCTATCGCCGTTGGCTGGTGACGTTGTCGCTTTCCATGCGCCAGTATCACGCCCCAGGCGAGAAACTGTTTGTAGACTATGCCGGCGCCACCATGTCGGTTATCGACAGCAACAACGGTGAAGTTCGCCAGGCACAGCTCTTTATCGGTGTGATGGGCGCATCCAACTACACATTTGCTGAGGCCACCTGGAGCCAGACAGTCTCTGACTGGATAGGCTCGCACGAACGGATGCTGCGCTACTTGGGGGCGGCACCCACCATCATCGTGCCGGACAATCTGAAGGCCGCAGTCATCCGCTATGTCGATGACGAGCCCGTTCTGAATACCACCTACGAACGCTGGGCTGACCACTATGGCATCGCCATTCTGCCGGCGCGGCCAAAGCGCCCCAAACACAAAGCCAAGGTGGAAGCTGGTGTGCTGGTGGTTGAGCGGTGGATTGTCGCAGCGCTTCGTAAACACCGATTCTTCAGCCTGTCTGAACTGAACGCTGAAATTGCGCGCCTGTTGGTCATGCTCAATAGCCGACCATTTAAAAAGCTGCCTGGCAACCGCCGCTCTGCATTTGACACCATGGACAAACCTGCCATGCAGGGACTGCCGACAGAAGCTTTCGTGTTGGGCGAGTGGACCCGCCGGCGCGTGGGTATTGACTACCATCTGGAGGTTGGCGGTCACTATTACTCCGTGCCTTACCGCTTTGCCCGTCAAGAAGTCGATGTACGTACCTCAGAGCACACCCTTGAGGCCTTCAGCCGGGGGGAGCGCATCGCCAGTCACATTCTCAACCCCAACAAGGGACGCCACACCACAGATTCGTCCCACATGCCGACCTCACACAAGGCGCTGGCCGGCTGGACGCCGGAGCGTTTCATGGAGCGCGCCCAGCGCATTGGCCCGAATGCCGCCTCGGTGACACAGCGCTGGCTGCACAGTCGTCGCCACCCTGAGCAGGGATTCCGGTCTTGCAGGGGATTGCTCGGCCTGCTGGAAACCTTCCGCGCCGAAGATGTAGAGCTGGCCTGTATGCAAGCGCTTGTGCTGAACGCACCGAATATCCGCTCCATCCGCAATCTGCTGAAGAACGGTATGGTCCACAAACCCAATCAGGCTGTACAGAGCAGCCTGCCATTCGAGCATGCGAATGTGCGCGGTCCAAAGTATTACCACTGAGCCTAAGGAGAACATGATGCTCACACACCCCACCATCGATAAACTTCACCAACTGCGTTTAAGCGGCATGGTCGCAGCTTTGCAGGAGCAGGCTCGCCTGCCTGAAATAACAACACTGTCATTTGAGGAACGACTGGGACTACTGGTCGACCGCGAGATGACAGTACGCAGTGATAAGCAGTTGAGGGCCCGTCTGAGCAAGGCGCGACTCAAGCACGCGGTCAGCGCTGAGGAAATTGACTACCGCAGTGCGCGCGGCCTGGACAAGGCACTGTTCCATAAATTGCTAGGCTGCGGTTGGGTCGATTCACATCAGAACGTTGTGCTCACAGGGCCTACCGGGGTGGGCAAGACCTTTTTGGCTTGCGCGCTGGCCAATCAGGCGTGCCGGCATGGCGCAACCGTTCAGTACTTCCGGGTTCCCAGATTGCTGGACCAGTTGAACCTTGCAAGGGCCGAAGGCGAAATCGCAAAGCTATTCCGGCAACTCTCACGAATAACGGTGATAGTGCTGGACGACTGGGGGCTGGCAACACACACGGACCAGTCCAGGCGGGACTTGCTTGAGTTCTTCGACGACCGCCACAACACCGGTTCGACGATTGTGACAAGCCAGATTCCGGTGGAGCACTGGCACGAAGCGCTGGGCGACCCAACGCTGGCCGATGCGATTCTGGACCGTCTGGTGCACAACGCGCACCGCATCACTTTGAGTGGTGAGTCACAGCGCAAACGCCGTGCCGCCGAGGAGAAAGATGCCAACGGGTTGGCCCACAAGGCGGGCCTCGCTTAAGCGTGTGGGCGCACGCCACGGCCCACCTGTGGACAACCCTGTGCACTTCTCGGGACGTTCAGCATGGGTTACGCAGTTGACGAAAAAGATGAGGTAGGAGTTAATTCAGACTTTACCGCGCGACGGTACTCAAGGGTGGCTGGTTTGCCATGGAATGGGTGGCCGGTTTCGCGTGGAATTGATGGCAGGTTTCAGCCGGACTGAGTGGCAGGTTTCCGTGGAATACGCAACAGCCAATGTCTTGGCGGTGGTTCATGCGTCAGAGCGGCTTTCTGATGCGAACAGACAGCGGTGCGAAAAGATCAATGCGAGAGTGGGAGGCAGAAAAATAACTCTTGTTTTCTTGTGGGAGTTTATTGCAAGAAGCTTCAGGCTGCAGTTTCCTGACTTTGATCAAAAGTATATTCGGGTCATGCATCCGTTGGCGTATTTGCCCAGTTTTACTCAGAATTCAACGTCACTTAAGCGCTGCAAGATCGCAGTGCCAGGTGCCCTCAGTTTTGTAAACAGGGATTACCGTTTGTTGGTTGATGCGCTACGTATTTGTAACGATGAAACTCTCGAAATGATTGAGGTTGTGTTGCCTGGCGCTGCGTCGGCTGCAACCTTGGAACAAATGACGGGAATGCTCAAAGAAGCAAATCTTGAAGGTCTTTTCTCTATCCCAACCCTTGCCAGCGCTGATCGCAAAAGCCGGACTGCATATCAGCAATACTACGATGAAATTTCTGATGCAACCGTGATCATGCCACTGTTTAAAACCACCTCAAAATACCGCAGTGTCAGCATGTCCTCCACTGTGGCAACCGCATATTGCATGAATTTGCCCGTGGCGTTGAACTCATCAGACTCGGTTATTTATGACGTGCCCTATTCGTTGATCAACCAATACGATTACCTCGCAACGTTGAACCGCTTGGTCAGCGATGATTTTCAACTGAAAAGAGAGCGTTTAAAGATTCAACAGGCTGCTTCAATGGCGTCGTTGCTTGCTAAAAATGTTGAGACATTGCGGGCTTGCCTGTTGTCGATGTATTGACTCGCCGCTATTTTTCAAGCCACGCCTTAGGCACTCCGATCATTTCGTTGAGTTGCCCGATTTCTACCTTATAAAAAGCTTTCAGTGCCGCGCGCAGCTCTGCGGGTATCTCTGTTTTTCCTTGGGTGACATAAACACGTTGCGCAATGGCTGCTTCAAAGTTTTCCAGATGCCAAGGTGCTTGTTTGCCAATATGCCGGTAGATGTCGTCAATAAATGCGCGTGGGTTCTCTGAAATGTCGTCGTAAAATTTGATGAGCAAGTTGTCTGTGAGCCACGCCTTTTCAAGGTTTTTAAGGGTTTTCACATAATTTGATCTTGCGCCGACGTTCAGGCCCACTGTCGCATCCTGAACAATGTTGTTGAGGTTTTCTGGAATTGATTTTAAGAAACCGTCAATGCCAAGCGGACTGTTTTTTTGCCCCTGCAACAAGCCAGACCATGTTCGATCGACAGGCTCTCTTAGAATAAAAAGCAGTTTCAGGTTCTTTGCAACCGATTTCATGTGTGAAAAGCCACTCTCTCCAATCACTGCGTAGTCGGGGGTAATGTCAAGGCAGTAGTCTTGGTCGGGTCTTAGTCCAAAGATGTCGGTATACCAGTCATCATCAATGCGCTGCGTCAGTTCGTCAAAGTTTTTAGTGAATGCCGCTTGTTTTTTCTCTTTTTGCGCAACGGGAAGTAGTGCCTGCGCCTTATTCTGCTCATCAAGCCAGGCTGCAAGATGCAAGGCGCCTTGAACGGGACGCTTGCCAAGCAAGTCTTTGAGTGACCAAGCTCTCCAGTTGTTCAAGTGGGGACTGCCCCGATGAACGAAGTCAAAATAATGTATTTCTTTTGTGTATGGCGTCATCGCAAACGCTGGGTCGTTTTTCAGTACGGCGTGTAGCCACGATGTGCCTGCCTTTTGAGCGCCAATGCAAATAAATAAATTTTCTATCATGTTGAAATACCCATTTCCCTGAGCACGACTACTCAGTCCATTAGCTTAGGCGCGTCGGCCAGATTTCCCTTATAAATTCCACTCCGAATTTTTTTGAAACAAACTCATAAACCGGTTCATAGTGGCTGTAAATTTCTTTGAGCAGTTCAGGGTTGATTTGGTTATTTGTTCTTGAGACGTTCGTCTTGTGGTTGAAGTCTGGTTTCACCAATGGAATTTCAAGAAACTTACAAAGGCTTTCAATCCTTTCCTGCGTGAACAGCGTCTCATAAAAACCATAAAAAATTTGGAAGGGCTCAAAGACAGTTTCCAAATTTCTTATGGTTTCGTCATACCGGGTTCGGATCTCATAATTTCTGGTTTTGTATGCAACGCGAAGAAGTTGATTTTCCTGTTCCTCGGTTAAGGGGGCGGTCTGTGACCTTCGTAGGTTCATCCGGGCAGATGAAATACAACGCTCTACCGGATCTCTCATCAAGAAAACCACTCTCGGTCTCAGCCCTCTTTTCAATACTTGGTTTTTAATGAGCTGCAATGCCTTAACGGGCAGAGCTGAATACGAGGGGGTGATGTCGCCGGTCAATTTGGCTGAAGGAGATTTTTTGACCAAGGCCTCGAAATAGTCAAAGTAGTTGTCTGTGTTGTCAAGGAAGTCCACTCTTTTAAAAAGATTTTTTTCTGTCGCCTCTTGTAGCGTATTTTCAGAAAGGTGCTGAAGTGTTCTGGCAACAGTGACGCTTAGAAAGTCACTGCATTCCGGTATGAAAAGCGCATCAAAGATGTGATATTCCTTTTCGAATCCAAGATCAGTATTTGGGTGGTTGTCCAGATATTCATACAACCAGGTTGTTCCAGCCTTTTGTGCGCCAACACCAAGCAAAAAGATTTTTTTGTCACGGGGCTTAATGGCCACTGCGTCAGGCTTGCCTTGTGCATAAAAGTGCGGGTTATCAAGTCCGGGTTTGCCATAGCGCAGGGGCGCATGTTGTAGCGTCATTACCTCACCGCCCGCGGCGCTGAGCACCGCATGCCCAGCTGCAATATCCCATTCCATGGTTCTACCCAGGCGGGGGTAGAGGTCTGCCTGGCCGTTCGCAATCAGGCAAAGTTTCAGGGATGACCCAGCGGTTTTTTGATCAACCACTTTTCGCCCTTGCAAGAACGCTGCGAGCGCTGTTTCATCTCCGTGTGATCGGCTGGAAACCACGGTCAAACCCTTTTTCAAAGGTTTCCGGGCTGAAATCGGGGTGGTTGTGCCTGCACTCATCAACCAAGCGCCTTGACCGACAATACCACCATACAATTCATCCAGCGCTGGCGCCAACACCAAGCCCAGCAAGGGCTTACCGTCTTCAACCAAGGCAATATTTACGGTGAATTCGCCATTTTTCTGAATGAACTCTTTGGTGCCGTCCAATGGGTCGACCAACCAGAAATATTTGCCGATGGCCGGTATTTGCCCAGCATTGGTGGCTTCTTCCGCGATCACAGGAATATGGGGTGTCAGTGCTTTGAGGCCTTCTAGAATAATTTTCTCGGCAGCCAAGTCAGCTGCCGTGACCGGCGACTCATCTTTCTTTTGACTAACTTGATGGTCACTCTCGTAGATGGCCATGATGCAATGCCCCGCCTTCTGTATCAGGTCGATAAGATCGGGCATCAGTGCGGCGATTTTAGTCATAAGGTGGGGGCTTTTCTTGCAAGAAATATTGGTTTAACGTTGGTTTAATCGTTAGGCCTTGAATGTTATTCTCTCACATCACGTTCCGGTGTGGCATACGTGAAACCCAGTGTAATTTAAAAGTATTGCTCGTCTTTTTTGCTTCTAGAGGCTCTCATGAATGTAGTGGGCATACGTTGCAATCGAATTTCGAACGTAGAGTTGGAGTTGTCCTCCTCGCTTTCTGTATTTTTTGATGCTGTTTATTTCCTGCTTGACTACAGGTCAATGGCCCAGGCAAGCGGCCTTGCCAATGTTGTGCCTGTTGACCCCGCTCGTCTTTTTCCGAATCTTAATGTGCCCAATGACTGGGGTTGGCGTTGTGGCGACTTTTGTTATTTTGCATTGCATGAATTCCTGCAAGATTCTGGCCTGAGGGCAGATAAGATTTGGTTGGTTGAATCCGACGTTGTTTTTCAGTGTGATGTTAAAAACTTTTTTACAACTATAGATTCATCTGCACAGTTTGTGGCCGCTAAAGTACTTCAAGGTCCCTTAGAAAAATGGTATTGGGCTGAGTTTATTCGACCTTTTTATCCTGTTGAACATTGTTTTTTCCCTCTGACTCGTATCGATTTTGCGGTCATTCCGGAACTAAAGAAAGCGCGCTCCGAAGTGCTGAAAGCGTGTTCAGAGCGTCTCAAATTCTTGCCTAACGACGAGTCTTTTGTCGCTTCTTACATGAAAGCAAAAGGCTATGCTTTTCTGGATTTGAAGCAGTCTTCGGAAAAATTCTTTGAGCATTTCGATTGCAGCAAGCGCCTGGTCTTCAACTCAACGGATGCGATCGAAAAACCTTTGATAGTCCATGGTGCGGTACGCTTTTCTGAACTAATAAGTCAGTTTTTAAGTGAGGAGAAAAGCCACAGTAAGTCACTTGATCAAAGGTTGGTTAAAGACGACAAAGTTTTTGTTAAGCAGATGTTTCATCTTGCAGAAAGCAGGGCTGCTGTCAGCAGCCATTTGACGAGCTCAAAGCATGGTGTCTATCAAATGTTTCAGTTGATTGAGACGTTTATCAGTGAGCTTGATTCCCCTGAGGATCTCCCTACAAGACGTTTTTTGTCAGATTATTTTAATGCCGCCCTGCTGTCGGACGGAACCCGTTTCAACCGCTTGAACCACATGACCCAAAGCGTGAAAAATCGGGCGTACCTCGCTGGCATTGAATGGAAGAATGGAGTTGCAAAAGCCGTCGACGTTTCAAGCCCATCCGACTTTACAGAAAAAACGATCTTTCCTGTTGCCTTATTGGACTTGGATCTTTCAAGCTATGTCCCCTACTGTCTTGATATTAAAAATGAGCATGTTGTTTTAACGCCTGCCAATGAGCAGTTGCGATTGTCTCCATTCCTTTATCAGGCTCAAAGAGCGCTTTCCTCCCAGGTTTTGCGAATACCGTTTGAGGCGTATAAGAATCATTTTTTACTTCGGAATGACGATATCTCGCGTTTGAACTTTATTTTTTCCATCGGCCGCTGTAGCAGTGCCTTGGTCGGTACCTTGGCTTCTAATTTTGGATCCCCTACGTTTTCTGAGCCCGATGTCTTTTTTAATCTGAAGAAAAAAACAGTAGGCTCAGAGGCGCAACTACTAAACGCCTTGTGCAAACATTTTGTAATGCTGTCTCCCTGTTCTGTATCAAGAATCACGATCAAGTTAAGGGCAGAAAACTCATGGTTAATGCCTTTTGTGGCAAGGCATGTAAAAGGAGCCAAAATCTTATTCCTCACCAGAGGACTTTCTGCCTGGCAGAAAGCCTACGCATCAAAATTTCCCAGACCAAATGCAGGCTTGCTGCGTTTGCTGCGGAACTGTTTCGATGCCTACCAGGCTGCCTTGTTGTTTTGTGAATATGTACCCTGTTTCAAATTTGAATCTTTCTCTACTGACCCCTACGCCATGCTTAAGGAAATATTGGGCCATGATGTGGACAGAGAAACCTATGAGTCCAAATTGCGCGAGGTGCTACCCAGGGATTCACAAGCGGGTACTGAAATTGGTACGTTTGAAAAAAACTCAGGAGCTCAGGCGCTATTAGATGCCGAAGCGTCCGAGTTTCTGGACTTTTTCCGGTCCAACATGACGCCGGAAGAAATCAGATTTTTTGATCTTGAATAAGCGGCTGCCCAGTACGCCAGACGCGGTTAATTCGATAGCTTTTACCCTCACCCCAAAAAATGCACCTTCAGTTTTTTATTTTGAAAGTTGCTGACAGACTTTGAAAGCAGCTTTGCCAAACTGTCACTGTCTTTGACTGGCTTGCCTTCCTTCATCATTGTCCTGTTCAAAGCCCCCAGTTGCTCACTCACATAGCGTGGCCATTCGTTCTTGGGTAAGCCTTTCAAATGTGCGCTTAACAGTGCCCAGTCAATTTCAGACATGCCACACGCTCCTCCTGTTACTGGAGAGGCAGCGAACTGATAGGGCGCCCCTGCAGCAGCGGCGTTCGCCAGGCCTTGATTAACCGTGCGGGCCACCTCTCGGCCTTGTTCTTCGACTGTTTGATTCGTGAACAACCAGCTACCGTTAACAAGCAGCGAGGTCGTCATCACCAGCGGCTTGAACTCTGTCTGCTTTCCCAACCGTTTTTGCAGTTCGCCCAGTGTGATGCCCTGAGGTTCGCCTGCAACAGCATCCAACACAGCGCTGTAGGTGTCAAAGTTTCCTTCAGATGCAAAGCCGCCCGTGCGGGTTTCGTAATGGCCATCCTTTTTGGGGCGTTCTGTTTGCGGGTTGATGGAAACGCGCCGGCCTTTGACATACAGGTCGCGGCGAAATGATTGGTATGTGGCGTAGTCTCGCATTTGCTCGCGCAGCGCCGGTGACTGCTGGTCGCCCAACAGTTTCGCAATACCAGTTGGCAGCAGTGAGTCGAAGGCATCTGCCAGTGTGGCACTGCCCAGATAATTCAATTTTACGGCTGACATCCGGTCCATCATCTCGGTGACGAACACCGGCTTCCAATCCTGATTGTTATATTCCTGCACCAGATAATTGGGGTTTTGTTTGCTGGTCTGCTGTAAACGTGCGGTTAATGAAGGTTGTGCTGCGAACAGGCCTGCCTTGTTTTCTTGAAGTTGTGCCATGCTGGCTTGCGCGGCTTTTACCGCAGCTGCACCCGACTTTGAGCGTTGTTCAAGCAAAATCAGATGTTGAAAGGGAATTGCACCCAGCCACCCCGGCAGGGTGTTGTAACTGTTGTAAAACGTGCCTCCGGGTTTAAGCACCTTGCCTATGAGTTGGAACAGCGCTGTTTGCACTGCAGGCGCTACCCATGTGCTGATGCCATGGCAGACAGCGAAGTCGAATTCACCTAACTGGGCGGGGTTGGCGGCCAGTTCAATGAAATCTCCCTCAATGAAGGTAACATTGGTCAGACCACACGCCTGCGCAAGGTGGCGGGCATGTGCAATGTGTTCTGGCAGAAAATCGATGCCCACAAACTCACTGTCAGGGTGCGATGCTGCAGCAATTATCAGGTTCAAACCTTGGCCGCAACCAGCGTCCAGGTACCTGAAACATTGTTTTGGAGTGATGTGCCCCTGAACCAGCGCTGCCCAGTGCAGCCTCAGCGGCATGGTTTCCGGATAAAAACCATAGGTGTAACCGCTTTCTGCGTAATAACCGTGGTTCCAGAGCATGTTTAAATCCTTGGGAAAATGTGTTTAAAGTCTGGCGAAATCATACTGCAGAACCTTGGGCTGCAATGTTATTCTCTCGTCCACACCTGTCAAATGGCGATTGCCAGCGCGAATGAATACTTCACAAATTACCCGGTATCTGAAAATCCAGAACGACAAAAGCGGTCTGCACTGCGTCATTTGCGGTGACGATGCGCTGAGTGCTCCGCTGGCTACCCGCCTGCTGCAAGAATCCGCTTCAATTCTCGAAGATGCTTTTCACCGTGCAGCCGATGTCGCTGTGATCGTCATGGGCGCCCAAAAAGGTCTAGCCCTCGAGTCAAAGCGCCTCAGTGTTTTGGCCTCCTTGCACGGTATTCCTCATGTCATATTGGCCATCGAGGATATTGCGCCCGGGCAAGGGGCTGAAAGTTTCTGTAACGGTATTGACAAAGATTTCCGTGAATTTGCGGTACGTTTGAATTTTAAAAGTATTCAGTGCCTCCCCGTGTCTGCAGGGCAGGGCGGCAACTTGTTGGCCACGCTCAAGTCCGTTGATGTACAGCCTGCGCCCTCTGCGTTTCGTTTGCCAGTATCGTCTGTTGAGCGGGTAGGCGATCTGCCCTCAAGTGTCTGCGGTACAGTGGCTTCAGGTACTGTTCGTGCCGGCGACGCCATTCGGGTACAACCCAGTGGAAAAACGTCCAAGGTCCACCGCATTGCCGGGGCAGATGGAGAACTTGCCCAGGCGGTGGCCGGGCAGGTCGTCACGCTGACCCTGCAAGACGCCATCGACATTTCAAGTGGCGATATTGTTTCCACCGTGGAAGATCCGGCCAGCGTGGCAGACCAGTTTGAAGCTGACTTTATCTGGGCGGCCGAAGAGCCTTTGATGGTTGGCCGCAGTTACTTGATCAACCTTGCCGGGCAAACAGCCGGCGTCACCGTTTCCAGCATCAAATACAAGGTCAATGTGAACACCTTGGAGCATCAACCGGCCAAACAGCTTGGTTTGAATGAAATTGCGGTGGTCACCTTTGGCTTGGACCGCATGGTGGGTTTCGACCCGTTCACCGTCAATAAAACCACCGGCAGCTTTACCTTCATTGACCGCATCAGCCAACAAACGGTGGGTGCCGGCATGCTGCACTTTGCCCTTCGCCGCTCGCACAATATTCATATGCAGGCGGTGGACATCAACAAGACTGCACGGGCAGTTCAAAAAGGTCAGACGCCTAAAATTGTGTGGCTAACAGGTTTGTCCGGTGCCGGTAAGTCCACCATTGCCAATCTTGTGGAAAAGAAAATGCATGCGCTGGGCAGGCACACCTACTTGCTTGATGGCGACAACGTGCGCCATGGCTTGAACAAAGACCTGGGCTTTACTGAGGCTGATCGGGTTGAAAACATCCGGCGCGTTGCCGAAGTGGCCAAACTGATGCTGGATGCAGGATTGATCGTCATCACGGCCTTCATCTCCCCGTTCAGGGCTGAACGTCGGATGGCGAGGTCTTTAGTGCAATCAGATGAATTCATCGAGGTGTTCATCGACACCCCGGTGGCTGTTGCAGAGCAGCGCGACCCCAAGGGCTTGTATAAAAAGGCCCGCCGTGGCGAATTAAAAAACTTCACCGGCATCGACAGCCCCTATGAAGCCCCCGAGGCTCCTGAAATCAGGTTGGAGACCACCCGAATGTCAGCAGATGAGTCGGCTGAGAAGATTGTTGCTTTTCTTGTCAAAAGTGACATTAAAATGTAAATTTTTATCAAATACAGCTTAAGCTTCCTCCATTTCGGTCGTTTTGATAGGTATGCCCTTTTCTGCTTCGGGAAGGCTTCCCTAAACACTCAAGACTGTACGAATCCAAGGTGCTGTCGTCAGAGATTGAGCGATGGCACATGGAAACAATTAAAAATCTAATATTCATTGATGCCGCGGTTTCGCAACCGCAAACCCTGTTGGCCAGCTTGCCAGGCAACAGCGCGTACTTTTTACTGGATGCCAATCGCTCTGGGCTTGAGCAAATTGCAGAAATTGCAGGGCGCTATTCAGATTTAGACGCCATCCACATCGTCAGTCACGGTTCTTCAGGTTCCCTGCAGCTTGGAAATCAAACGCTAAACAACACCAATCTTTCTGAACGCTCGGCTCTGCTTGAGGCGGTGGGTCGGCGTTTGTCACCAACCGGTGACATCTTGCTCTACGGTTGCGATCTCGCGGCCAACGAGCAGGGTCAGGAATTTTTACGTGCCCTCGCTACATTGACTGCGGCTGATGTGGCCGCCTCCATCAATCAGACGGGCGGGCAGGGCGGTGATTGGGTGCTTGAAAGTCAAACAGGTCTGATTGAGTCCATCACAATTGCTGCGCCGCAATATAGTCAGGCGTTGGCAGCCAATACAGGCCCCAGTTTCGCCGTCGGCGACGGTCGGTTTGTGTGGTCTCTGGGCAGCACCAATGAACTGGTCACTTCAGCAGAAATAGACAGCAGCGGCAGAATCGTTGTGGCCGGCTCGCAGGGCAACTCTGCCATGATGGCCAGGTTCAACGCAGGCGGTAGTCTGGACACCACGTTCGGCACCGGCGGCATACTGACCAACTCAGCCATTGGCAGTTTCAACGATCTTGCCATTCAGTCCGATGGCATTATTAATGCCGTTGGGGGTTCCACTTCCTTCTATTTGGGTATTTACACGGCTGATGGCAGTCTAAGTTCCGCCTTGACCTCGGATATTTCCGCTGGAAATGACTCGGCATCGGGTGTGTTGTTGCAAACTGGCAAGGTGATTCTTGCTGGCACGGCATCCAGTGCTACCACCAGCGATTTCGGTGTGACCCGTTTCACGTCCACCGCTGTGGACACCACCTTTGGTGCCACTGGCAAGAGAACAACGGATGTTTCCGGCGCTGACACGGCCTACGCATCTGCCTTGCAGGCGGACGGTAAAATTATCGTTGTCGGAGCGAGCATCAGCTCTGTAACAAGTGACATCTCCATCGCTCGCTTCACTGCAAATGGAACCATAGACAACTTTGCAACCTCCGCGGGGGCCTCATTTGGTACCAACGGCAGAACGACACTTTCTTTTGGTACTGGGAATGACGTTGCGCGCAGCGTTGTCGTGCAATCCGACGGAAAAATTCTGGTTGCCGGTTACGCGCAGATCAACAGCACCGGCAACTTTGACTTTGTGGTTGCGCGTTACTCCGCTTTGGGTGTGCTGGATCCAAACTTCGGCGCCAGCCTGAATGGCAAGGTCAGCATTGCAGTGGGCAGCGGAGAAGACCAGGCTTTCAGCATGGCCTTGCAGTCAGACGGCAAAATTCTCCTGGGTGGTTACAGTGTTAATAGCGCCGGAAACAAGGATTTCGCGCTGGTTCGTTTGACCTCTGCCGGTGTGTTGGACACCACGTTCTCTGGTGGCAAGGTTGTCACCGAAATTGCCTCTGGCAGCAACGATGTCATCACCAGTTTGAACGTCCAGTCGGATGGCAAAATTGTCGCCTCAGGTTATGCCTCCAACGGAGCTCAAAACGACATTACCCTGGTTCGTTACAACATTGACGGCTCTGTAGACACCACTTTCAATCCCATCAACACGCTGAATGCAACGCCCACCTATCTGGAAAACGGTGTGGCGGTGGTGTTGGATTCGGATGTCATGATTTACGACGCAGAATTGGTGGCTGGCGGTAACTACGCTGGCGCCAGTGTGCAGTTAAGCCGTTCAGGCGGGTCGAATGCGAGTGATGTGTTTTCTGCACTGTCCGGTTCTACTTTGGGTGCCTTGGTGCAGGGGCAAGACCTCACACTGGCTGGCACAGTCGTGGGTAGCGTCACTGAAAATTCTGCAGGCCGTTTGTTGCTGACGTTCAATGCCGCAGCAACCCAAGCTTTGGTCAATGGTGTGCTGCAGAAAATTGCATATGCCAATTCATCCGACAGTCCTGCAGCCAGCGTCACCCTTGAGTGGGTGTTTTCTGATGGAAATACCGGTGATCAAGGCTCGGGTGGTGCGTCTCAGGTCACCGGCAGCAGTGTGGTGACAATCACCGCGGTGAATGACGCGCCCACGCTGGTTGCGCCGACACCCATCGGTTTTACGGATACGTCTGCTGATGACGTGTTTACGGTGGTCAGCGGTACTTTGGCGGGCAGCGATCCTGACAACACGAACCTGGCTTATGGTGTAACGTCAGGCACTGACAATGGTACCGTCATTACCAAGGCGGGTGAATTCGGTGTGCTGGTTGTCACTAAATCAACAGGTGCCTACACTTATACACCCAACGATGCAGCCATTGAGGCTTTGCTTGCTTCAAGCAGTGAATCTTTCACTGTCACAGTCACTGACGGTTCACTGACCACATCGCAAAGTTTGCAAATCAACCTCAGTGGCGCAGTAGATTCCCCCGCGTTGCAAAGTATTTCAGCCTTTACCTACACAGATACGTCCGGCGACGACACCTTCTCCGATACCAGCGGGGTCTTGGGTTTAAACGGCAGTTCAGCAGATGCACTGACCTACGGCATTACTGGCGGAATTCTGCAAGGTGCCGAGGTTAGCAAAGCTGGTATGTATGGAACCCTGTTTGTTCACCAATCAACAGGTGCCTATCGCTTTTCTCCAGATGACGCTGCCATTGAGTCTTTAAAGGGCAATGTCAGTCAGACGTTTTCCTTCACTGTTACCAACGGACGCGATGTTCAATCAACCGATTGGGTATTGAATTTTAACGGGGCGAACGACGCCCCCGTGTTTGCGAATCCGCAAGCCATCAGTTATTCGGACACAGCCACCGACGACGTTTTTCAAACACTCACCGGCAATCTTCCCATCACCGACCGTGAGGGCGATGCACTGACATTTTCTTTGGTGGGTGGTGTTGATGGCGGTTCAACCGTCAGCCTCACAGGTACTTACGGCACGCTGGTTCTGAATAAAACCACGGGCGCCTATTCGTTCATTGCAAATCAAATTTCAATCGAAAATACGATCTCGAATGTTTCAGAAAATTTCGCGGTCAGTTTGAATGATGGTGTCTCAACAGCGCAGGAAACGTTCACGGTCAATGTGCGTGGCGTAAATGAAGCGCCAAGCTTTGGTATAGGCAGCGGTAAACTGCTGACGTCGGTGGGCTCTGGCAACGACATTGCAAACGGCATGTGGTTGCTGTCTGACGGCAGGTTTTTTCTGGCTGGTCAAAGCAGCAACGGCAGCAACAATGACTTTGCGCTTGCCAAGTACAACCTTGACGGCACTGCAGACAGCACTTTTTCCTTTGATGGAAAAACCACTGACAACAACGGTACAGGCGACGACATTGCGCAAGCGCTTGCAGTTCAGTCCGATGGAAAAGTGCTGTTGGTCGGTTCAAGTACCGTGGGCAGTTCAATCGATTTTTCACTGATCCGTTATTTGTCTGATGGTTCTCTTGACACCTCGTTCTCCGGTGACGGAAAGGCCACAAACACCTTTGGTGTTACAGGCACCGACATTGCCTATGCCGTCGCTTTGCAGTCCGATGGAAAAGCGGTGGTGGCAGGTGTTACAAACAACGGTTCGAACAACGACTTCGCATTGGCCCGCTACAACACCAACGGTAGTTTGGACACCACGTTTTCCGGAGATGGAAAACATTCGTTTGATTTTCTTTCTACTGGCGATGTGCCCTACGCAGTGGCAATTCAAAGCGATGGAAAAATACTGCTTGCGGGTCAGTCGATTTCTGGAACCAACAGCGACTTTGGCATTGCCCGCGTAACCACTGCAGGCGTGCTGGACACCACATTTTCGGGTGACGGAAAACAAACAACGGCGGTGGGTTCCGGAGAAGATGTCGCTCGCAGTATGTTGCTGCAGTCAGACGGAAAAATTCTGGTGTCCGGCTGGAGTTCAAATGGTAGTAATTTTGACTTTGCCATGGTGCGCTACAACGCTGATGGCAGTTTGGATACGACCTTTGGAACCGCTGGCAAGGTCACCACGGCGGTGGGTTCCAGCAACGACAAAGCCTACAGCATGGCCGTGCAGGCCGACGGAAAAATAATACTGGGCGGTCTCGCGTCAAACGGAACCAACAACGACTTTGCGCTTGTACGGTACAGCGCAAATGGTGTGATTGATACAAGTTTCGGAACCGCTGGAAAGGTCATCACAGCTGTTGGTTCTGGTCTGGATGAAAGTTACAGTCTTGCCGTTGAGGCCGACGGGAAAATTCTCGTTTCAGGTGTTTCCAGTAATGGCAGCAACACAGATTTCGCGGCTGTTCGTTACAACATCGATGGTTCTCTTGATCTGACTTTCAATCCGGTCAATACCTTGGACGCGGCGCCTTCTTACAGTGAGCAGGCCAGCGGAATTGTGCTTGATTCCGATGTTCAAATTTACGATCAAGAAGCCTTTGTGTCGGGAAATTTTGCGGGGTCGTCCCTGACCTTGTCTCGACAGGGTGGTGCGCAGGCGGAAGATGTATTTTCGGCAAAGCAGGGTGGTTCACTGCAGCCCTTGCTGGCAGGCGGCAGCCTCAGTGTTGCTGGTACCGTTGTGGGGGCGGTTGGAAAGAACGCCGCGGGAGAATTGATCCTGCGCTTCAACTCGGATGCCACTCAGGTCAGAGTGGCTCTGGTGATGCAGCAAATCACCTATGAAAATACCTCTGACGCCCCCGCATCTACAGTAACCATTGATTGGTTGTTCTCTGATGGAAATGGCGGGTCTTCGGCGGGCAGCGCAGCAACCGTGACTGGCAGCACTGTCATCACGATTGCTTCAGTCAATGATGTACCTGTGCTGCAAACACCAACACCTGTTGCTTACACTGACACAGCGGCTAACGACGTTTTTTCAATATCGACAGGTCAGTTGCCTGCAACTGATGCAGATAACGCGAACCTTACCTATGTCATCGTAGGTGGAACCGACAACGGCAGTACCATCAGCAAGGTCGGTACCTACGGCACGCTCACCGTCACCAAGAGCACCGGCGCCTACACCTTCGCTCCCAACGATGCAGCGATAGAAGCGCGACTCACGGACGCCACAGAAAGCTTCGCAGTCACCGCATCAGACGGCACCGCCACAGAC
>JAJTDO010000010.1:6339-76883 GCA_021300475.1 Burkholderiales bacterium | reverse complement strand
ATGACCTCAACACGGCCATTGTTATTTCCCGAATTCATATCAGTATTCATAGAAGTACTCCTATCTGCTAGTTTAAGGAATACCGGTGGTACTGTGAATCAGGGGGCTAGTTCAACGGTCGCGGCACTGTTGCGGGGCTACAAGGCGGTTATACATTTGCACTTGACAAAAATTGGACCCTTGGCCTGCAGGGCAAGGCAAACATTGGTAAGACAGACGCGAGTTCATTTGGCGACGGGGGCGAGCTCCAATCAAAAGACACTTATTCTTTAAGTGTAGAACCCGGCTATGCAGTGTCCAAAACTGTTTTGGTATATGGCATTGCTTCATATAACCAAGCAAAGTTGAGCGACGATACTTTCAGTGCAAACTTTAACGGTTTTGGTTATGGTATTGGTTCACGTTTTAAGTTGGACGGCAATTGGTACGGCCAAGCAGAGCTGACTTCAGTGAGTTACAAGTCAAAAGACGCTACGGATGGGGAGTTTTCCTTCAGCATTAAACCCAAGTCCACAGCGATTTCAATCGGTATCGGCTACAAGTTCTAATCAGCAAGTTTAAGCGCTGACAGATTAAAAGCCCTTGCAACGAAAGTTCAAGGGCTTTTTCCTTTTTAACCGGTATAAATGTTTACCGGGCCCCGCTGCGAAGCGAAGTCCAGTAATTCTCACCCTGCACCCGCTCAGCCGCGGCGGCCATGGCTTCACCAATCAGAATAAGGCAGGGGCCTTCGCGCTCTGCTGAATTTGCAAATGCCACCAATTCACCCAGAGACAGGGCTGTAAACTGTTGATGTGGCAATGAAACCGATTCGGCCACAATCACGGGCATAGAAGCTGCACGGCCTGCATCGAGCAGCCCTTGTGCCCACACGGCAGCTTGTTTTAGCCCCATGTATACCACCAATGTATCTGCTCCGGGTACGCTTTCCGCTACTGCATGCGGTGTTTCGCCATGTCCCACGCTGGGGGTCAGCAATGCCACGAAACGTGACACCCCCCGCAAGGTCAGTGATGCCTGCAATTCAGAAGCCGCTGCCAACGCTGTGGTAATGCCGGGTACCACTTCAAATTCAATGCCGGCTTCACGCAGGGCTGTCATTTCTTCGTCTGCACGGCCAAAGACCATGGGGTCGCCGCCTTTTAAACGAACCACCCGTGGGTATTTTTTTGCAGCGTCCACCAGCATTTTATTAATGAAGTGCTGGGCGGTGGATTGCTTGCCGCAACGTTTTCCCACGGCAATTTTTACCGCCTGCGGTGCCATGGCCAGCAGTTCTTCGCTGACCAGTGCATCGTGCAGTATGCAGTCGGCTGCCTGAATAAAACGCATGCCCCGTAAGGTGATGAGATCGGCTGCGCCTGGCCCGGCTCCTATCAAAGCAACATGTTTCATTTCAAGCATCCTTCTTGTCATTGCGCCAGAGCGTACCTGTTAGCTCAGTGCAACGATCATGCCAGCCGCTGCGGTCTGGTTTGTCGCGGTGTCAATCAGAATAAAACTGCCTGTGCCGCGGCTTTGTGCATACAAATCAGCCACCAGCGGTTGTGCAAGCACCACTTCAACGCGTGCGATGTCGTTCATGCGCACTGTTTCGGTGACTTCACCCTTGGAAAGGGTGTGAATGTCCAGCACGTGGTCTACGCGCTGAATTTTCGCCTGCACAGTGCGTGTGGTGTGTTTCAACCAGTATTTGCGCGCTGGGTTGAGTGCATCGGCATCCAGCCAGCAAATGTCAGCCGTTATTTTTTTCAGTGCCGTGGGTGCGTTTTCATCATTGGCCAAAATGAATTGGTCGCCGCGGGAAACATCAATGTCGCGGTCTACCACCAAAGTGATGCACTGACCCGCATGGGCCTGCTGCAGTTCGGTGTCCAGCAAAAGCAGGCGGGCAACGGTTGCGGTCTGGCCAGAAGGCAGTACTTTCACTTCATCGCCCACGCACACATGGCCGCTTTCCACCCGCCCCATGTAGCCGCGGAAATCGTTGGCTTTGTGCCCGTCGTGGCGCGCCACCAGTTGCACAGGGAAGCGGAAGTTCAAAACGTGTTTTTCTTCAGAGCGCTCTGCACGGCTGGGCATGTTTTCCAGCAGGGTGAGCAAGGGCTGGCCGGTGTACCACGGCGTTTTTTCACTCGGCACCACAACGTTGTCGCCCGCCAGGGCGGAAATGGGCAGCACGTGAATGTCCGTAATGTTCAGCGATTCTGCCAAGGCGCGCACAGCGGTGTCGGTGGCATTGAATTTCTCAGTGTCAAAGCCCACGAGGTCCATTTTATTAACGGCAAAAATAACCGCGGGCAAGCCCAGGCGTGATGCAATCGCCGTGTGGCGCTTGGTTTGCGCCAGCAATACCGCCTCCAGGCCTGCAGCGCCTTGGGTAAAAGTAACGCGTGTGACATCCACCAGCACAATGGCCACATCGGCCGTGCTGGCGCCAGTCACCATGTTGCGGGTGTATTGTTCGTGTCCGGGGGTGTCGGCCACAATGAATTTGCGCAAAGGTGTGGCGAAGTAACGGTAGGCCACATCAATGGTGATGCCTTGCTCGCGCTCGGCTTCCAAACCATCGGTGAGCAGCGACAAATCAATGGTGTCGCCCACAGTGCGCTTGTTTTTTGCGCGCGAAATGGCGGCAAGCTGATCTGCAAAAATGCCTTTGCTGTCGAACAGCAGGCGGCCGATCAGGGTGGATTTTCCGTCGTCCACAGAACCTGCGGTAATGAAGCGAAGCACCCCGCGGTCTTCGTGGGATAAAAGTTGTGTTGTTTCTGTCATGGCGTTCATGGTGTCAATGTCGGGTGCGGGGTTCAGAAATAGCCTTCCTTCTTGCGGCGCTCCATGGAGGCCTCGGAAGTCTGGTCGTCCATGCGGGTTGCGCCGCGTTCCGTGATGTCGGTCACTGCGGTTTCCGTGATGATGGAGGCCGGTGAGTCGGCTGAGCTTTCAACCGGGCAGGTGCAGGTAATATCACCGACCGTGCGGAACCGGACCGTCATTTTTTCAACGGTTTCACCGTCACGGGGTTGGGTCAGGCGGGTAACGGGCACCAACAAGCCGCTGCGGCGGATAATGTCGCGCTCGTGGGCATAGTAAATGTTGGGCAGTTCAAGCTTTTCACGTTCTATGTATTGCCACACATCCAGCTCGGTCCAGTTGGAAATGGGGAACACACGCATGTTTTCGCCCGCATGCACCTTGGTGTTGTACAAATCCCAGAGTTCCGGGCGTTGCGCTTTCGGGTCCCACTGACCGAAACCGTCGCGGAAAGAGAAGATGCGTTCCTTGGCGCGCGCTTTTTCTTCGTCGCGCCTGGCGCCGCCCATCAAGGCATCGAACTGGAATTCTTCAATGGTTTCAAGCAAGGTGACACTTTGCGCTGCGTTGCGGGAGTCTTCCTCGTTGCGCAGTTTTACGGTGCCGCGCTTGATGGAGTCTTCCACCGAACGCACAATGAGTTGCTCGCCCAGTTCGCTGGCGCGCTGGTCTCTGAAGGCAATGACTTCTGGAAAGTTGTGCTCGGTGTCGATGTGCACCAGCGGAAACGGAAACTTGCCGGGGCGAAACGCTTTTTCAGCGATGCGCAACATAACCAGCGAGTCTTTGCCACCGGAAAACAGCAGGGCAGGCCGTGTGCACTCAGCGGCCACTTCGCGCATGATGTAGATGGCTTCGGCTTCCAGCCAGTCAAGGTGAGATTGTGTGTGTACTTGGGTGTTCATAGCTTAAACGGATTTCAATGCAGTGATGCGGTTTAAATTGCCGGCGTGCAGGCCACACTCTTTCAGGGTGGGGTCTTCCCACCACCATCTTCCGGCGCGGATGTCTTCGCCCAAGGTGACAGGGCGTGTGCAGGGTTGGCAACCAATGGAGGGGTAACCCTCAAAGTGTAATGCATTCACAGGCACGGCAAAGCGGCGGATGTAGGTCCAGATGTCGGCCTCAGACCAGTCTGACAACGGATTGAATTTCACCATGCCTCGGGTTTCGTCGGCTTCCCGCACTGGCAGTTCCTTGCGCGTTGCCGCCTGTGCCCGGCGTTGTCCGGTGATCCAGGCTTGCGCCCCCAGCAATGCACGGTTCAGTGGTTCCACCTTGCGCACATCGCAGCAGGCCTTGCGCAATTCCACGCTGTCGTAAAAAGCGTCTTGCCCGTGACTGCTTACATAGGCCTCAACCGCCTGCGCCTGAGGGTGAACCAGCGTGGGTGCCTTGCCATACTTTGCCTGCAATGCCGGCACAACCGCCAGCGTTTCTGCATTCAAACGGCCGGTTTCCAGACTGAACACCGAGATGTTGAGTTTCAGGCGCGCCACCACGTCAAACAGCACATTGTCTTCAGCGGCCAGGCTTGAGGCCAGGCGAATGTCGGCAAACTCTGCAGCGGCTTGCACAAGCAGGGTTTCCAGTGCGTGCAGTTTTGCGGTGATGTCTGTGTCGGGTTGGTGGGGGCCGCGAAACACAGTGACAATGGATTCTGTCATGCGGCGTCCTTTTTTGCCTGCGCCAGCAAACGGCGGCGGTGCAAGGGCAGTTCAACATCCACGGAGTCTTGGTAGACTTCGGTGAAGTCGTTGAAGCCTAAAATGGCGTCTTCAACGGACTTGCCTTCCTTGATCACAAACTCAGTGAAGCCGACTCTGGCGAGATAAAACAGCTGATCTCGCCAGATGTCGCCAAAAGCAAGCAGTTCACCAGTGAAGCCGTAACGTTTGCGCAACAGGTAGGCGTCTGAATAGCCTTGGCCAAACTTGAACACTGGAAATTCATAGCCGATGCGCGACAACAGCTTTGCATCGCCTTCCAGGGTTTCAGGGTTGTCTTCGGGTTGCAGAAACACGCCCAGCCGGCCGGCTTGTGCCAAGGGCAGCAGGTCGGCGCGCTGTTCTTGCCAGCGCTTCAGGCTGACCAGAAATGAACCTTGTTGCGGCAGCGGGTCTGCATCGCGCACGGTGAGCAGCGTATTTTCTACAATTGAGGCCTGGCCGCCCAGCGGCTTGATGATCATTTGGCTCATGCGGCTTCCTTCTTGGCATACACCCGCGCCTTGAAGGGCTCCGCGCCCAAGCGGTCAAAGGTGTCAATGAACCGTTCGTCTTCCTGACGCAGTTCAGCATAGGTTTCCAATATCTGCTTCACAACGCCGGGCACTTCTTCAGCAGTGAAAGACGGACCAATGACCTTGCCGATTTCTGCGCTCAGGCCTTGGCGACCGCCCAGCGTTACTTGGTACCACTCGGAACCGTTTTTATCGACACCCAAAATGCCGATGTTGCCGATGTGGTGATGACCGCAGGAGTTGATGCAACCTGAAATGTTCAGCGACATGTCGCCCAGGTCAAAGACGTAATCAGCGTCTTCGAGAATGTCCTGGATACCCAGCGCAATGGGAATGGACTTCGCATTGGCCAGAGAACAGAAATCGCCGCCCGGGCAGGCGATGATGTCAGTCACCAAGCCCACGTTTGGTGTTGCCAGGCCCAAGGCCTTGGCCTGTTCCCACAAGGCGAACAACTGGCTTTGCGGCACATCGGAGAGCACCAGGTTTTGTTCGTGCGTGACACGGATTTCCCCGTAGGAGTACGTGTCTGCCAGATCGGCAATGGCGCGAAGCTGGTCCGAGGTGGCGTCACCGGGTGCAATTTTAGGGTGCTTCAATGACAACACCACCGCCATGTGGCCGGATTGGCTGTGTGCGAGCGCGCAACGCTGCATCCAGCGGGCAAACCCCGGGTGCTGCGCTTTCAGGCTGGCCAGTTCGGCCGCGATCCGCGCTTGTTCCGCGGCATCAACAGCGACATAGTCGGGTTGGGTGAAGTAGGCCTTCACGCGTTCCAGTTCTTCAGTGGGCAGGGTGCCCGGACCGTCTTTGATGTGTTGCCACTCGGCATCGACATCGGCTGCGAATTTTTCAGCGCCCACGGCACGCACCAGAATTTTGATGCGGGCTTTGTAGAGGTTGTCGCGGCGTCCGTAGCGGTTGTAGACCCGCATGATGGCTTCAATATAGGTCAGTAAGTGTTGCCACGGCAGGTTCTCTATGAGCACGGCGCCAATTACCGGGGTGCGCCCCAGACCGCCACCGGCCATCACTTTGCAAACCACTTCGCCTTCGGCGTTTTTGGTGAAGTGCACACCGATGTCGTGCACGGCCACAGCCGCGCGGTCTTCCAGGGCGCCGTTTACGGCGATTTTGAATTTGCGTGGCAGGTGTATGAATTCAGGGTGAAAGGTAGACCATTGGCGGATGAGTTCGCAGTAAGGCCGTGGGTCCACGATTTCATCGGGGGCAATGCCGGCGAACGGATCGCTGGTGACATTGCGTATGCAATTGCCGCTGGTTTGAATGGCGTGCATTTCCACGCTCGCCAAGTCGTCGAGGATGGCGGGGATGTCTTTGACTTCCGGCCAGTTGTACTGAATGTTCTGGCGGGTGGTGAAGTGGGCATAACGGCGGTCGTATTTGTCAGCGACTTCAGCCAGTTTGCGCACTTGCCGTGAAGACAGCAAACCGTAGGGAATCGCGACGCGCAGCATGGGCGCGTGGCGTTGAATATACAGGCCGTTTTGCAGGCGCAGGGGTCTGAATTCTTCGTCAGTCAGTTCACCGGATAAAAAGCGTTCGGTTTGATTGCGAAACTGGGCCACCCGTTGCAGGGTGATGGTTTGATCGTAGTCGTCGTAGCGGTACATGGTCTTTAACTGACGAGTTTAGCGGCCACCGCAGTCAGGGTGGTGGCCAGAACCCCGCGCAAAAAACGCTCGGGAACGGAACGGCTTAAATAGCTGCCGATGGAAATACCGGGAATTGAACCCAGCAACAATGCTGCCAGAAGGCTCCAGTCCAGGGTTCCCATCACAGCGTGCCCGGCTGCAGCAACTGCAGTCAGGGGTACTGCGTAGGAAATGTCTGTGCCTGCCACTTCGGCAGGCGTCAGCTTCGGGTAGAGCATGATTAAAACGGTGGCCCCAATGGCACCGGCACCAATGGAAGACACGGTCACCAGAAAGCCGATGACTGCAGCTGCACCCACGGTCGCAACGGTGAGCGCCTTACCCTGTAATTGTAAATGAGCGCGGGCCATCTGGTAGGCCAACAATCGTTTTTTGAACACCAGGGAAGCCACGGTCAGCATGACGCAAACCGCAATGGAGTAGCGGATGAACAAATCGACGGAACTGCCTTTTTCGGCTTTGTGGATGTCCAGCATGATGAGGAAAATGGTGGTCAGGATGGAGGCCGGTACGCTGCCCAGGCACATCAGCCCCACCACGCGCCAGTTCACGGTATTGCGCAAACGGTGAACAATGGTGCCGGCGCCCTTGGTGATGGAGGCGAAAGCCAGATCTGTTCCCACGGCCACAGAAGGTGAAATGCCGAATACAGCGGTCAGCAGGGGGGTCATCAGTGAGCCACCTCCAACACCTGTCAGCCCGACCAGTACACCCACGGCCAATCCGGAAACGATATACGCCCAATCCAAAGTCATGGCACTTTTTCTGCAATTGTTACGAGACCGACATGATAATTCACTCTCTATATTATACAAACAACAGTTTTTCCATTTGGTTATTCAAAAGGGTAATATAGAAATTCTTCAATGAGGCCATTCATGAATTTGCATCAGTTGCGTTTTATCCGCGAAGCCGTGCGTCAGAATTTCAGTCTGACGGAAGCGGCACGCGCCTTGTTTACCTCCCAACCCGGCGTTTCCAAAGCCATTATTGAGCTGGAGGAGGAGTTGGGCATCCAGATATTTCAGCGCCACGGCAAACGCATCAAGGCGCTGACTGCACCGGGTCGTCTGGTGGTTGAATCGGCTGAAAAAATTTTGGCTGAACTGGAAAATCTCAAACGCATCGGGGCGGAATATGCCGCCCGCGAAAGCGGCGAGCTGCGCATTGCAGCCACGCACACCCAAGCCCGCTATGTACTGCCGCCGGTGGTGGCGAGTTTTCGGCAGCGCTATCCGAATGTTCGTCTGGCCCTGCTGCAGGGGGTGCCGCAGCAATTGGTGGATTGGGTGAGAACTGATCAGGCCGATTTGGCCATTGCCACCGAGGCTCTGGCACAAAGCCCGGACATGGTGACCTTGCCGTGTTTTGACTGGGAGCACAGCGTGGTGGCTCCTTTGGGGCATCCTGTGCTGGAACAACCCCTGAGTGTTCAAAGTCTGGCCGCCCATCCGCTGATTACCTACGAAAGGGCGTTTGCCGGCCGGGGAAAAATTGACGCTGGCTTCCAGGCGGCAGGTTTGAACCCAGAAATTATTCTCGAAGCCATTGACGCTGACGTGATTAAAACCTACGTGGGCCTTGGTTTGGGTGTGGGCATTATTGCCAGCATGGCGTTTGACCCGCAAAAAGACCATCCGCTGGTAGGTATCAAGGCGGGGCATTTGTTCGGGCACAACACCACCCGCATCGGTATACGGCAAGGGGTTTTCATGCGGCAATTGATGTATGACTTCATCGGCCTGTTTGCACCCCGGTTAAACCAGGTTCTTATTGACCGGGTGCTGGCCGGCGGCGCCGACTATGAAATTTAAAGTTGGTCAGGGTCTTTGCTTTCCAGCAATGCCCGCGCTTTGGCGTATTTGATGAAGCTGTTGAAGCAACCGATGCAAATATGCACCAAGCCTGGCCAGCCATCTCGAAAACCGCCACGCAGGCCGTAAAATTTAATAAACCGCACCAGCGGGGAAACCAACAGTTTTCCAAAACCGGGCGGTTTGCCTGCAGCAGCCAGTTGTCTGGCTTGAATTTCAGTGTACCGGTTCTGTTTGCTTAAATAAACTTCCAGCGTTTCAGCCGAGTGGTGCAGCAAATCGCCTTTGAGCAAACCGACAGCGCCTTGGCTCAGCACCCGTTCGTGCACCGCGTCGTCGCTCCAGCGTGCATGTTTGCGGTTAAACAAACGCAGGCTTAAGTCCGGGTAGCCCTCGCCATGTCTTAAATACCTGTCGATAAAAAAGTTGCTTCTCGGCATCTGGTAGGCGGTTAGCTCGGGTGTTTTCAGGGTGTTGATGATGTTGTCTGACAAAGCCTGCGACACGCGTTCATCTGCATCCAGACACAGCACCCAGTCAAATTTTGCCAATTCAACCGCTTTTTGCTTTTGCGGACCGAACCCCAGCCAGTCTTGCTGATAGACTCGGGCGCCGTAACGCAGCGCCAAGGCTTGTGTGCCGTCTGTGCTGCCCGAGTCCAGCACCACAATATCGCGGCAAAACTGCACGCTTTTTAAGGCATATTCCAGTTGGCTAGCCGCATTTTTTGTGATGAAAACGGCCGACAGGTTGATCAATTCCCTGACAAAATAGCTCTGTGCCACTGTTTACCCTTGTTGTTTGTGTGTGGGACGATTGTCACAACTCTTTGAATATTGGTGCAGTCTGCATTCTAAGTGGAAAACAAGCGCCGCTGCTTCAGTACAATCTGAAGCTAACGCAATTTAAGGTTTGGCCTTCACGCGCATGAATCGAATTTTAATCGTCAAAACCACGTCCATGGGAGATGTGATTCACGCATTGCCCGTGCTTTCAGATTTGCGACGGGCCTTTCCCGGTGCGCAGATCGACTGGATGGTGGAAGAGCCGTTTGCCGATCTGGTGCGTTTGCACCATGGCGTGGGTGAGGTGGTTCCGGTGGCTTTGCGCACTTGGCGAAAAAAGGGTGTGGCCGAGCTGTGGCGTCAGTGGAAGCGCTTGCGGGCCCAGTTGGCTCCCAAGCCGTATGACGCTGTCATCGACTTGCAAGGGTTGATGAAAAGCGCCTTGTTGGCAAAAGCGGCGTCCGGTCCGCGTTTGGGGCCCGGATTTCGGCATGCCCGTGAACCGCTGGCGGCCTGTTTTTATTCAAAAACCGCTTCTTGGAATGCCTCTTCCCACGCAGTGGAGCGGCTTCGTGAAATTACCGCGTCTTTGCTGGATTACCCCCTGTCTGGAGATCCGGATTTCGGTATTCAAACCGTGGCCGCCCAGTCTTCGGCCTTGAACGAACCCAAACATGCCTGGTTTTTTCACGGCACGGCCCGGGCTGAAAAATCGTGGTCGGTTGAAAACTGGCGTTTGCTGGCCACCAAGCTCACCTCCGATGGTTTCCGCATCAGTTTGCCTTGGGGCACGGATGCTGAAAGAAAACAGGCTGAAACCATTGCAGCCCACATTGACGATGTCACTGTGTTGCCAAAAATGAATTTGGGCACCTTGGCGCTGCGGCTGCAGTCGGCTGATCTGGTGGTGGGTGTGGACACCGGGTTGGTGCATTTGTCCGGCGCCATGCAGTTGCCGCTGGTGGCACTGTTTTTTGCAACGCCACAGTGGCGTTACGCACCGAAATTTAATCCCAATGCCATCAGTCTGGGCGACATGGGCGACATCCCTTCTTGTGACGAGGTGTATGAGGCCACCCAACAACTTGTTAAAAGGCCGGTCTGATGCAAATTCCCGAGACACTGAAACAACGGCTGGCCCGCTGGGCCTATACATTTTTGCTGCTGTTGATTTTGCCTCTGGTGCCTTTTTATTTGTGGAAGCGCGCGCGCAAGCAACCCGCCTATCGCCAGGACTGGGCGCAGCGTTTCTTTGGCGCCACGGGTCTGCCGCGCATTTCAGAAAAGCGTATGTGGGTGCACGCTGTTTCGGTCGGTGAGACCCACGCCATCGCTCCCTTGGTGTTCATGTGGGAAAAGCACCACCCCGGTACGCAGTGGGTGTTCACATCCACCACCCCAACAGGCAGGGAAACGGCGCAGCAGGTGTTCCGGGACATTGCCAACAAGCGGTTTGTGTACTTGCCCTATGACTTGCCTTGGGCGGTTCATCGCTTCCTCAAACAACTGAATGCCCGCATGGGTTGGTTGGTGGAAACCGAGTTGTGGCCGAATTTACTGCACGGAGCCGAGCGTAAAAATTTGCCCATGGCCTTGCTCAATGCACGCGTGTCGCCCACCACGGCAGAACAATTGCAACGTTACCGGGCCTTGTCAGAACCTGCGCTGGGGCGCCTTGGTGTGGTGATTTGCCAAACTCAAGCTGACGCCAATGCCTTCAGTGGGCTGGGGCGCGTGCCGGACGCAGTGGCCGGCAACCTTAAGTTTGATGTGAACCCCAAGCCGGAACTCTTGGACTTAGGACGAACGTGGCGTCAGCAATGGGATACTTCCACGGTATTTTTGGCAGCCAGTACGCGGGAAGGTGAAGAAAGCCTGTTGTTGCAGGCTTGGCAACACCAACTGTCTGCTGCCTTGCCCACTGCGTTGCCGGCCTTGTTGGTTGTGCCCAGGCACCCGCAACGGTTTGCCGAAGTGGCCGACTTATTTGAATCGGCAGGCTTTTTTGTGAGCCGGCGCAGCGAAGGTTTTCCCAAGCCGCAGGTCGCGGGCATGCCTGCAGTGTTGATGGGCGATTCCATGGGTGAAATGCCAGCCTACTATGCCAGCGCCGACATCGCTTTCATGGGGGGCTCCTGGGCACCCTTGGGCGGGCAAAACCTGATTGAGGCCTGCGCCTGCGACTGCCCGGTATTGCTGGGGCCCTACACCTTTAATTTCGCAAAAGCCTCTGAAGATGCACTGACCGTGGGCGCAGCGCTGCGATTTGAAAATATTTCAGACGCCATGGACTGGGCGGTTTCCAAGCGCATGACGGGCGCAAGTTTCACAACAGAGCGTAGCGCCGCACAAGCTTACGCCAAACAGCACCGTGGTGCTGCCATCACCAGTTTTACGGTTTTACAGCAACGGCTTGCATCAATTCGCTAATTTCAGCGAGGTCGGCTTCACGCAGTGCCCCGGTGCTGGCTTTCAATTTCAAGCCATTTAGCAGGGTTTCGTACTTTGCACGTGCAAGGTCGCGCTGTGTACTGCTGAGTTGTTGCTGGGCGTTCAGTACATCAATGTTGATGCGAACTCCCACCTGATACCCCAGTTTGTTGGATTCCAACGCCAATTGGCTGGAACGCTCGGCCGCCTCAAGTGCTGCCACTTGGGCCAAGCCGCTGTTGACCCCTGCGAAGGTTTGACGGGCTGTTTGTGCAGCAGTGCGTTTTGCGCTTTCCAGGTCCGCCATGGTTTTGTTTTGCAAGTTCAGGGTTTCTCTGACGCGTGCTTGCGTGCCGCCACCGGCGAACAAGGGCACATTGAGTTGCAGTGTGGCCGATTCGCTGGCGGTGCTTGAGACTGTAGGGCCAAAACGGCTTCCCGATGTTTCATTTTTCGCCAGCACCAGGTCAAGGGTGGGCAAGTGGCCGGCTCTGGCTTTTGATACTTCCCGTCTGCTGACTTCGGTGAGCAGACGTACAGATTGGACCGTCAGGTTGTTGCCTGTGGCTGCATCCACCCAGGTGGCTTGTACTTCGGGCGAAGGTTTTTTCAGGGCTGTACCCGCTTGCAAGGGCGACAATTCTGGTGCGGGTCCGCCAATCAGGTTTTCCAGCGCTGCTGTTTTAACGAATAAGTCGTTGTTGGCTGCAATTTCCTGTGAAACCGCCAGGTCGAAACGGGCCTGAGCCTCTTGCTGGTCTGTGATGGTGGCTGTGCCGACCTCAAAATTGCGCTTTGCGGCAGCCAGTTGTTCCGTGATGGCGATTTTTTGCTTCAGCAGGGTGCTCAAATTGTCTTTGGCGATGAGAATGTCAAAGTAGCTTTGAGCCACCTTCAGCGCCAGTTCCTGTTCGGCGTTCATGAAGTCAATTTCCGCCTTGCTCACCAGCAATTTGCTTTGTTCAAAGGTTTCGAAGGCCTGCAGGCGAAACAGCGGTTGTGTGAGCGTCAGCCCAAAGGCCTTGGGTGAGGTTTTAACCGGTTGGCCTGGAGGTGAGCCTTCCACGGTAAATTCGCTGGTCTGGTTTTGCTTTTGAAAGGCCAAGCTTGCGCTTGGCAGCAAAGCGGCGCGGGCCTGAGGGTATTTTTCCCGTTCGGCTTCCAGCGTGGCACGTGCGGATTGCAGCGCTGCGTCGTTGCTGTAGGCCAGGCGGTAGACTGAAATAAGGTCTTGCGCCTGTGCGTTGGCTGAAAACATTAAAACAAGCGCGAGACTGATGCCGTTGGCAAACCGGGTTTTTTGAATATTTCCCCTGAAAAACTGCGCTGCCAACATGCTGACTCCTTGGTTTAAAACTTCATTTGACGTGTCAATAGACAGGAATATGGGGGTAAACGGAACGGGACACTGCGTCCATGCCGCCAGACAGGTTAAACACCTGCGAACAGCCGTGATGCTCCAGAAACTGTGCCACTTGCATGCTGCGCATGCCGTGGTGGCACACACAAACAATTTCCGCTTCGCTGTCGAGTTCGCTCAACCGCGCGGGGACATCGTACATGGGAATGTGAAGAACCCCGGGAAGGGCTGCCGTTGCAACTTCCCACGCTTCGCGAACGTCCAGTAGCAGGGGGGCTTTGCGTGTGGCGTCTTCCAGCCAGTCGGCCAGTTGCCGGGGGGTCAAGTGCTGCATGCTTAAAAGTGAAAACGTTCCGGTTGGGGCGCATTGGCCAGTTCGGGAATGAGCACTTCAAACAGCTTGCGCTCTGAAAACTCTTTGTCGCCCATGCGGGTGATCAGCACCGCGCTTTGCACCGGTTCTTCGCCGACAACCGCCAACAGGCGACCGCCCACTTTCAACTGGTTTTTAAAATTTGCAGACAACACCGGTACTGCGCCTGTGATGACAATCGCATCGAAGTTGCCGCCGGCGGCATAACCGCACGCGCCATCTGCCACCACGAGGTTCACATTGGCAATGCCCGCCTGCTTCAGGTTGTTTTTTGCGAATGCGGAAATTTCAGGGCGTATTTCCACGCTGGTGACGCTTTCCGATTTGCTGGCGAGCAGGGCGGTCATGTAACCGCTGCCGGTGCCGATTTCCAGCACATGGTCGTGCGCTTTCAGTGCAAGTTCCTGAACCATGCGGGCTTCCATTTTTGGAGAGAGCATGACTTCGCCGGTGTTTTTGCCGTCGATGCGGATAGGCAACTCCAGATCGCTGAAGGCCATTTCGCGCAGTTCAGGCGCCACGAAATTTTCTCTTTTAATGCTGAACAGCAAATCGAGTATGGATTGGTCCAATACGTTCCATGGTCGGATCTGTTGTTCAACCATGTTGAAGCGGGCTTTGTTGAAGTCCATGAGTCTGAGTACCAGTTTTATTTTGCTCTATTCTAGCAAATGGTCGCGCCACATGTCGTTAAATTGCTTGGCGTTGGGCGGTGTTGTTCTTTTTGTGTGTCAAACGGTGCAGCAGGGCGTAAATGACCGGCACCACAATTAAGGTGAGCAGGGTGGAGGTAATGACGCCACCAATGACTGCGTGGGCCATGGGCGCCCGTTGCTCCGAGCCTTCTCCCATGCCAACGGCCAAGGGCAACATACCGAAAATCATGGCCAGCGTGGTCATCAGTATGGGGCGCAGACGAACCTCAGCGGCGTTGAGCAAGGCTTCGCGAAGTTCCATGCCGCCTTTGAGGGCCTGATTCACGAAGTCCACCAGCAAAATTGCATTTTTAGTGACCAACCCCATCAGCATGATGAAACCGATGATGGAAAACATGTTCAGCGTGGAGCGCCAGAGCAGCAGCGCCAGAATGACACCGATCAAGGCCAGCGGCAGCGAAACCATGATGGCAATGGGCTGTGTAAAAGAGCCGAATTGGCTGGCTAGAATCAGGTAGATGAAAATTACGGCCAAGGCCAGTGCCTGTGCCGCAAAGCTCAGGGTTTCAGCAATGTCTTTGGAAGAGCCGCCAAAATTGAAGCGGTAGCCCGGTGGCAGGTTCAGTGCTTCCAGTTCAGCCTTCAAGGCGTTGGACGCGGTACCGGTAGCCATGCCGTTTACGTTGGCAGTAATGAGAATTTCTCGGGTCAGCGCCTTGCGGTTGATTTGTGACGGACCCACGGTGGCGTTGAAATCCACCACTTCGCGCAGGGCCACCATTTTCGGTGATCCATCGGCTTCCAGTTGGCTGCTGCTGACATACAAGCGGGACAAATCGTTGGGCGAATCTCTTTCTCCGGCCGGCAAGCGCACGGTAACGTCGTAGTTTTCGCCATCGGGTGCCAACCAGGTGGAAGCGATTTCACCCGCCAGCAAAGGCCTGACGGCATCATTGATCCGGTTCACGCCTATGCCCTGATCGGCCGCCAATTCTCTTTTTACCGTCAGCGCCAAAGTGGGTTTGGCCGGTTTTGATGAGGTGTCGATGTCTACAAAGTAGGCCTGGCGCGCCATGATGTCCATGACGTCTTGCGCATATTTCGCCAGCACACCATTGTCGGGCCCTAGCAGGCTGATTTGCACGGGTTTCCCGCTGCTGACCGCGCCACCCTGGCCAATCTGCGTGATGGTGATGCCGGCAATCTGTTGCAGTCGCTCACGCAGCAAAGGTGTCAGTTCCTTGATGTTCTTTTCACGGGTTTTGCGGTTGGTCAGTTTAATGAAGGTGGTGCCGTAATTTTTACCTTGGGCAATGCCAGTGTTTACCGTGGTGTAAGTGAAAACAACTTCAGGAAACTCCCTAAGCGCTTTTTCCACCTGCTCGGCCTTGCGTTGCGTCAGGTTCAATGAAGACCCCACCGGTGTGTAGAACTGCACATTCAATTCGCCGTTGTCCGGTTGCGGCACAAACTCGCTGCCCACATATTTCATTAAAACAAAAGACATTAAAAAGCTGCCCAGTGCCAGCGCAAGCACGGTTTTGGGTCGGTTAAGCCCCCAACCCAGCAAACGGACATAAGTACGTTCCAGAGATTCCATGGCCCTTTGAAATTGCCGCAATGCTTTTGCAATCGGGTTGTTGCCTGTGGCGCCGTGGGCATCCGGGTCGGGCCAGATGGAGGACAGCATCGGGTCGAGCGTGAAACTGACAAACATGGAGAGCAAGACCGCAAACGCCACGGTGAGGCCGAATTGATGAAAAAACCGGCCGATAATGCCGCCCATGAACCCGACGGGTAAAAACACCGCCACAATTGAAAGCGTGGTGGCCAGCACGGCCAGACCTATTTCACGCGTGCCTTCCAGCGCAGCGCTTTTGTGGTCTTTGCCCATGCTGATGTGACGAACAATGTTTTCTCGCACCACAATGGCGTCGTCAATCAGCAGGCCCACGCAAATCGACATTGCCAGCAAAGTCAGCACGTTGATGGAAAACCCCATCACAAACATCACCAGAAAGGTACCGATCAGCGAAATCGGCAAGGTCAGCCCGGTGATCACCGTGCTGCGCCATGAGCTTAAAAACAAAAATACAATCAGAACAGTGAGGCCAGCGCCTTCCAGCAGCGTTTTTTTAACGTCGGCCACTGAATTCCGAATGGAAATCGATTGGTCGCGAACCAGCATCAGCTCAATGTCAGGTGGCAATTCTTTTTGCAATTCCGCCACCACTTTGCGCACCCTGTCCACCACTTCAATGGTATTGGCAGCCTGGCTTTTTACCACGTCCAGAGACAAGGCCGGAACACCATTGACCAAGGCCAGTGTCTCTTTTTCCTGTTCCCCATCAATAACTTGTGCAACCTGACCCAAGGTTACAGGCTGCCCGCCACGTCTGGCCACCACCATGCGCTCAAACGCGGCCACGTCTTTTAGCCGGGCCCGAAGTTGCACCACCTGCTCGGTGTTCTGCGCGCGCAAATTGCCGCTGGGCAATTCCTGGTTCTCAGAACGCAGCGCGCTAATCACCTGATCCACCCCCAAACGCAAGGCTTCCATTTCCGTGGGTTTGAGCAGAACCTGCATTTCACGGCGCAGGCCGCCCACCACGGTGGCGCTGCCCACTCCGGGCGCGTTTTCAATGCGTTTTTTAATGATCTGGTTGGCCAGCAGTGTGAGTTCACGGATGGGCCTGTCGCCTTTGACCACCACGGAGATGACTGGAAAATCATCAGGGTTGAAGCGTGAAATGCGCGGCTCTTTGACTTCCTTGCGCAGGGCTGGGCGAACCAGAGCCACTTTTTCACGTACGTCCTGTGCCGCTTGAACGGGGTCTATGGTGAGGTCGAATTCAGCAATGATGACCGAATTGCCTTCGTAGGAGCGCGAGCTCAGGTTTTTAAGGCCTGCGATGGTGTTGATGACTTCTTCCAGCGGCCGGCTGACATCGGATTCCACCACCTCGGGCGAGGCGCCGGGGTACTCACTGGCAATCACCACCACCGGAAAGCTGACGTCTGGAAACTGTTCGACTTTTAACTGGTTGTAAGAAAACAGGCCCAACACCAAAAACGCCGCCATCATCATGGTGGCAAACACTGGGTTTTGAATGGAAATTCGGGTGAACCACATCAGTTCACCTCACTGCTTTTCTAAGGTGCGTATCACGGCGCCTTCGCGCAGCGGGCCCAGATTGCCTGCGACAAGGGTGTCTCCCGGTTTTAAGCCAGTCGTAATTTCCACCACCGGTTGCCGGTCTGCCCCGTTGTACCCTTCAATACCGGTTTCAACCACGGTTGAGCGGATTTTTTTCTCTGCATCAATTACATAAACAATTTTTCTGCCCTCGGCCTCGCGCAGAGCCGCTTTTGGCACGCTCAACGTGGGTTGGGTGCTTTCAATGGCGATGCGACCACGGGCGAACAGGCCCGTGCGCAACCCGTTGTCTCTGCCCGACAAGGCAATGAACACAGGCACTGAGCGGGAACCTGCGGCGGTGGCCGGGCTGATGCGCGACACCTTGCCCAAGGACGTGCCTGCAATGCCTTCAACGTAGATGTCTGCGGTCTGGCCGATTTTCACCTTGCTGATCTCAAGGGCTGGCAGCGAGGTTTGTATTTCCAGTGACTGGGTATCCACGATACTCAGCAGGCGGGTGTCAATGGAGACTTTTTCCCCGGGTTGGGCCAGCCGTTCAGACACTTGTCCGCTGATGGGCGCCAGAATGCGTGTGTCCCCAAGCAGTTTTTCAACCAGTTCAAGTTGTGCGCTGGCGGCTTCCCGTTGCGCGGCGGCCACCAAATAATTGGACTCGGCATTGTCCACCACGGTTTGGGACACGAACCCCTTTGCAAACAGGCTTTTGTTGCTGTCCAGTGATTTTTGTGCGGCGTTCAATTGCGCCTGGGCGCTGGCCAGCAAGGCGAGTTTTTCCTTTTTACGTGCCAGTGCTTCTGCTGTGTCTATCAGGCCCAACAGCTGGCCGGCCTGCACGCTGTCGCCTTCACGCACGCGAAGTTCCAGCAATTCTCCCGCGGCCTTGGCCTTGACGGTGGCTTGATGCACCGCCACGACGGGGCCGGATACATCCAGTGTTCTCTGTATTGTTTTGAGTTCAGCCCGTGTCAGGTCTTGGGCCAAAAATTCCAGTGTTTTTTCCGGACTGGCCGTGCTTTGTAGCTTTTCTGTCTCCGGGCTTGATTTTGCCTTGCCTGAATAAAAGTAAAAAACACTACTCAGCCCCGTCAGCAGGACGAGGGCAATCAACCAATGTGCCGGTTTGACGAAATTCAGAATTTTCATTCAACAGCCCGAAAAGACACGACTTGATGTGAGCGTGTATGTAGCGAATAGGTTCAATTTTTTCTTCAAGGCAGCGGTCCATCGAGTGGGTCCAGCAGGCCAGCATAACCATGGGCGCATGCAGCACCCAAGCGGTGTATTCTGCATCCATGGGCCTGAATTCACCTCTGGAAACGCCTTTTTCCAGCAGGCTGACAATGTGCCGGCGCCACGGATCAATGATTTTTTCATTGTAGAAACGGCTTAATTCCGGAAAGTTACACGCTTCCGTGATCATCAGCTTTGGAATTCCCCCCAAGGGAGTACATCCTACATGGGTCCACCATTGGAGAAAATCTTTTTGCAGCAATTCCGAAATGCTGCCCAAGTGCTCCAGTTCCCGGTTTTTAAGGTCTTCTATCAGGGGCAGGAAGGTTTCATTGACCACGGCCTTGAACAATTCTTCCTTGTTCTGGTAGTAAAGGTAAAGCGTGCCTTTGCTGACACCCGCACGGGCAGCCACTTCTTCAAGTTTGGTGGTGGCAAAACCTTTCTCGGTGAACATGTGTATGGCCGCGTCAAGCAGCTCGGCAGGCCTGGCTGTTTTCCTGCGATTCCATCTTTTTTTCGTATCCAGCAAATTAAGCATGTGGTTCAAACAGACAAGTACATTTTTGGTGTCTCAATATAAAAGCCCTGCTTCTTTGGGTCAATTGGTCAGACAGGTGCTAAAACCCCGAGCAAACTTGTAGAATATCGCTTTATTTGATTTTCTGAGGATTGTTTATGTCCATGGCCGACCGTGATGGCATGATTTGGTACGACGGAAAACTCGTACCTTGGCGCGATGCCAACACCCATGTGCTGACCCATTCGCTGCATTACGGCTTGTCCGTGTTCGAAGGCGAGCGTGCATACCGCACTGAGCAGGGCGCTGCTATTTTCAAGCTCAAAGAGCACACAGACCGCCTGTTCAATTCTGCACACATCTACATGATGAAAATTCCGTACACACGCGAAGAAATCATGCAGGCCACCAAAGAAGTGGTGAAGGCCAACAACCTCGACTCTTGTTACATCCGCCCCATTGCATTTTACGGCTCGGAAAAAATGGGGGTTTCTCCGCGGGGTGCCGCTGTGCACGTGGCCATCGCGGCCTGGCCGTGGGGTGCTTATTTGGGTGAAGAGGGCATGGAAAAGGGTATTCGTGTCAAAACAGCCTCATTTGCACGCCACCATGTGAACGTCACCATGGCGCGGGCCAAGTTTGCCGCCACTTACGCCAACTCAATCCTGGCCAACATGGAAGCCACCACAGACGGTTACGACGAGGCCTTGTTGCTCGACGTCGACGGGTTCGTGGCTGAAGGCGCCGGAGAAAACGTGTTCGTTGTCAAAGATGGCGTCATTTATGAACCAGAACTCACCTCGGCCTTGATCGGCATCACCCGTTCCACCATTATTGCGCTGGCCAAGGACATGGGGCTTGAAGTGCACTCCAAACGCCTGACCCGTGACGATCTCTACATTGCCGATGAATGCTTTTTCACCGGCACTGCGGCAGAAGTCACCCCGGTGCGCGAGCTGGACAACCGCACCATCGGTGAAGGCAAGCGTGGCCCAGTCACAACAGAGTTGCAAAAACGCTACTTTGACGTGGTGTATGGCCGCAATGAAAAATATGAATCCTGGTTGTCGCGCGTCTGAGGTTGTTTGACGCTGCACACAGGCCAACAGACTAGGGAATACACATGACAAACCAAGCCAAACAAGCTTCCGCTGTGGTTGAGCTCGACGGACACGATCTGCCGGCCTTTTGCCCAAACCCGTCCATGGCCTTGTGGTCGCAGCATCCCAAGGTGTTTCTGGACGTCACCAAAACCGGTTCCGCTGCCTGTCCTTATTGCGGCACCGTCTATAAGTTGAAACCCGGCGCTGTTGTTCACGGACACTAAACTCCGATGAGCAAGGACGCTTCCCTGGCGTTTCGCCTGTCTCGGGCGGAACGCATTTTGGTGGTTGCCCCGCATTGGGTCGGTGATGCCGTCATGACGCTGGGCCTGCTGCAGGCGCTGAAAACACAAGACAGTGGTCGCGACGCGCCGCATATTTCCGTGTTGTGCAGCAAGGGCGTGGCCGCTGTCTACCGGGCCAGTCCGGTGGTTTCCGAAGTCATTGAAGCACCGTTTGCCCACGGTGGGCTGCAGTTCAATTTGCGCAGGCAAACGGCGCGCTTGCTGAAACAAAGGCAGACCCCGTTCACCACAGCCTATATTTTGCCCAATTCTTTCAAAACGGCACTGATTCCGTTTTGGGCGGGCATTTTGAACCGCATTGGCTACGGTGCCGAAGGCCGGGGCCTGCTGCTGACAAAAAGCTGGCCCAAGCCCTCCAAGGCGCAAAAGCCTGCCATGCTCGACTGGTACGGTCGTCTGGGCAATGTTGCGGCGGGTGAAGTGCCCATGCCGGTGCTACTGCCTGTGGCTCAATTGCCCAGTGCACTGAAAAACGCGTCCGGTGAAATACCCGATTTCCTTGCTGCGGCCCCCGGGGCTGAATTCGGTCCTGCAAAACGCTGGCCGCAAGCACATTTTGCCGCCACCATTGCGGCGTATCTGGCCGCAGATCCTTTGCGTCAGGCGGTTTTGCTGGGTGGCCCCAAAGATGTTGAAGTGTGCAGCGAGATTGCCCAATGCTTGCCGGAAGCACAGCGCGGACGCGTCAAGTTGCTGGCGGGTAAAACCAGTCTGGACGAAGCCATCACGCTTATTGGCAAGGCACAGGTCATGCTGACCAACGATTCAGGCCTGATGCACGTTGCAGCCGCCATGAACGTGCCCCAGCAGGCTGTTTTTGGTTCCAGCGATCCCCGTCACACACCACCGCTGTCGCAGCAGGCGGACATCCACTGGTTGCAGTTGCCTTGCAGCCCTTGTTTTCAACGTATTTGCCCCTTGGGGCACACACAATGCCTGCAAAACCTGACGCCTGAGCGAGTCATCGTCAGCATGAATGCCCGCCTGGCTTCGTCAGCGTCCTCTGGAAAGCCAAATGCATAGCCGCGATTACATTCTGACCTTGTCTTGCCCTGACACCACGGGCATTGTGTTCCATGTGTCGGATTTTTTATTCCAGCGCAGTTGCAATATCCTTGACTCAGCCCAGTACGGTGATGAAAGCACAGGTCTTTTTTTCATGCGGGTGCATTTTTCCGTGGCGCAGGCCGAGGCTGCCCGCCTGACCCTTGATCTGCTTGAATCGGAGTTTGAACCCATCGGACAACAGTTCCAGATGAACTGGGGCATGTTTGATCCCAAAACCAAACCCCGCCTGCTCTTGATGGTCTCCAAGTTTGGCCATTGCCTCAACGACCTGTTGTTCCGCTGGAAAACCGGCCAGTTGCAATGCGACATTCCCGCCATTGTGTCCAACCACCCTGAATTCGCCTTGTTGGCGGCCTCCTACGGCATTCCGTTTTATCACCTGCCCCTGAATGCGGCCGGCAAGGCCCAGCAGGAACGCCAGGTGATGCAGATCATGGAGCGTGAATCCATCGATCTCGTGGTGCTTGCGCGCTACATGCAAATATTGTCAGCAGACATGTGCGAGGCCCTCAGAGGGCGTGCCATCAATATCCATCACAGTTTTTTGCCCAGCTTCAAGGGGGCAAAACCCTACCAGCAGGCCCACGACCGCGGCGTCAAGCTGATTGGTGCAACCGCCCACTATGTGACCGCTGATCTGGACGAAGGTCCCATCATTGAGCAAGATGTTGCCAGAGCCGACCACGCCATGAATCCGGAATCGCTGGCGGCCTTGGGTCTGGATGTCGAGTGTCAGGTGTTGGCGCGTGCTGTTCGCTGGCACTGTGAACATCGAATTTTATTGAACGGACACAAAACCGTAGTTTTCAAGTGAAAGGCCCCCGATGATTAAGCGAGGCCAAGTGGTGCATTCCTCTCCGGGGGAAACAGAACAGGCTTTTTACGACGCGCTTGAGGCGGGTGATCTGGATGCGCTCATGGCGTTGTGGGCAGATGATGAGCAAATCATGTGCATACATCCCGGCGGTCCCCGCCTGGTGGGCTATGAAAGCATCCGTGAATCCTGGAAAGAAATTCTGGCGTCGGGCACCTTACGCATCCGGCCCATGCAAGTCCGTGCCATTGAGGGCATGATGGTGGCCATCCACAATTTGCAGGAGCAGGTTCTGGTGTCAGGTTCCCGCTCCTCGCAGGTTGTGGAAGTCAGTGCCACCAATGTCTATTTAAAAGGGCCGCAAGGTTGGAAGATGGTACTTCATCATGCAAGCCCTGCAACGGAGACCGATGAAAACGAAGAAATCGACACTTCCCCCACGCTTCACTGAGTTGCACAAAGGAAGCACCCACTACCGAGCGCCTTTCTGGCTGCCCGGCGGGCATCTGCAAACCATCATCACCGCACGGTTCACAACATCACCGAAAGTCAGTTACCGCAGAGAGCGCTGGCTGACGCCCGAACAAGACGATTTCATTGACATCGACTGGACACAACCTCTGTGGGCGGAAAACGCACCTCTGTTGGTCATGTTCCATGGGTTGGAGGGTTCTTCTTCCAGTCATTACGCCTTGTCGTTGATGAAGGCGTGCGAGCAGTTGGGTTGGCAGGGGGCAGTGGCGCATTTTCGCGGTTGTTCCGGCGAATTGAACCGCTTGCCTCGCGCCTACCATTCCGGCGATTCCCGTGAAATTGACTGGATCGTGCGGCGTTTCAAGCAACAGGCCGGTGCGCGCCCGGTATTTCTGGTGGGTGTCTCGTTGGGCGGCAACGCCATGCTGAAGTGGTTGGGTGAGGAGGGCGATGCTGCCGTCAGTCTGGTGTCGGCCGCCGTCAGCGTGTCTGCACCCATTGATCTCGAGGCGGGTGCACACAGTCTGGGACAGGGCTTCAACATGATTTACACGCGCATGTTTCTAAAAACACTGATTCCCAAAACCTTGGAAAAAATCCGCTTGTTTCCGGGTTTTGCCGATGCAGACCAAGTGCGCGCCTGTCGGGACTTTTACGATTTCGATGAACTGGTGACTGCACCGCTCCATGGTTTTGACAGTGCCACCCATTATTGGAAAAGCAGCGCTTCAAAACCCTACCTGATGAACATCAAGGTGCCGACCTTGCTGATGAATGCCCAAAACGACCCGTTCATGCCCGGTCGTTTTTTGCCGCAGCCCCATGAGGTCTCACCGATGGTGACCTGTTATTTTCCCAAACAGGGCGGCCATGTGGGTTTTCCGAAACACAACGCATTTCCCGCCGGCCTGGATTTTTTGCCCGAACGGGTTTTTTCCTGGTTTTCGCAAATTCAGACTGATGTTAAGTTGAGTGGTTTAGAAAAAGAAGGATTGCATCATGGATGATCTGGTCAATCAAGCGTTGGCTAGGTGGCCCAATGTGCCCTCTATTGCCGGTTGGTTGAAGTTGTCTTCCAGGGGCGAGTGGCTGCTGATTGGCGAGGTCGCCTCAGGTTTAAAAATTTCTCACCGCAACATGCGCCGTTTTATTGACAGAAACTACGCAGCCGACCCGCAAGGTCGTTGGTATTTTCAAAACGGTCCGCAAAAGGTGTTTGTGAACTTGGAGTACACCCCTTGGGTGTTCGGCCTGCACCCGGTTGAATCCGGGGTTTGCCTGCTTTCCCACACCCGCACCGCCACACTGCCCAGTGCTATGTTCTTGGATGAAGAGGGCAATTTCATTTTTCAGACGCCCGTAGGACCGGGGCTTTTGCTGGGCACTGACATTGAGGCCCTCAGCCAGTACCTCACTGAAACCGAAGAAGACCGCTGGACGCTGCGGGCTCCGTGGGCCTTGCCTTCAGCAGAGAGTTGCGTGGCCGACGACTGGACACTGGATCCGGTTGCCCAAGTCACGCCCCCGCCAGTCACGTTGCAAGCGCAACCTTGCTTGCGTTGCGACTTGCCAGCGCAGTTTGATTTTATTGCCACTCCCATTGTTTGAATGATGAATAAGAATCGCCAGCTTGGCGGCATATTGCCAGGCTTTTTTGCGCTGCTGTTAATTGCAGCGGCCTTGTTCCTGCTGTTTGACGGCGGTTGGTTGCAGTTCAAGAAATTGCCCCTGCCCGAACCGGCTGCGCCCCGTCTGGTCTCGCCCCGCGGCGATTTGTCCGGTACAGAGCGCTCCGTCATTGAACTGTTCGAAGTTTCCAAGCCTTCTGTGGTGTATTTGTTCACTGAAAGCGTGGAGCGCGGGTTTTTGCGCAAACGGGTACAGGAGGGCGCGGGCAGCGGATTTGTCTGGGATGAAAATGGCCACATTGTTACCAATGCCCATGTGGTGGCCGGCGCCACGAAAATTCAGGTTCAGATGGACAACGGCAAAACCTACCAAGCCAAGTTGGTGGGCGCTGCCTCTGCCTATGATCTGGCGGTGGTGCGCCTTGTTAATCGACCGCCAGAACTCAGGCCCATACCGCTGGGGTCTTCGGCCGATTTGAAAGTAGGGCAGTCGGTGTTTGCCATCGGCAACCCGTTTGGCCTGTCTAAAACCCTGACCCAGGGCATTGTCAGCGCCTTGGAGCGTACTTTGCCCACCAACAACGGTCGAGAAATCGCGGGTGTGGTTCAAACCGATGCTGCCATCAACCCCGGCAATTCAGGTGGGCCGCTGCTTGACTCTGCCGGCAGGCTGATAGGCGTCAACACCGCGATTTTGTCGCAATCGGGCAGTTCCTCTGGCGTTGGGTTCGCAATTCCCGTCGACTTGGTCAATAACATTGTGCCGCGGCTCATTGAACGCGGCCGTGTGCCCCGTCTGGGCATCGGCATCACCACCGACGATGGCAGCCTGACCGGGCGCATGGGTATCCGGGGTGTGGCGGTTTTGGGTGTGCAACCCGGCAGCCCGGCCGAGCGCGCCGGTCTGATACCGTTTGATTTGGAGCGCGGTTTGATGGGTGATGTGATTGTGGCGGTGGGTGGCAAGTCTGTGAGCAATGCCGCCCAACTGGCGCGCGCCCTGGAGGCTGTGGGTCTGGGTAACGGCACCAACCTGACTGTATTGCGGGGCGATCAAGAAGTCTCCGTGGCCGTGGGTGTCATAGACCTCGATGAGTGATTCGCCAGCATTGCAAGAGCGCCGCTTCTCCGCCATCAACCGCTTGGCCGGAGACGGCTCCCTGAACAAGCTCACTGCAGCCACCGTGGTGATCGTGGGCATAGGCGGTGTGGGCTCCTGGGCCGCAGAGGCGTTGGCCAGAACAGGCGTGGGCCATTTGGTGCTGATCGACATGGACCATGTGGCCGTGTCCAATGTGAACCGACAGGTTCATGCCACAGATCACACCTTTGGCATGGCCAAGATCACTGCCATGAGGGAGCGAATCGCTGCCTTTGCACCGCTTTGTCGGGTGACTTGCATTGATGATTTCGCAAGCCCTGCTAATCTACCGGACTTGTTTCCCCGCATTGAAGATGCATCGGGGCAGCAGCGACTTCTGGCCGACGCCGTGCTGGACTGTTGTGATCACCGAATCACCAAAATCGCACTCACTGTCTTTTGTCGCACGTACAACACGCCTTTCATTATGGCGGGCAGCGCGGGCGGTAAATTGCAGGCATCTCGCCTTCAACTGACCGACCTGGCCTTTACCAGCCAAGACCCCTTGCTGGCTAAAATCCGCTATGAGTTGCGCTATAAGCACCGCTTTGAAATGAAGCCCACCCGCAAAATGAAGGTGGCCTGCGTGTTCTCGGATGAACCCGTGAAGCGCTCGGAAAATTGCGACGCCACCGCAGGTTTGAGTTGTGCCGGTTACGGTTCAGTGGTTACAACAACAGCCAGCATGGGTATGCTGATGGCGGGCTGGGCCATTGAACAAATACTGACACGAAGCGATTCGCCGATGGGAGATCCTGTAACTTGAACAAAAACACACCACCCCTGCTGCATTCAGGCACCGCCCTTTATTTCTCCAAGGGGCTGATGTGTGCGTTCGCTTTGTCTGCTGCTTTGTCTGGCACCTTGTCGGGTTGTGGCAGCTATTTTTCAAAAGGGCCTGCCGTTGGCGAAAAAGCCGAAGAACGGTACCCCAAGGAAATGCCGGCCACTGCGGCAGTCAAACCGCCGGCGCAAGAATCGTCTGCGTCTGCCAAACCGGTTGCGACCTCCTCCATGTCCTACCCGGCCAGGGCAGTGCCAAGGCGCATTGAGGCCAGCACTCAAGCGCAAAACACCAAAGAAACCAAGGAAAAGAAAAAAGAGCCGGAGAACGACTCTGCGCTTAATGGGTACCGGCTAGCGCTCATTGACAGCATCGAAGCCGCCAACGCCAACATGGTGGTTGCTCGCCTTACGAGCCCGGCCAAAGACAAAGTGGTGTTGCGCTTGCGGGTGGGTCAGGAAGGCAAGCCGAGAATCACTGTCATAAAGCCCAGTGAGGCGCCTGAGTTTGTTGAGGCCGCAAAGTCGGCTGTTGAACGCAGCACGCCCCTGCTGCCCAGTCCCACCCCCAAGGCCTCGGTCGTCATCATCACTTTCCTGTTCGGCAGCGACAACCGCTTCAAATTGCAGTAACGCGCTGCCGTGGTGTAATGCTGCCGCGATTTAAACTTTTAACTGATCCTTGAACACTTTCTCGGCTTTTTCCACCTTAGGTGCCACCACAAACATGCAATAGGGTTGGTCAGGGTTCTGATCAAAATACCCTTGGTGGTATTTTTCCGCCGCATAGTAGTTTTTTAGCGGTTCAAGGGCCGTCACCACCGGGTTGCGGAAATGGGGTTGTATGTTTTCCAGCACCTGTTGCGCCTGCTGTTTTTGCTGCTCATCGTGGTAAAAAATAACCGACCTGTACTGAGTGCCCGAATCATTGCCTTGCCGGTTCAGTGTTGTGGGGTCGTGCAAGGTGAAAAAAATGTCCAGAATTTCAGAAAACGGAATTTCATCGGGCCTGAAACGTATTCTGACCACTTCCACGTGTCCGCTGCGCCCGGAGCACACCTGTTCATAGCTTGGGTTCGGATTCGCACCGCCGCTGTAACCGGATTCTGCAAGAATCACGCCCTTCAAGCGGTTAAAGACGGCCTCGATGCACCAAAAACAGCCGCCCCCCAGGGTCGCCTCCTCAATACGGTCGGGTGTCGGGTTTTCCATTTAACGCTCCTTGCCTGTCATCCATTGAACAAATAGCCGCGCAATCTCAGGTGCTTCAGCTCCGAGTCAAGCGGCTAAAATCTGATTAAAACCTAAAAAGCTGATTGTAATACCAGTATGGCAATCACCGGTATTAAAACCAAATTCCACCCCGATGCAGTTCTGGCAGAAACACTAAGCCAGTGGATAGGTTGCGCCCGTGTCATCTACAACGCCAAGTGCGACGAAGACAAATACCTTCGTACATACGCCAGAAAGTATCTGCCTGTGGGCACTTGGCCGAAACCAGACCAAACGTACAGCCAGTTTAAAACTGAGCTCACGCCATTCCTGTCTGAATGCCCTTCTCAGATTCTGCGAAACTCGGCAACGATTTGGTGTCAGGCCTACCAATCCTTCTTTAGAGGGGTTGGTGGTAGGCCTTCCCGCAAACCAAAAGTCAAAGGCAACTACGTTTGGCTTACATCAGAATTATTCCGTATTCAGTGGATAAACGATGTCTGTCATTTAGAACTTGGCACCAAAGCCAACCCTGCGGGCACGCTTAGCATCAAGTGGAATAAATCCAGAATTCCTGCGCAATCGCCCAAATCAATATGGATACGAAAAACGAACGCAGGCTGGAGTTTGGCGTTTAGCTATGACGATGGCGTGTTGCATCAGGAAGTCTCTAACTCAGCGCACTTGACTTACCTTAGAACACTTGATGCGCCAACCCTGGCGGAGTTGATTACACCAGTCGATAGGGGGGTGGCCAAGCCACTGCACACGCACAATGCGATTTACGCTCTGGACGCGGCCTCGAAACGGAAATTTGCTTGGCGCGATAAACTCGTTAAGCGATATCAGAGAAAAGCTGCACGTCAGGTTAAAGGATCAAACCAGCGTAAGCGCACATTGCAGCGGATTGCCAAGCTCAGAGAAAAAGACAAGGAAGTTCGAACCAACTTTTGGCATCAAACCACACGCGCATTGGCTAATAATTCCAAGGTGATTGTCTTGGAAGACCTGAACTTAAAGAACATGACCAAAAGAGCCAAGCCTAAGGTCTGCGAAATTACAGGCAAATGGTTAAAAAACGGTACTCGTGCAAAATCGGGTTTAAACAAAGCCTTGCTTGGCGTAGGCTTGTACCAGTTCGAGCAATTGCTAACCTATAAGATGAGAATGGCCGACAAGCCATTGTTCAAAGTAGCGCCCCACCACACAAATCAGGAATGTGCTCATTGCGGCCACATTCACCCGAGCAATCGGATAAGCCAATCTGACTTCAAATGCCAAAGCTGTGGACATGCGGACAACGCAGATCACAATGCAGCTTTAGTCATTCGGAAAAGAGCAATCAATTTAATTTTAAACTCAGGGACTGAGTTAGCAGGCACACATAAAAACGTGCTTAAGCTAAGGGCAAGCGTCGATAAATCGGTAAACTCCTGTAAGACGGTCAAGGCTAAGGCCTTGGGTGCAACGAGTGGCTTGTCAAAAAAGAAGGCTGCCTAAAACGGCAGTTGGAAGCTCGGGTGCTTTAGCCCCGAGTAGTTCACTTGACTCGTCAGTGTATACTCGCCGGCATCCCGATTGTGATTGACAGGGCTTTGCCCATTCTTGTTTTGGAGAGATTGTGTTTATTTCCCCCGCGTACGCGCAGACTGCAGCCCTTGGCGGCACCGAAGGTTTGATGAGTTTTCTGCCGCTGGTGCTTATGTTCGGTGTCATGTATTTCCTGATGATCCGCCCCCAGATGAAGCGTCAAAAAGAGCACAAGGCCTTGCTGGAAGGTTTGCAAAAGGGCGATGAAGTGTTGGCCGCAGGCGGTTTGTTGGGTCGCATTACCAAAGCCGGAGACAGTTACGTCACCCTGGAAGTTGCAACAGTGGGTGAAAAGTCTGTTGAAATCAGTGTTCAGCGCTCGGCCGTTGCGGCTGTTTTGCCAAAAGGCACCCTGAAGTCCATTTGAGTGTTTGTAAACCATGAACCGCTACCCACTTTGGAAATACGGCGTTGTTGCATTGGCGCTGATACTGGCCTTTTTGTATACACTGCCCAATTTTTTTGGCGAGGCCCCTGCTGTTCAGGTTTCCAGCGCTAAATCCACGCTGAAAATAGACCCCGGCCTAAAGCCGCGCCTGGAAGATTTGCTGACCCAGGGCGGCGTCAAGCCGGACGCTGTATTTTTTGAGGCGACTGCAGGCGGTGGCACTTTCAAATTGCGGTTCACCACCACAGACGACCAGATCAAAGCCCGCGACACCCTGCAAAGGGGCTTGAACCCTGATTTGGGCGATGAGCGTTTCGTGGTGGCACTCAACCTTTTGTCGCGCTCGCCTTCCTGGCTAACCGCCATTCACGCTTTACCCATGTATTTGGGGCTGGATTTGCGCGGTGGCGTCCACTTTTTGTTGCAAGTGGACATGAAGCAGGCCGGGCAAAAACGCCTGGACAGTGTGGCGGCCGACATCAGGCAATTGCTGCGCGACAAATCCTTGCGCATGGCCAGCCTGAACCGGGTGGAAGACACCCTGGAACTGCGCTTCAAGGATGCCGACACCCTCAACAAGTCGCGCTCTGAAATTACCAATGCGCTGCCCGACCTCCTGTTGCAGGAAGTACCAGACGCCGAAGGCGTCAAACTGGTGGCCAACTTCAAGCCGGATGCCTTCAAGCGTGCCCAGGAATATGCGCTGAAGCAAAACATCACTACGCTGCACAACCGCATCAATGAACTCGGTGTTGCAGAACCCATCATTCAACAGCAGGGCGCAGACCGCATTGTGGTTCAGTTGCCCGGCGTTCAAGACACCGCCAAGGCCAAAGACATTCTGGGGCGCACCGCCACGCTGGAAGTCCGCATGGTCGATGAGAGTGCTGAAGCCGCTGCTGCGCTGGCGTCTGGCGGCGTGCCTTTCGGCCTTGAAAAATTCACCGAGCGGGGCGGTTCGCCCCTGTTGCTGAAAAAGCAAGTGATTCTGACGGGTGAAAACCTGACTGACGCGCAAGCCGGTTTCGATTCACAAAACCAGCCCGCCGTTCACCTCACGCTGGACGCTAAAGGTGCCCGCATTTTTCGCGATGTAACCCGCGAAAGCGTGGGCAAGCGCATGGCCATTTTGTTGATCGAAAAAGGCAAGGGTGAAGTGGTCACCGCACCGAAGATTCTCGGGGAAATCAGCGGTGGACGTGTTCAAATTTCCGGTAGTATGACCACCACAGAAGCGGCGGACACCGCTTTGCTGTTGCGCGCCGGTTCGCTGGCTGCACCCATGGACATTATTGAAGAGCGCACCATCGGCCCCAGCCTTGGCGCTGAAAATATTGCAAAGGGCTTCAATTCAACCCTCTATGGTTTCACGGCCTTGTCCATTTTCATGATTGCCTACTACACCTTGTTCGGTATTTTCTCGGTGTTTGCCTTGGCCACCAACCTGCTGCTGCTTGTGGCCATGCTCTCCTTGTTGCAGGCCACCCTGACCTTGCCCGGTTTTGCAGCCATTGCGCTGACTTTGGGTATGGCCATTGACGCCAACGTGCTTATTAATGAACGCATACGCGAAGAGTTGCGCGCCGGGGTCAATCCACAAGCCGCCATTTTTGCCGGTTACGACCGCGCCTGGGCCACCATCCTTGACTCCAACGTCACCACCCTGATTGCGGGTCTGGCATTGCTGGTGTTTGGTTCCGGTGCTGTTCGCGGCTTTGCCGTGGTGCATTGTCTGGGCATCATGACTTCAATTTTCTCATCGGTGGTTGTGTCGCGTGCAGCGGTCAATCTTTGGTATGGTCGTCAAAAGAAACTGACTTCACTGTCCATTGGACAAGTGTGGATTCCCGGAGCCGCCAAAGGCACTGCGGGTCGTGGTTAAGCGCTGAGGAGACAGACACATGGAATTTTTTAGAATCAGTCGCGATGTCGACTTCATGAAACGTGCGTTTATTTTCAACGCAATTTCCTTCATCACCTTTTTGCTGGCGGTATTTTTTCTGGTCTCACGCGGGTTGAATTTCAGCATCGAATTCACCGGTGGTGTGGTGGTTGAGGCGCAATACCAGCAGGCGGCCGAGCTTGAAAAATTGCGCTCTGCATTGTTGCGCGCAGGCGTTGGTGAGCCACAAGTACAAAATTTCGGTACTTCCCGCGACGTTATGCTGCGACTGGCGGTAAAAGATGCATCGCTGCCTTCCATCTCCACCGACGGCAAGCTGGACATTGCAAAGTTGGGCTCCGAGGTGCTTTCTGCCGGCGGCGATGCGCCGAAAGTGACCCGCGTTGAGTTCATTGGTCCGCAGGTGGGCAAGGAGTTGGCCAATGACGGTGCCATTGCGCTGGGCTTGGTTATTTTCGGCATCATGGTTTACTTGGCAGTACGTTTTGAGTGGAAATTTGCGGTAGCGGCCATCATTGCCAACTTGCACGATGTGATCATCATTTTGGGGTTTTTCGCATTTTTTCAGTGGGAATTTTCATTGTCCGTGCTTGCGGCGGTGCTTGCGGTCTTGGGCTACTCTGTAAACGAATCGGTGGTGGTGTTCGACCGAATTCGTGAGGTGTTCAGAAAGGCAAGAAACCTGACGGTTCCGCAGGTAGTGAACCACGCCATCACCAGCACAATTTCAAGAACCATCATTACGCACGGGTCTACTCAGTTGATGGTCACTTCAATGCTAATCTTCGGTGGCCCCACTTTGCACTACTTTGCCTTGGCGCTGACCATCGGTATTCTTTTCGGTATTTATTCTTCCGTGCTGGTAGCCAGTCCTATCGTTATTTGGTTGGGTGTCAGCCGCGAGGATCTGATCAAGCCGATCAAGAAGGAAGATGCGACAGTAGAGTCGGTCTGATTATTATTTTTTAAGTACCGGGTATTGGGTTTCTGCTGGGTTGGTTGTGTGTTTTGGTTTGCACCGGGTTTGCACCGGGCTTCGAGCTGTTTCCTCACTCTGCTCTGGCAAGCTCGACGGAAAACCCAATGGGGTATTTCCGTCGCCGCACAAGGCGGCGTCGCTTGCTGCGAGGTCGTTCGGGCGAGTTCCCTGAATGCCGCTGGCAAACCACGCGCATCGAAGCCAGGCGCCACTTAAAACCCACTTGTACTAAAACTAAAAAAACAAGCATCCCACTGCTTTAAGGTTCTTAACTACCCGAACTACCCGAACTACCCGAACTACCCGAACTACCCGAACTACCCGAACTACCCGAATCCGTGTAAGCGGTTTAAATTTTTCTTTTTAAGTCCCGTTTAATTTTTAAAACCATCTCGAGCGCGTGCTACGCGGAGCCATCGTTTTTATTCGCACTATTTTTCGCGCGTAGTCGAACCCATGCGGTTGGTGGTTTTTTATTGGATTTTCCCGTTGTGCGGGTGGAGCGAGTGCCTGGTTTGTTTTTCTGGAGCGTGAGGTTTATACCTCCTAGGGACATTCAGGGAACTCGCCCGAACGACCTCGCAGCAAACTCGCCCGAACGACCTCGCAGCAAGCGACGCCGCCTTGTGCGGCGACGGAAATACCCCATTGGGTTTTCCGTCGAGCTTGCCAGAGCAGAGTGAGGAAACAGCGAGTTATCCGTCCTGGGCAGGTATAAACCTCACGCTCCCCCCAAACCAAACCAAACCAAACCACACCACACCCCAAAGCCCTAACCTAAATGCCCAACCGTCCTCAGAACGGTGACATTCCGCCCTTTTTACCCATCATGCCACCCATGCGCTTCATCATTTTCGCCATCCCGCCTTTTTGCATCTGCCGCATCATGCCCCGCATCTGCTCATATTGGTTCAGCAGTTTATTGACCTCCTGAACCTGAACCCCCGCACCCGTCGCGATTCTGCGTTTGCGCGAAGCCTTGATTAGATCAGGCTTGCGACGTTCAGTAGGTGTCATCGAACAAATGATGCCCTCTAGCTGGCGAACTTGCTTGTCCACCTGATCCGGGTTCACTTCACCTGCGGCCTTCGACAGTTGAGCGGGCAGTTTGTCCATCAGGCTTTGAATGCCACCCATGCGTTTCATCTGCAATATTTGATCGCGGAAATCCTCAAGGTCGAAATCTTTGCCGCTCTTGAGTTTGCCCGCCAGTTTCATCGCGGCCTGCTCGTCCATGCCGCGTTGCGCTTCTTCGACCAGGGAAACAATGTCGCCCATGCCCAAGATTCGACCCGCCAGCCGCTCAGGGTGAAATACTTCCAAGCCGGTGAGTTTTTCACCAACGCCCAAAAATTTGATGGGTTTGCCCGTGATGTTGCGCACCGAAAGTGCTGCGCCACCGCGCGAATCGCCGTCCAGCTTGGTTAATACCACGCCAGTCAGTGGCAAAGCCTCGTTGAAGGCTTTTGCTGTGTTCACCGCATCTTGACCCAACATGGCGTCCACCACAAACAAGGTTTCGATGGGGTTGAGCAATCCGTGCAGCGCGGTGATTTCACGCATCATGGCTTCATCAATACCCATGCGGCCGGCCGTGTCCACAATCAGCACGTCAAACAGGTGACGGCGAGCGTGGTCAATGGCGGCGCGCGCAATGTCTTCCGGTTTTTGCTCGGGTGTTGAAGGGAACCATTCAGCCCCCGCCTGACCCGTCAGTCAGAACCTTCTTCTTTTTTTGTTCCTTCAGGTATTTTGCCAGCTTGCCGGTGGTGGTTGTTTTACCGGAGCCCTGCAAACCCGCCATCAGGATGACCGCCGGCGGCTGGGTCGCCAGATTGAGGTCGACGGCTGCATCGCCCATCAACTTGCTCAGTTCCTTGTGCACAATGCCCACCAAGGCCTGCCCCGGGGTCAGGCTGTTGATGACATCCTCTCCCATGGCGCGTTCCTTGACGCTATTGACGAATTCCCGCACCACCGGCAAGGCCACATCGGCTTCGAGCAATGCAAGGCGAACTTCTCGCAACATGTCCTGGGTGTTGGATTCTGTGAGGCGGGCTTCGCCTTTCATGGTTTTGACGACCCGCGTCAAACGATCGGATAGGTTTTCAAACATGGGTGGGTGGCTTTCGCTTGGGCGCGTATCGGTTAAACTGTGTGTATGAATTCTTGGATATTGTACGCTTTGGTGATCGCAATTGATGCTTGGGCTGCGTTTTCTGCGCTGCGCAATGCATCACACGCGTTGTCGCCTTCCCCCCGGTGGGGCAGGGCGGTGCTGCTGTTCATTGTTTTGTTGGCTCACGGTGTGTTGTGGCATCAGCAGGTGTTTACGGTTGAAGGCATGCGTTTCGGTTTTGCGCCCGCCCTGAGCATCACTTTCTGGCTTGCCTGCGTAGTGTTGTGGCTAGAGGGTGTGACCGGGCATTGGTCCGTGCTTGAGGTGGTGGCCTATCCGGCTGCAGCGGTGGGTTTGTTGTTGCCCGTGTTTTTTGAAGGTTCCTTGACCGGTAATTATGTAGACAACTGGTATTTCAAGGCACACCTCAGCATTGCCTTGGCGGCCTCTGGTGTGGTTTCGCTTGCAGCGGCACACGCGGTACTTATGTCCCTGCAGGAAAGGCGCTTGCACCGGCCTGCGCGGGCTTTTGGGGGCGGGGCGGCCGGGGCGCAAGACCATTCCACCGATGTCATGCCCAACCTCCTTGACCGGTTGCCTCCGTTGCTGGCCATGGAGCGCCTGCTCTTCAAGTTGATTGCCGTTGGTTTTTTCCTGCTGACGCTGACCATTCTCAGTGGCGTGTTGTTCACCGAACAGTGGATGAACAAGGCCATGCAGTTTAATCACAAGACGGTGTTCACCGTTGTTTCCTGGGCTATTTTCGGGGCGCTGCTTCTGGGTCGGCATTTGCGTGGCTGGCGGGGTAAAACCGCGCTGCGTTGGACAATGGCGGGCGTTGCTACATTGTTGTTGGCGTATGTCGGTTCTCGCTTTGTGCTGGAAGTCGTATTGCACAAGGCGCTTTAACGGCGCTGCCGTTATCTGAGGTCAAGTATGGTTCGTATTTTGTTTTTTCTGGTGTTGGGTGCTGTCGCATGGGTTGCTTATAAAAGCTGGTCCGGCAAGCCATTGAGCAAAAAGAAGGACACCCCTCCGCTGCCGGGCCGCAATGAAGAAGCCACCATACTGACTTGCAAGCATTGTGGGGCTTTTGCCCCCCTGACTGAAGGTGTGATGGTGGAAGGGCGGTTCTATTGCAGCAAAGAGCACGCCCAAGCCAGCGGTGAGCGGCTTGGTGTTTGAGTCTTCAAGCCTTGGGGGCTCGCCCCCGGAGGCGCAGTGGGAGGCTGGTTGGTGGCGTCATGCCCGTCCTGTGGTCTCTCCCAATTTTGACGAACGCCCTGCCGCTGTTGCCATCGACATGGTGGTGATGCACTACATCAGTTTGCCTGAGCGCCAGTTCGGTACCCATGCACCGCTCGATTTGTTCTGTAATCGCCTGAATCCGGGCCAACACCCCGAATTTGAAGTGCTGCGTGGTTTGCGGGTGTCCGCTCATTTTTTCATCACCCGCACGGGTGAGGTGGTTCAGTTGGTGTCTTGTTTGCATCGGGCATGGCATGCGGGCGTGTCGAAATGGCGCGGACGAGAAAAATGCAATGATTTTTCGATAGGCATTGAACTTGAAGGTTCAGGGTTCGAGCCCTTCGAGCCTGCCCAGTATCGCAGTCTGGCTGCGCTTTGTGATGCAATCTCCGCTCAGTGGGCGGTTCTCCACTGGGTTGGACACAGCGATATAGCACCAGAGCGCAAGAGCGACCCGGGCCCGTTTTTTGATTGGTCCCGATTGCCCAAAATTGCGGCAGAAAATGACCGGGACGTTCAAAAATAACAGAAGGTGTCACGTTGCAAAATCATTGCAACACCACTACAATTAGTTCTCAAGCAACGGTTAAGCACAACATATAGTGGTCGGCAGCAGCCCGCCACCAATATAAAAAATACCGTAAACCTCAAAAAAGTCCTTTATCCGGAGACCCTTAGATGCTACAAGGCTCAGAAGCTCTTGCCCAAAATTCCTCTGTTTCAACGGCAGGTGTAACGAGTGGCGGAGTGGTTCAGTCCATTAATTCCGCGCTCACACAGTTCAAAGTCATCCGCCGCAACGGCTCTGTGGTGTCTTTCGAACCGAGCAAAATCAGCATTGCTGTTACAAAGGCATTTTTAGCCATCACGGGTGGGCAGGGCGCAGGTTCTGCACGCGTACGCCAACTGGTTGAAGACCTCACCGGTGCAGTGGTCAACGCCTTGATCCGTCGCCAACCTTCCGGCGGCACACTGCACATTGAGGATATTCAAGACCAGGTTGAACTGGCCCTGATGCGCTCTGGTGAGCACGATGTTGCCCGCGCCTATGTGCTCTACCGTGAAAAGCGGTCGCAAGAGCGTGCCCAGAAGGTCAAGGAGACCGGCCCAGTGGTGGTCATCAATGTAGTGGATGGTGGCGTTTCCCGCCCACTCGACGTGGCTGCGCTTCGCATTGTCATTGAATCGGCTGCAGTGGGTTTTGAGGGTTTGGTCAATGTTGATCACGTACTCGGTGAAACCCTGAAAAACATCTATGACGGCGTGAAGGTCGAAGAGGTGTTCAAGTCCGCCATTTTGTCCGCACGTGCCATGATCGAAGTCGATCCAGCCTACACCTTCGTCACTGCCCGTTTGCTGATGCATGTCATCCGCAAGGAAATACTGGGCCGCGAGGTCTACCAGAATGAAATGGTTGAGGGTTATGCAGAGTATTTCCCTGGCTTTATCCGCAAGGGTGTTGAGGCAGGTTTGCTGGATGCGCGTCTGGGTCAGTTCGACCTGAAGCGTCTGGGCGCCGCCTTGAAGGCCGACCGCGACCTGAAATTCGATTATCTGGGTCTGCAGACTTTGTATGACCGTTATTTCCTGCATGTTGAAGACCAGCGCATCGAAATGCCGCAGGCATTCTTCATGCGGGTGGCCATGGGTCTGACGCTCAATGAAATTGACCGTGAAACCAAAGCCATTGAATTTTACGAAATCATGTCCAGCTTCGATTTCATGAGTTCAACCCCCACGCTGTTCAATTCCGGCACACAGCGTTCACAGTTGTCTTCCTGCTACCTCACCACAGTGGCCGACGACCTCGACGGTATTTACGAGGCTCTCAAAGAGAACGCCTTGCTGTCGAAATTCGCCGGTGGTCTGGGCAACGACTGGACACCGGTGCGCGCACTCGGTAGCCACATTAAAGGCACCAACGGCAGAAGCCAGGGTGTAGTTCCCTTCCTGAAAGTGGTGAACGACACTGCGGTTGCAGTGAACCAGGGTGGCAAGCGCAAGGGCGCGGTTTGCGCCTACCTTGAAACCTGGCATCTGGACATTGAAGAGTTTTTGGAGTTGCGCAAGAACACGGGCGACGATCGCCGCCGCACCCACGACATGAACACCGCCAACTGGATTCCAGACCTGTTCATGAAGCGTGTGATGGAAGCCGCTGACTGGACATTGTTCTCGCCTTCCGACACGCCTGATCTGCATGAAAAATTCGGCAAGGACTTCGAAGCCGCCTACGTGCGCTACGAAGAAAAAGCCGCCCGTGGCGAACTCAAACTGTTCAAGAAACTGCCTGCGTTGCAACTCTGGCGCAAAATGTTGTCGATGTTGTTTGAAACCGGCCACCCATGGATCACTTTCAAAGACCCTTGCAACATCCGCAGCCCTCAGCAACACGTGGGCGTGGTGCATTCGTCCAATTTGTGCACGGAAATTACACTGAACACCAACGACAATGAAATCGCGGTGTGCAATCTGGGTTCCATCAACCTGTCCGCTCACATGAAGAGCGATGGGCAGGGCGGGTTTGAGTTGGACCATGAAAAGCTGCAGCGCACTGTCAAGGTGGCCATGCGCATGTTGGACAATGTCATTGACATCAACTATTACGCAGTCAGCAAGGCACGTAATTCCAACCTGCGTCACCGTCCTGTGGGCATGGGTATCATGGCATTTCAGGAGGCCTTGCACCTGCAGCGCATTCCCTACGCTTCCAAAGAAGCGGTTGAATTTGCCGACAAGGCCATGGAAGCGGTTTGCTACTACGCCTACTGGGCTTCCACTGTGCTGGCCGAAGAACGTGGCCGCTACAGCAGCTTCAAGGGTTCTTTGTGGGACCGTGGCATTTTGCCGCTGGACTCCCTGAAATTGCTGGAAGAAGAGCGTGGCGGTTATGTGGAAGTGGACACTTCCATGACCATGGATTGGGATGCATTGCGCAGCCGCATCAAGCAACACGGTATGCGTAACTCCAATTGCGTAGCCATTGCACCAACCGCCACCATTTCAAATATTATCGGCGTGTCGGCATCCATTGAGCCGACCTTCCAGAACTTGTATGTGAAGTCCAACCTGTCGGGTGAGTTCACGGTGGTCAATGAGTTCCTGGTGCGCGATTTGAAGCGTCTGGGTCTCTGGGATGAGGTAATGGTCGCTGACCTGAAGTACTTTGACGGTTCCTTGGCTCGCATTGATCGCGTTCCCCAAGAATTGCGTGAACTCTACGCCACTGCATTTGAAGTGGACCCTAGCTGGCTGGTAGAAGCGGCAGCGCGCCGTCAAAAGTGGATTGATCAGGCACAATCACTGAATATCTACATGGCGGGTGCTTCAGGCAAGCGTCTGGACGACACCTACAAACTGGCTTGGCTGCGTGGCCTGAAAACTACGTATTACCTGCGCACCATAGGCGCCACCCACGCAGAGAAATCAACACTGCGCGGCGGTGAGCTAAATTCAGTGCCAATCGATGGTGGTCTTGGTGGTGGCATGGGTGCCAGCGGTATGGCAGCAAACCTGCCCGAGCAGGAAATCGTTGGCAAGGTGTGCATGATGAAGCCGGGCGATGCCGGTTTCGATGAATGCGAAGCCTGCCAGTAACACTGCAATACAGGTAAACCGCCAATCACACTGTGGGTGTGGTGGGCGGGGAACCGAAACAAATTCTGATCTGTCGAAAAAGAAGTACAAGGAGAAACAAATGCTGTCCTGGGATGATGAAGTCGTCAGTAAACCTGCAAGTCCTGCAGCCCCTCAAATGCCCGTACCCAACACGGGTCTCGGTTACGTGTCCGGTTTGGCCCAGGCGCCTGCAACACGCACCGATGTTGGCATGGGTTCAGGCTTTTTGCCGCAAATGTCGGCTGCGGCCGTGCAAGCACCCGCTTCAGAAGACACGGTTGCCCGTCGGGTCAATGCCGCTGACAAGCGCGTGATCAATGGCACCACCGATGTAAACCAGTTGGTACCTTTCAAATACAAATGGGCATGGGAAAAGTATTTGTCCGGTTGCGCAAACCACTGGATGCCACAAGAAATCAACATGGACCGCGACATTGCCCTCTGGAAGAGCCGCGATGGTTTGTCCGAAGATGAGCGCCGTCTGGTCAGGCGCAATCTGGGTTTCTTCGTAACCGCAGACTCACTGGCCGCCAACAACATTGTGCTGGGTACCTACCGCCATATTACAGCGCCGGAGTGCCGTCAGTTCTTGCTGCGTCAGGCCTTTGAAGAAGCCATTCACACACACGCCTACCAGTACATTGTTGAAAGTCTGAGTCTGGACGAAGGCGAAGTGTTCAACGCGTACCATGAAGTGCAGTCCATTCGTGACAAAGACGAATTTCTGGTGCCTTTCATCGACACGCTGACCAACCCTGAATTCAAGACCGGCACATTGGAAACCGACCAAACCCTGCTGCGTTCCCTGATTGTGTTCGCCTGCCTGATGGAAGGTCTGTTTTTCTACGTGGGCTTTGTACAAATTCTGGCTTTGGGACGTCAAAACAAAATGGTGGGTGCGGCTGAACAGTACCAGTACATTTTGCGTGACGAATCCATGCACTGCAATTTCGGTATTGATCTGATCAACACCATTAAATTGGAAAACCCCCATTTGTGGACACCTGAATTCCGTGAGGAAATCAAAGGCCTGTTCATGAAGGCCATTGAGCTTGAGTACGCCTACGCAGAAGACACCATGCCCCGCGGCGTGTTGGGCCTGAATGCGCCGATGTTCAAGGAATACCTGCGTTTCATTGCCAATCGCCGTGCCGTGCAAATTGGTCTTGAGCCGTTGTTTCCGAATGCCACAAATCCATTTCCATGGATGAGTGAAATGCTTGACCTGAAAAAAGAGCAGAATTTCTTTGAGCGTCGGGTAACTGAGTATCAAACCGGTGGTGCACTGAACTGGGAATAATCATTTCCTGAAAAAACGCCCTGATGTTTATCCAAGCATCGGGGCATTTTTTTATGCAATCACAGCCGCATTAATGCATTGAGTTGATCCACAGCGCTTGCCAGATATCCATCTTCCAACAATCCGTCTTTTAACAGGGTGGCCTGTGCTTTCGACCAAAACGGCGCATCCTCAATTCGAACGGCATTGCTCAGCGGAGCGTGTTTCGTAACAAAAGCCGCAATACCTTTTTCATCAGAGGGCAGCCCCAGTAATTCAAAAAGATCTGCAACGTCTACAAAAATCTTTTCCATTCCGACTCCCATTCTCTGCTGTTACGCTTTATTTTGCGTCTCTCTGATGACTGTGCAGTTTTTTGTTTTTGGCTTTTTCCTCTGCAGACAATTCTTTGGGCGCGGTTTGTGGAATCCCGGTTTTCTCCTGAACGTGGCTGTGAGGCGATGGTTTTTTGGTTGCGTTCTGCTTAAGCTCTTTTTCTTCTTCTGACTTTGAGGGGGCTGTTGTTGATTGAGCCTGACTTGTGTTTACAACACCCAAGGTGAGTATGAGACTTGTGATGAGCAACCTGATTCTAATGTTCATTCCACTTTCCTTTTGATCTGTCCGATGTTCAGAGTATTTCCCAAGGCTCTTGTTCTTTCTGTTTCTCAGCGCGCCTGAAGGCTCGCAAATTGCCCACCCATTGTGCTTAAGCTACACTCTTTCAGGGGGGGTAACGCTTGTGCGTTGAGCTTTGCTTTGCATGGCGTTAGAATGCGGAAACTTAATGAAGGGTGCAGGGGTTTGATCTCCTGAAACCAGTTGGCAACACAAAAGGAGACCTGAATGGTCAAGCAAAAAGAAGTCAAGAAGGTCTCGGTTGCAAAAGTATCAAAACCCGAGAAGGCAGCACCCAAGGCAGCAGCAAAAGTAGTTGCAGCCAAGCCTGTGAAAGCTGCAGTTAAGGCCGCTCCAAAAGCTGCTCCAAAGGCCACACCAAAAACAGCACCGAAAGCAACTGCTAAAGCAGAAAGAGTTGTTGCCGCTAAACCTGTGAAGGCAGCCAAGGCAGCTCCGAAGCCAGCGAAAGTGGTTGCAGTCAAACCTGTGAAAGCCGCAGTGAAGGCCGCTCCAAAAGCCTCACCAAAAACAGCACCGAAAGCTGCTGCTAAAGCAGAAAAAGTCGTTGCCGCCAAACCTGTGAAGGCCGCCAAGGCAGCTCCGAAGGCAGCGAAAGTTGTTGCAGCCAAGCCTGCGAAAGCGGCAGTGAAGGCAACTTCAAAGGCCTTGCCAAAAGCTGCTCCAAAAGCGGAGAAAGTTGTGGTCGCCAAAACTGTGAAGGTCGTCAAGGCAACTCCGAAGGCAGCGAAAGTTATTGAAGCCAAGCCTGCGAAAGCGGCGAAAAAAGTTGAAAAGGAAGCCAAGGTTGAAAAACCAGCCAAAGTCAAAAAACTGGGCATGACTGAAACACCGACCTGGCCTTTCCCCATGGGTACTCGCCCATAATTTTTTGAAACTCACCTGAGGCCGGTTCAAGTTTCATGCCGTACACAGATTGAGTCAAAAAATTTAAGCCCCCTAAACCCCGTCGCCATCTGTTTTTCAAGGTCGTAGCGGGGTTTTGATTTTTCCGAGTTATAAGCTGTGCAACAATGTTACGGTTTCCAGTTGAGTCATTGCCATGTTGTTTGAAATTTTCCGTTTGCTCATTGAGTCTGCTGCAGGTGTTGTGGTGTTTGCGCTGTTGCTGCGAGCGTTGATGCAGTGGGTGCGCTTGCATCCCCGCAACCCCTTGGCGCCCTTTGTGTTTTCTGTCACAGACTGGGCGGTTCGCCCTTTGCGCAGGATTGTGCCTGGTTTCGGCGGATTGGACTGGGCCTCGCTGCTGGCGGCGCTGTTGGTGGCGGCTGCATTGAATATGCTCTTGTTGCTGGTGCGCTGGGCTACCATGGGAGAGCTTAGTTCCAGCATGAGTCTGGCCAGAGTGGTTATTTCATTCGGAATACCAGCGGCACTGGTGTGGCTGCTCAAGTCGGCGGTTTATTTACTGATGGGCATTGTGATGTTGCAGGTGATATTGAGTTGGGTGAATCCGCATTCGCCCATCGCGTCGGTGCTGGATGACCTGAGTCGCCCGTTTCTGGATCCGCTGCGCCGCGTTTTGCCTACCTTGGGCAATGTGGATTTATCACCCATGGTGTTGTTTTTGCTGCTGCAAGTTTTAATGATTGTCGTGCAGCAGTTAAGTTTCAGTTTTCTGCTTTAATCGCAGCAAGAGCGCTGTGCAGCGAAGGCCGCAAGCGCTCATTGTTGTTTCCGTGTGCTCGGTGGCTTTTTAGTGCGTTACGCGCACCACACCGCCTGTGCTGACCAAACGTACACGCTCACCGGGTTTGAAGACTTCGTCGGCTTCTTGTACAAAGGCCCGCAACTCTCCGCTTTCCAGACGTACGGTAATTTCATAACCTTTCTTCAGGCCCGCGGAGCCTTCGAGCGCGCTGCCAGCCAAGCCGCCTGCGACTGCGCCCAGCACCGCAGCAATGTCAGACCCTTTGCCCTTGCCAACACTTGAACCGGCAATGCCGCCCACCACGCCGCCTGCAAGCGCACCAACGGGTGATGCTTCACGTTGTATTGAAACTTCACGGATGCTTTCAACCACACCCATGCGAACAATTTGTTCCCGCTTGGCTTCGCTGGCGTTGTAAACCACGCCAGAAGTGTTCGGGCTTGCGCAGGCACCGAGGAAGCCGATTCCTGCCAAGGCAGTGCAAAGTAAAACACGTTTGATGCTCATTTTTTCTCCAATCCGAGGTGGCTCACCATGGGGTGTAGCCAAAATTTTCTTTGAATGTTGCTGCAATCTCGTTGCGACTCGGTGCGTACTCCTGGCCGCCCCGGTGAGCGATTTTCAGGCCTCCCATGGTTGAAGCCAGTTTGCCTATGGTGGGCCAATCCATGCCAGCACCCAAACCGTACAGCAAGCCGGCCCTGAAGGCGTCGCCGCAACCTGTGGGGTCTGTGATCGACTTCGGTTTAACGCACGCAACTTCAATGCGTTGACCTTGATGGAAAATCCATGCACCTTCTGCGCCTCGCGTCACAATCAGCGCTTCTACACGTTGGGCAAGCTGTTCCAGTGATAGTTCCGTGCGGTCGGTCAGCATTTTTGCTTCATAGTCATTGACTGCTGTGTAAGTGGACTGATCTACAAACTTCAGCAATTCCGTACCGGAAAACATGGGCAACCCCTGGCCCGGGTCGAATACAAAGGGGATGTTGGCGGCGGCCAGATCGCGGGCATGTTCCAGCATGCCATCGCGGCCATCCGGTGCAACAATGCCCAAGCTGATGTTTTCAGCGTGGGCAATTTTATTGTGATGCGACTGCATCATGGCGCCCGGGTGAAACGCGGTGATCTGGTTGTCGTCAAGGTCGGTGGTGATGTAGGCCTGGGCCGTGTAGCTGTCGTCCAGCGTGGTGATGCAGCGGGTTTGAATACCCATGTCAGCAAAGCGTTTTACATAGTCTGCGCCGTCTTGCCCGATGGTAGCCATGGGAACGGGGTTACCGCCGAGCAGTTTCAGTCCGTAGGCGATGTTGCCCGCACAGCCACCCCATTGTTTGCGCAGCGTAGGCACAAAAAAAGCGACATTCAGAATGTGCAGCTGATCGGGCAGTATCTGTTCTTTAAAACGGCCTTCGAACAGCATGATGGAATCGTAGGCGATCGAGCCACAAATCAGTATGTTTTTATCAGACATGTCGGACTATCCAGGGTGGTGTTGTGTGGGTTGGGGCAGGGCGTTTTTTGCGCTGTCTTGGTGTGCTTCAAGCTCAGTGAGCTTTATCAATCAGGCTGACTTTGAAACCGGTGATCGGTAACTCCAGCTTTTCTTTGTTCAATTCGGTGGTGTCCAGGTAAGCAATCAAATCAAAAGCCTCGCCAGCCCTGATTCTACCTTCCAGTGGGGTTTCGGTGACCACGGCATATTCATCAATGCTCAGTACACGTGCGCTGACCACGCCTTTCTTGCTGTTGAGCAATTGCAGTTCGATTTGCGGCCAGCGGCTGGCGCTTCTGGCGCTGTTGCTGATGCGCACTTCCAGTGTCAATTTTTGGTTGTCCTGCGACTTCAGGCTTGAGCCAAGAATTTTAAGGCGGCTGGATGCCAGCCCGGCGACTTGTGTGCCCAGCGTTTCACTCAGCGCGTTTAACGGAGTGTCCAGCACAGGCAGCAAATGGGTGAGATTCACCCGTTGCCACCAAATACATTGCCACAGCAGCAAAGCAGACAGCAGCAGCACCCAGCGCTTGGCAAAGCGCGGCCACTTGTATTCGCCCTCAAGCCGCTTCATCAGCCAGGTTGGCAATGTGAGTTTGCGATTGATTTTTGCCAGCCAGCGTTGATAGACCGCTGCCTTTGAGTCGGAGACCGCATGGTCATCGGACGTGGTTTCCGCTTGCCCGGCGTCTGCGCTCCAACTGTCTTCATCTGCAGGGGTGAGGTGGTCTACGCCACTGAACATGCTCCCGCAGTGACCGCAGGTCAGGTGGCCACCTTGTTCCCGCAATTGCAGGGCAGTGGTGGGGCACAGCGTTTTACAGTCAGGGCAGCGGGTTGCGAGGCTCATGGGTTTGTTTTTTGACCCGTCAGGCACACCCAGCCTTCGTCTGTTTGCCAGACGCTCATTGTGATCCAGGGCGTGTAGGCGGCCGCCACTTCCTCTGCCTGCCGCTCAAGCACGCCCGACAACACCAACCAGCCGCCGGGGGCAACGTGGGCGCACAGGGTGGGTGCAAGCACCTTCAAGGGGTTGGAGAGAATGTTGGCAACCACCACGGGGAAGCTGCCTTTGGCATTCGGGTGGTCCGGCATTCCGGTGGTCACTGACACTTCGTTTTCTGAGGCGTTGGCTGCGGCTGATTCCACAGCTTGCGGGTCGATGTCTACGCCAATGGCGCTGGCGGCCCCCAGTTTCATGGCGGCAATGGCAAGAATGCCGGAGCCACAGCCGTAATCGAGCACGGCTTTGCCCTTGGCCAGACCTTGCGACAACCACCGTAAACACAGTTTTGTGGTGGGGTGCGATCCGGTACCAAATGCAAGACCGGGATCAAGCCGGATATTCACCACATCTGCACCCGCAGAGGGTGCGTGCCAGGAGGGAACTATCCAAAGTTTCGGGGTGATTTCAATGGGGTCGAACTGGGATTGCGTCAGGCGGACCCAGTCTTGTTCAGCCACGTCCTCCCAGGAAATGGCGGCATTTTGCAGCCATTCTTCAGCAAGTTCGCTCAACAGAGCTTCACCGTCGGCTTGATTTGCAAACAGCGCCAGCACTTTGTTCTGTTGCCAAGCCGTGGTGGTGGGTTCCATGCCGGGTTCGCCAAACAAGGGCTGCTCGTCTTCACAGTCGGCCTTAGCATCTTCAATGGAAACCGACAGTGCGCCGGCCTCCATGAGTGCGTCAGAAACTGCTTCTGCGTATTTTTCAGGCAGCAGCAGGGTGGCTTGCGCCCAGTGCCTTGTGCTGTTTCCCGTGTTTTGCGTCACTTCTTGTCGCCTTGTTTTGCGGCCAGCCGCTGCTCCAGATAATGAATGCTGGTGCCACCTTCGATAAACCGCAGGTCGTCCATCAGTTCTTGGTGCAGGGGGGCATTGGTTTTGATGCCTTCAATCACCAGTTCAGACAAGGCCACGCGCATGCGGGCCATGGCTTGCTGGCGATCTGCTCCATACGTGATCAGTTTACCAATCATGGAGTCGTAATGCGAAGGCACGGTGTAACCTGAGTAAACATGGGAATCGACGCGCACACCCGGCCCGCCGGGTGGGTGCCAACTGTTGATTCTGCCAGGGGACGGTGTGAACTTGAACGGGTCTTCGGCGTTGATCCGGCATTCAATGGCGTGACCCTTGAATTCAATGTCGCGTTGCCGGAACCGCAGGCGCTCGCCCGAGGCTACGCGGATCTGTTCCTGAACAATGTCGATACCAGTAATGATTTCCGTGACCGGATGCTCCACCTGTACCCGCGTGTTCATTTCAATGAAATAGAACTCGCCGTTTTCATAAAGGAATTCAAAGGTGCCTGCACCGCGGTAACCAATTTTACGGCAGGCGTCTGCGCAGCGGTCACCAATGCGCTCAATGAAGCGGCGTGCAATGCCCGGTGCCGGCGCCTCCTCGATAATTTTTTGATGTCGCCGTTGCATGGAACAGTCTCGCTCACCCAGCCAAACCGCGTTCCTGTGTTCATCGGCCAACACTTGAATTTCAATGTGTCTGGGGTTTTCCAGAAACTTTTCAAGGTAGACGGCTGGATTGCCGAACGCGGTTTTCGCTTCGGTTTTTGTCATGCTGACAGCATTCAACAGGGCGGCTTCGGTGTGTACAACGCGCATGCCGCGCCCGCCACCGCCACCGGTGGCCTTGATGATCACCGGATAGCCGACCGCTCTGGCGATGCGGATAATTTCCTTTGGGTCGTCTGGCAGTTCACCTTCAGAGCCGGGCACGCACGGCACGCCGGCTGCAATCATTGACTGCTTGGCGCTGCCTTTGTCGCCCATCATGCGGATGGATTCAGCGCGCGGGCCAATGAAAATAAAACCGCTGCGTTCCACACGCTCTGCGAAATCCGCATTTTCTGACAAAAAACCGTAGCCCGGGTGGATGGCTTCGGCGTCAGTGACTTCAGCCGCACTGATGATGGCGGGTATGTTCAGGTAACTTTGTGCGCTGGGTGCCGGTCCGATACAAACGGATTCGTCAGCCAACCGGACATACTTCGCCTCGGTGTCTGCATCCGAGTGAACGGCAACGGTTTTGATGCCCATGGCCTTGCAGGCGCGCAATATGCGCAAAGCGATCTCGCCTCTGTTGGCGATAAGGATTTTCCCGATCATGGCGTTTACTCGATCGCAAAGAGGGGTTGCCCGTATTCTACGGGCTGGCCGTTATCCAGCAGAATTTCTCTGATGACGCCCGAACGGTCTGCTTCGATTTCATTGAGCAATTTCATGGCTTCAATAATGCAGAGTGTGTCGCCTTCCTTGACGGTGCTGCCCACTTCTACGAAGTTGCTGGCGCCCGGGCTGGGGGCGCGGTAAAACGTACCCACCATGGGAGACTTCACTTTGTGCAGTTCGCTGCCTGGCTTGGGCGCCTCTGCGGCTTCCATGGGTGCGCCGGGCTGGGCGACAAAGCCGCCCTGAGGTTGTTGCTGCATAGGCGCTGGTGCGTATTGGGCGTGGCCGTATTGCACAGTTTGCGCTGGATGCGGATGTGCATTGACAATGCGGACTTTGCCTTCACCTTCCGTAATTTCCAGCTCTGCGATGCCGGATTCCGAGACCAGATCGATGAGGGTCTTGAGTTTTCTGAGGTCCATGTTTTTTTCTCTTTTGTTGATTGTTGTATTCAAATTCGATGCAAATCAGATGGATTTGCGTACAAAGTCGAGTGCATAGCCATATCCGGCGCTGCCGAAGCCACACAAAACCGCCTGTGCCTTTGCACTCAGGTAGGAGTGGTGTCTAAAAGGCTCGCGGGCGTGAACATTCGACAAATGCACCTCTATGTAAGGAAGGGCAATACCTGCCAGGGCGTCTGCCAGCGCAATGCTGGTGTGGGTGTAGGCCCCGGCATTAATAACAATGAAACGCACCGCCTTGCCTGGCGCGGAATGCAGAATATCGATCAAGCCGCCTTCGTGGTTGCTTTGAAAACATTCCACTTGCAGTCCCAAGGCTGTGCCTTGGTCCTCCAGCGTTTTTTCGATGTCTGCAAGCGTCTGATGGCCATAAATATGAGGTTCGCGCCGACCCAGCAAGTTCAGGTTGGGGCCGTTGATTACCCATACTTTTGGTAGAGCTTCGCTCATCTTCGTCTTTATCCACTGTAATTACTGCTATTTTCGGCAATTATGTTGCTTGTGTCCATTGAACGATCGTTCGATTTTCGGTTTTCCACCACACAGGCTTGTCCGTCAGACTTACTGGGTTTTGATTTTTTGCTGTGAATCCGCGGCCGCTTTCAGGATTTCTTCGCCTGTTATCCGCCCCAGTTTTTTATAGAGAACAGCACCTTTGCCATCTAAAATAACGGTAAATGGCAGTGCGCCGCCTGAATTACCTAGCGCCGTGGCCAAATCCGAGCCGCCGGCACCCGCAACAAGCAATGGATAGGAAAAGTTGCGATTTTGAAGAAATTCACGAATGTTAGAGGGTGAATCGATGCCAATACCGATCATTTCAATGTTTATTTTTTGCAAATCCGGATAAATGGCGTCCAGTTCCGGCATTTCTTCAACGCAAGGAGGGCACCAGGAAGCCCAAAAATTCAAAACCACAGTTTTTCCTGCCAATTGGCTTAACGGGAAATCGCCGCCCTTGATGTCTTTGAAGCTGAACCCGGCCATCGGCCCCTTGGCCTGAGTGGTCAGAACAGGGTCATTTTTATTTTGGTTAGCCATATAAATACCACTGCTCAGGGCGATACCCCCTATGACTACCAGCAAAAGTTTATTCAACAGTTTCATTGTCTTCCTTCAGCAGTCGTGCAAGGCCCTCTGTGTCTGTGCGAAACAGCCGACCCTCGACAGCGGGTTTCAGCAAGCCTCGTCTTGCAACCACACCCAGTGTTGCCAAGCTTACCCATTCGCCCTTGTACTTGAATTGAATGGCGTCGGGGGCTTTGCCATTGATTTTCCCAACCTCTGCTGGTTCGAACGGTATGTTCTGGTTCAGTAACCAATAATCCACTTCCTTGGGGTCGTCTGCAAATGCCAGCAGATGGATGTCGCTGTGCTCGCCGGCAGTGCCGTTCACAATACCACCATAAACAATGGGTTCGTAGGCTTGCAGTTCCTTCATCAGGTCCAGGCAGGTCAGGCGCAGGGCCTTCAGGCGCTGCGGTTGGGTGTCCGATTGAAACAGCGCTTGATAAATACGCAGTTCTTCTTCGATTTCTTCGTTGCTGGGCAGGCTGTTTTTATCAACCCTTTGTTTTCCCAGCAATTCTTGCGCGGCTTTTTGTTTTGCTGTGCCGTAGTCATAGCCATTTTCAGCAATCAGGCGTGCAGCTGCGCCGGCCAATTCCTGGCGAAGCGGGTCAGATGGTGGCAACAATGGATTCATATTCTCTAAGCGGTTGGCGGTGTCGGTACAATAGCGGATTGAAGATCTTTCAGGCCGTTTCGGCCTTTATGCAATGCACATTCATATTTTAGGCATTTGCGGCACCTTTATGGGTGGCGTTGCTCAATTGGCCAGACAGTTGGGTCACCGTGTCACGGGTTGCGATGCCAATGTCTATCCTCCCATGAGTACCCAACTGGAGCAGGCGGGTATTGAACTGATCGAGGGTTTCTCAGCCGACCAAGTGGCCATGAAGCCCGATTTGTTCGTGATTGGCAATGTGGTGAGCCGCGGCAACCCGCTCATGGAAAAAATACTGGACATGGGGTTGCCCTATGTTTCCGGCCCGCAATGGGTGGGTGACCACATCTTAGCAGGACGTCACACCCTGGCGGTGGCGGGTACCCACGGCAAAACCACCACCACGTCCATGCTGGCATGGGTGTTGGAATCTGCCGGTCTGAAACCGGGTTTTCTGGTGGGTGGCGTTCCGGCGGATTTTGGCTGCTCTGCCCGTTTGGGTGAGGGCGAACCGTTTGTCATTGAGGCCGACGAGTATGACACCGCCTTTTTCGACAAACGCTCAAAATTCGTTCATTACAGGCCACGCACTGCGATTTTGAACAACCTGGAATTTGACCACGCGGATATTTTTCCTGATCTGGCCGCCATTCAAACCCAGTTTCATCACTTGGTTCGCACCATTCCCGCATCGGGTTGCGTGGTGGTGAATGCGGCTGAAACCGCACTGGCGCAGGTTCTGGAAAAAGGCTGCTGGAGCGGCGTTTTGCCGTTCAACACGGAAGCGGGCTTTTACGCCGCTGACATTGACAGCAACCGCTTTGATGTATTGCTCAATGGGGAAGTGGTCGGGCAAGTGAACTGGACCCTGACGGGTGAACACAACCGCAGCAATGCGCTGGCTTGCATTGCCGCCGCCATGAGCGCCGGCGTCACCCCCGAACAGGCCTGTGAGGCGCTGAGTGAATTCAAAGGTGTGGCCAGACGCATGGAGTTGCGCGGCCGCGTTGCTGACATCGCGGTTTACGACGATTTTGCACACCATCCCACTGCCATCACCACCACTGTGGCGGGTTTGCGCCGCAGCATGGGCGCGCAGGGAAGAATTCTGGCGGTGTTTGAACCCCGCTCCAATACCATGAAGCTAGGGGTCATGCGGGCGGCTTTGCCGGCCTCCTTGGTGCAAGCCGACGCTGTGTTCTGCTACACGCAGGGTTTGGGTTGGGATGCGGCAGACACCTTAAAAACACTGACCCAACCGTGTGTCTGCTCTGATGATTTGTCTTTGCTGGTGAAGTCCGTGGTGCAATGGGCCCAGCCTGGTGACGCGGTTCTGGTCATGAGCAATGGCGGCTTCGGTGGCATTCATCCCAAAATTTTAAGCGGGCTGCAAGCGCGGTTTGAAGCCTGAATGAAGACGCTGGCATGACAACCCCACACGCGCAGTCCGCCGACTATCTGGTGTATTTGCATGGTTTTCGCTCTTCATCGGGTTCGGTGAAGGCAGTCAAAACCCGCGCCTGGATGCAGGCCTGCGGTGCCTCGGACTGCCTGTGGCAGCCTGACTTGCCGGCGTCGCCCAAGGCAGCCATGGCGCATGTCAGTCAGTGGCTGGAAGAAAAAAGACGGTTCAACCCAGCGTGTAATTTTGATTTTATCGGGTCTTCTTTGGGCGGCTTTTATGCCAGTGTGCTTGCAGAGCGTTTTGGGGGCAGGGCGGTTTTGCTGAACCCGGCGGTGACGCCCTGGACAGATTTACAAGATCAGATCGGACGAAAAAAAGTCTATTTTTCTGATGCCGAAATTGAATTCGTGCCTGAATATTTGTCTGACCTTCATGCCATGAATGTGGAAGTGCTTACGCACATGGAGCGGTATTTCCTTTTGGCCTGCCTAGGCGATGAAGTGCTGGATGCCCGCGCCATGATTGCGCGCTACCAAGGCGCGTCTGCCCGCATTCTGGAAGGCGGAGACCACGCCATTTCAGATTTTGATTTGCACCTGCCTTGGGTCATGGAATGTTTGGGCCGGGGGCGGCCTTGAAAAACGCGCGCTGGCGTGCCCGCTGTTCTCCTGCGTGGCCTGCGCAGGTCAGCGCATGGCTGTCCAGCAAAGGGTCGCTGACCTTGCGGCTGCAACGTTTTTTTGGTGCTTGCAAAGTTTGCGTAAACGAACAAGGGGCAGGCATGGCCCACGCCGATGAGTCTGTCGTTCTGGGTCTGCCCGGTGCCAGAAAAGCGCGTGTGCGAAATGTCACGCTGATGGCCGATGGCCACCCCAGAGTGGTGGCGCATTCGGTGGTCAAACTGCTCGGGGCGCAATCGGACTGGCCGTTTTGGCGAGTATTGGGTTCTCGTTCCTTGGGCAGTGTACTGTTCAAGGACAAGCGGGTGGTGCGCAGCCCGCTGATGTTTGCCTGCCTGCCCGAGCAGCACCGGTTGCGTCGGCAAACACGCACAGCCTTGGCTGCCGCAGGTTTGAAATCGGTCCCGAAGGGCAAAATGTATGCGCGGCGTGCGCTCTATCAAAGGCATTTGAAGCGCACGCCTTTGTTGGTGACCGAGGTATTTTTTTCGGTTGAATCGTAGTCAGTTTTTTAGCCGTGCAGTGGGGACAAGCCCAAGGCAGTGCTACACAAGGTATTTCAAGACATGTTTGTTCTTTATGAAGAAGATGGTGATTTTCGCGTCGGCAACGTCATGCAGGAAGCGGCAGGAACGCTGCAGGTAGAGGCACCTCATGGCAAGCGCAGCAAAATCAAGGCAACGCATGTCTTGTTGCAGTTTCGCGATCCGGAATTCGGTCAGTTGCTGCCAAAAGCGCAAGCTTTGCAGGCTGAGTTCGACGCTGCGTTTTTATGGGAATGCGCACCTCAGCAAGAGTTCGATTTTTTGAGTTTTGGCGAGGAATACTTCGGTGCCAAACCCGATGCGGTTCAGTCTGCGGCATTGTTGTTCGCGCTGCACGCTGCACCTTTGTATTTTCACCGCAAAGGCCGTGGAAAATACAAGCCGGCTCCGCCTGAGATATTAAAGGCTGCGCTGGCCGCTGCCGAGAAAAAACGCATTGCTGCCGAGCAGCAGTCCGCTTGGGCCGATGCCTTGGTGGCAGGGCAGATGCCCACTGAAATTGCCAGGGTGGCGGCGCACTTGTTGGCCAAACCCGATAAAAACTCGGCTGAGTACAAGGCCTTGGCCTTGGCCTGTGAGCGTGCAAGCGCAAGGGCGGAACATGTATTGATGAAAACCGGCGTATTTGCCAGTGAACATGAAATGCACCGCCGCGTTTTTGAGGTGTTGCAATTTCCACGGGGCACCGGCTTTCCCGAAGTGGCGGTGGCCGCTCCGCACACCTTGCCACTGGCAGATGTTCAGGCGTTTTCAATTGACGACATCACAACCACTGAAATTGACGATGCATTTTCCGTGACCTTCCTCGAAGGGGGCATGGCCAGAATCGGTATTCACATTGCGGCCCCTGCCTTGCTGTGCGAGCGGGGCGATGCGCTGGACCAAATCGCCCGTGACCGGCTTTCCACCGTCTACATGCCTGGCGATAAAATTACCATGCTCCCCGACGCCTTGGTGGAATTGTCGACCTTGGCACAAGGGCGCGAAGTGGCCGCTTTGTCTTTGTATGTCGAGGCCCGCATTGAAGACGGTACGCTGACCGGCGAGATGGAAAGCAAGATTGAGCGCATCACCATTGCGCACAATTTCCGTCACAACTTGCTGGATGAAAAAGTCACACCGCAGGCGCTTGATGCCATTGATTTAAACGATCCGCACCCGGCAGCAGACTTCCTGTGTGCCAGAGAGTTGGCCTTGCTTTGGAAAGTGCGGGGCGTATTGAGCGAGCAACGCGACATCTACCGTGGCAAAACGGAAAACAACCACCGCATCGACTATAATTTTTATGTGGTGGATGGACGGGTGGAAATTTTGCCCCGGCGCAGGGACGCACCTCTTGATTTACTGGTCGCGGAATTCATGATTCTCGTGAACCAGACCTGGGGTGGTTTGTTGCATGAAAAAGAGGTGCCTGGCATTTACCGCACCCAACCCCCGGGCGCCCGGGTGCGCATGGCCACGCATGCAGCACCGCATGTGGGTTTGGGTGTGCCGCAGTACGCTTGGTCGACCTCACCTTTGCGCCGCTATGTGGATTTAGTGAATCAGTGGCAACTGATTTCCGTGCTGAAAAATGCACCACCCGTGTTTGCGGCCAATGACGCAGACTTGTTTGCCGCGGTGTCTGCATTTGACACCACCTACAAGGCCTATGCTGATTTTCAGTCCAACATGGAGCGTTATTGGTGTTTGCGCTGGTTGGAACAACGCGACATCAGCCAAGCCATGGCTGTGGTGATCCGTGACGACATCGTCAGGTTTCAGGACATTCCCCTGATTGTGCGCCTGCCAGGTTTCTCCGGGCAGCCACGCGGCACGGTGTTGAAACTGCAAGTTATGGAACTGGACTTTGTCGGTGTTGATATTCACTGCAAGCTCATTGAGGTTTGTGAGCAGGTAGAAGTGGCGATGGAGTTGGAAGCCGAAGAGGTTGCAGATGAAGTTGCAAATGGAGTACCAACCCAAGAAACACCAGCGGAAGTATCCACTGACGTAGTTTTAGAGATCAAGGACGGTAATGCAGGCGACGGGACAACTGCAAGCGTGGGGTGATATTGGTGTTTTTTGGCAGCAACGGCATCGCCGCAGCCTGAAAAACGCAGTTTTCATTTCCTTGTTTGTGCATCTGATCTTGGCGGTGTACTTTTTCAGTGCGCCGAAAGCTTCACGTCCTGAGGTTTCAACACTGGAAGTGATTCTGGTAAACAGCGAGTCTGAGACTGCGCCAAAGCAGGCCGATGCGCTGGCGCAGGTGGCGCTTGACGGGGGGGGCGAGCAAAAGGAAGGGCGTGCAAAATCGCCGTTTCCCATGGCGCAGGTGGTACCTGCAACACCACCGCCCAGTCAGGTAGAGGAAAAAATAAAGCAGCTGGAAAGCCAGCAAAAAGCGCTGAAGGCTGAAGCACTCAAGCCCCGTGAGGCTGCAGTTAAAGAGCGTACAGCACCAGAGCAAAATGACAGCCCCAAGGTTGCGGAAACACCGCAACCGCAAAGCAAACCCGCACCTGCGCCTGCATTGTCCACAGACGATCTTAAAGTCTCTGCCCGCGAAATAGCCCGGTTGGAAGCACAGATCGCAAAACAAATTGAAGATTACAACAAGCGGCCCCGCCTGCACTTTTTTGCTCCCAGTACCTCACCCTATGTGTTTGCCATGTATGAAGAAAGCTGGCGGCAAAAAGTGGAGCGCTATGGCAACCTGAATTACCCGGCTGAAGCCAAGGGCAAGTACTACGGCCAACTCAGGCTGACGGTCTACATTAAAAAAGACGGTTCTGTGCAAAGTGTAGAGTTGGACAAATCTTCTGGTTTGCCAGTGCTGGACAGAGCGGCGCTGCGCATCGTTGAGATGGCCGGCCCTTACGGAGCGTTCACGCCGGAAATGCTGAAAAATGCCGATGTTTTGGTGATTACCCGCACCTGGATGTTCACCAACGACGCGCTTGAGACCCGACAACGGTGATACCCATGCCAACCGCTTTGCTTATTCCACCCCTCAAACCATGACAGACCGTTACGCCGTTCTTGGCAACCCGATACAACACAGCAAATCGCCCTGGTTACATGCGCGGTTTGCGGAACTCACTGGGCAGTCCATTGAATACGGCCGCTTGCTGGTGCCGCTGACTGGTTTTAAAACCACGCTGGCCGCCATGCGGGCTGCCGGCATGAAGGGTGCCAATGTCACGGTGCCCTTCAAATTTGAGGCTTTTGATTTGTGTGACAGCCTAACCGACCGGGCCCGAAGTGCCGGCGCGGTGAATACCTTGCGCTTTCTGCCCGGTGGCGGCTTGGCAGGCGACAACACCGACGGTGCCGGTCTTCTGGCTGACCTGAGCCGGCTGACCGGTTCCTTGGTGAACCGCAGGCTGTTGATGCTGGGGGCGGGCGGTGCGGTTGCCGGCGTGTTGGAGCCATTGCTGGAGGCCGGTTTAAGCAGCTTGGTGTTGCTCAACAGAACGCCGGAAAAAGCCTGTGTGCTGGCGCAGCGTTTAAAAGAGCGCTTCGCATCGGTACACATTGAGGCGGGCGGGTTTGACCACGCACCCATGCCCGCCGATATTATTGTGAATGGCACATCCAGCGGTTTGACCGGTGAACCCATTCCATTGCACCCTGTTTGGTTTGAAGGTGTGCAGTTGGCATACGACATGATGTATGGGGCCCAGCCAACGGTGTTCATGAACCAGGCGGCTGCCTTTTCTGTGCCGGTATCTGATGGTTTGGGCATGTTGGTAGAACAGGCCGCTGAGGCCTTTCTGGTGTGGCGAGGTGTCAGGCCGCCAACGGCCAGCGTATTGCAGGCGGCCCGCGACTCTTTCCTGAAAGCGATTTAATGCAAGCCTTTTTCCGATACCTGCGCCGCGCCGCTCTGGTTTTTGTGCTTTTAGTGCTGGTGGTGCAGTTGTGGTTTTTTTGTTGCGTGGTTTGGTGGAAGTTCGTCAATCCGAACACCACGCGTTTTATGGAAATCCGCCTGTCGCAGATGCGGGAAAAAAATCCCAAGGCTCAATTGCAGCATGCCTGGGTACCCTATGAAAAAATTTCAAGCCAGATGAAACGTGCGGCTGTTGCGGCCGAAGACACGCGATTCACACAGCATTTCGGGGTTGATTGGGAAGCCATTGAAAAAGCCCGTGAACGCAATGACAAACGGGGCAGGGTGACGCATGGCGGCTCCACCATTACCCAGCAGTTGGCGAAAAATCTGTTTCTCAACAGTCAGCGAAGTTATATTCGCAAAGGACAAGAGCTCATCATCACCTGGATGATAGAGGCTGTCATGTCCAAGCGCCGTATCCTTGAAATTTATTTGAACGTGGTGGAAATCGGCAACGGCGTTTACGGTGTGGAATCTGGCAGCCGTTACTATTTCGGTGTCAGTGCTTCACAATTGGACACCGGTCAGGCCGCTCGTCTGGCAGCCATGTTGCCGGCCCCCCGTTATTTCGACAGAAACCGGGGTTCCGAATCACTGGATCGCCGGGCAGAGGTGGTGCTGGTGCGCATGAATCAGGTGGCAATTCCCAAGTAGGCTGTTAGTTTTGCACCGACGCCGCCACGATGGTTTCTTTCCAAAGACGCTTGACCGTCGCAATTTCCTTGTCAAATTCGGTGAATGGGGTTCTTGGCGTTTCTTTTCCGTCCAGGCGCATGGCGTGCTGTTTTGCCCGCAAACTCCGGTAGGCGTCACCCACATCGGTTGCCAATGTTTCCTCAATCAGGCCCAGGGCGGCGCAGCGTTTCAACAGTGCAATATTCCCGATGTTCGCCGTCAGTTCTGCATGTTGCGGGCTGTGGGCAAGCACCAGAAATTGCACAATGAATTCAATGTCCACCATGCCGCCTTCGTTGTGCTTGATGTCAAACAGGTCGGTGGGGTTGGGGTGCCCTTCGTGCATGCGTGTCCTCATGGACATGACTTCCTGAGCCAGCGCTGGAATTTCACGGGGGTTTCTGAGCACTTCCACGCGGCATTTCTCAAATGCTTCCCCCAGTTCGCGGTCGCCCACGCAATACCGGGCACGCGTTAGAGCCTGATGTTTTTTGATAGGCGCCAAAGGCCTGTAGGCTGGACACCAGCAAACCTGCCGCACCGTTGGGTCGCAAACGAAAATCTGTTTCAAACAAGATGCCGGCAGAGGTTTGCGTGCTCAGCCAACGGCTCATGCGTTGGGCAAGTTTTGCATACAAATCAGCGGCTTGCGGGTGTGGGTCGTCGAAGAGAAAAATAATGTCGAGGTCAGAGGCATAGCCCAGTTCTTTGCCACCCAGTTTTCCGTAGGCAACAATGGCGAATTTCGGATGGTCGGTGTGTCGTTTGGGCACCTGTTTCCACGCTTCATCCAAAATGGCGGCCAGGGTGCTGTCGGCCAGTTCGGAGAGTTGGTCGGACAGGTGTTCCACTGTCCAGTAGCCTTCAAGGTCTTGCGCCAACAGGCGAAACACTTGTGTGTGATGTAATTCGCGCGTCAGGTTCATTTGAACCTCAAGGTCTGGGCTGCCATCCGGCAGGCGGGCCAGGCTCAGGCTTTTTCTCAGGTCGGCCTCATACAAAGGCCAATCTGGACGGGCATACAGATTACGCTCGTCCAGCATCTCGTCCAATAAAATTGGGTGTGACTTCAGGTAGTTGGCAGCCCACTCGCTGGCGCTTAGCAAACGTACCACCCGTGTTCGGGCGGCGGGAAACTCATCGAGCAAAGACAAATACGCTCCGCGCCTTGCAATGCTTTCCAGGAGCCCCACGCTGCGCGACCACGCTGTGTCCGGATCGGACGCCTCGGTGCAGGCTTGCACCAGCGCGGGCAGCAGTCTGTCCAGACGCTCTCGGTGTGCTTGCGGCAGGCTTTTATAGCGAGGAGAGTTCAACAGGTCGCTCCAGCGTGATTGCGCTACAACGACATTGGAAAACCTGTCGATCCAGGCCTGCGGCCATTGCGTGGCGCTCACTTCATCGTGTTCATCGTCTTGTTTGTCCGAAAATACCCACTGGAATTGCTGGTCAACGAAATCTTGCCAAGTCTGGATGGCCTGATTCAGGTTTTCAGTGGTTTGCATGCCCATGGCAATGGCCATTTGTTGTCTGATGCCTTCATCTGCCGGTAAAAGATGTGTTTGTGCGTCTTCTACATATTGCAGGCGATGTTCCAGTCGCCGCCAAAAATCATAGGCTTGCGTTAGTTTGTCTCTGACCTCTTCTTCAATCAGTCCTTTTTGCGCACACAATTTCAGCACGTCGAGTGTGGCGCGAATTTGCAATTCCGGTTCCCGGCCACCGCGAATCAGCTGGAATACCTGTGCCATGAATTCAATTTCACGGATACCGCCCCGACCCAGCTTGACATGCACGCTGCCTGCATCTTGTCCGCGTTCACGTTTGCGCACTTCCTGGCGAATCTGTTGATGCAGGTCGCGCAGGGCGCGTATGGCACCGAAATCGAGATAGCGTCTGAAAACAAAAGGTTTCTTGAGTTTTTCCAAGGCGCTGCACTGCTGGTTGAAACTGGGCTGCATGGCCTGGCTGGCTGCCCGGTTCACCACGCGCGATTTTATCCATGCGTAGCGTTCCCATTCCCTGCCCTGAACGAAAAAATATTCCTCCAGCATGTCCAGGCTCGCCACCAAAGGACCCGAATCGCCGTTCGGGCGCAAACGCATGTCCACCCGAAAAACGAATCCGTCTTCGGTGGGGTCGGAAATCAGATTGATGACGCGTTTTCCGACATGCGCAAAAAATTCTGCGTGGCTCAGTTTCTTGCCGGTAGGGCCACCTGCAGTCTCCTTTTCGCAACCATAGGTGAAGATCAGGTCAACGTCTGAAGAAACATTGAGTTCTTTGCCGCCCAGTTTTCCCATGCCAATGATGATCAGGCTGTCTTGGTCGGCAGGCTCGCCGTAACGCGCCACCATCTGTTCATGCGCCCAGCGGCAGGCCACATCAATCAGGTGGTCTGCCATCAGCGACAGGCTGTGCGTCACCTCCTGCAACGTGGCCAGACCCAAGAGGTCGCGCCGCATGATTTCCAGCATCAAACGTTGCCGCGTCAGTCGCAACTGGCGCTTGATCTCGGCTTCCCCCTGCTCGGGCACCAGTGCATCAAGTGTGTCCGAAACCACGCACAGCAGCGGTTTCTCAGGTTCAAATGCCTCTATCCATTCAGGAAATCTGTATATCCAGCGTTGTGCAAAAGCCGAGTGCGCCGGCCACAGACTTGTTTGATCTTCCATGTTTTCTTCGCTTGGGTCAGAACTATTGTTTGTACAAGAGGTTAAAATTGAAAATGTTGCGCATCTTCCCCAAAAGTCATTCTGACATTTTGATGGTGCGCTTGCTATTGTGGGTCCGGATGAAACGGCTGCTGATCAATTCTCTTCTGGTGTTGTTTTTCTCGGTGTGCACCTTCGTGCTTGCCGTGAAGTACATTGTTGTACCGCATGCTGAAGAATACAAGCCCGAGTTGGAGGCTGCGATTTCGCGCACGTTGGGTCGGCAACTGGTGCTGGGAAACATGCAGGTGTCTTGGTGGGGGCTGGAGCCTTGGTTGGTTTTGTCAGACATTGAGCTAAAGGGCGATGCGGGTGAAACCGCGTTGAGCTTGCCTTCCGTGCGTGCCTCTGTGTCATGGACCTCTCTGGTTACGCTGGAGCCCCGCTTGTCTCATCTGGTGGTTGAAGAGGCACAACTGGATATGCGCCGCGATGAAAAAGGCGTTATTTGGGTGGCGGGCCTGCCTGTGAAGACTCAAGGCGAGGGCGACAGCGCTGCGCTGGCCTGGCTTTTGAATCAAGGCGACATACAAGTGCGTAATTCGCGCCTTGTGTGGCTTGATGACATGCGCAAGGCACCTGAACTTGTGGTGACCCAGTTGCAGTTGCGCACCAAAAATCTGGTGAATTTTCATCAGGCTGCCGTCAGCGCAACATTGGCAGGACATGAAAACTCGCCGCTGGAATTACAACTGGAGTTCTATACGCCCTTGTTCACTTCCCGCCCTGCAGATGTAACGCAATGGCGCGGCGAAATTTACGCGCATGTGCACGGAGTTGAGTTGAGGGAGTTGCGCCAGTGGGCGGACACGCCCAATTGGCTGCCAGAGGCCCGCGGTGATGTGCGCCTGTGGGCGACCTTTGAAAAAATGGCGCTTCAGGGCGTAACGCTGGATGCAGAATTGCCCAGCGTCACCTTGGCCAGCGAACGTTTGAAAGAGTCTTTGGTGCTTAGCAATTGGTCTGGGCGCGTCGACTGGAAAAAAGACCATCTGGGGGGTACCCGAACCACACTCAACAACTTTAAGGTGGATTTGCCGGATCAGCGCAGCATTGGCCCCTTGAATGCACAGTTGCAGTTGGAGGCGCAGGAAGATGGCAGCATTGCTGCCGGGCAGGTCAAAATCAGCGCGCTGGATGTGCGCAATCTGGTTGCCGTTGCCGTTTACCTGCCTTTCCCGGAAGCTTGGGTTTCAACCTTGCTCCAGGCCCAGCCCGAGGGTCAGATTACGCGTTTGCAATGGGACTGGCATGGACTGGCAGATGCGCCGGAAACGTTTCGCATCGCTGCTGCATTTGAAGGTTTGGGCATGAATCCTTTGGTATTTGGGCCGGAACAGCGTTTTCCCGGCTTCAAGGGCTTGAGCGGCGAATTCTCGGGTGATGAAGTGGGCGGGCGTTGGAATTTGAGCGCCACGGAAGGATATGTTCATGCCCCAGAGGTTTTGCAAACCGCCTTGGTTCCGTTCTCCGAGTTGAACACGCAAGGGCGTTGGAGAAGGCTTGGCAGCGGTTCCAAAGCAATCATGAAACTGGACTTCGACACCTTACAGGTGCGCCGTGCAGACATGCATTTGAGTATGAACGGTAGCTTGCAAACACAGGGTGAGCTGTTGCCTGACGTTGATTTGTCCGGCAATTTCAAACGGGTTCCCGTCAATATCATTCCGGGCCTGATGCCCGGTTTTTTCCCGCCTGACGCCATCTCATGGCTGGCCACCGGGCTGCGCGGGGGCATGGTTACCGAAGGCAATTGGCGTTTGAAGGGTAACCTCAACGACTATCCTTTTAAAAAGCGCAATCAGGGTGAATTCAGCCTGGTGGGAAAAATACAGGGTGGCGACCTCTTGTTTGACACTGAATGGCCCGCCATCACCAACATCGAGGGGGTGGTCAGTTTCGACAACGACACCCTGACCGTCAGCGCAAAACAGGCCAAGACCAAAGACAGCAACTTGAGCAATGTTCAGGTAAAAATTCCTTCACTCATGGCGGATGCGTGGGTACTGAGCGTGGAAGGACTGGCGCAAGGTGCGATGTCTGACATGGTCAAATATGTCAATGGCAGTCCGGTCAATGCCATGCTGGACGGTTTGTTGCTGGAAACCAAGGCCAACGGTTCTGCAAAGCTCGCGCTTACCCTGGAACTGCCTCTGAGCGTTCCCGAACAGACCAAACTCAAGGGCACGCTTAACTTCCTCGAAAACGATGTATTGCTGATGTCCGGCCTGCCGCAGTTGCTCAAGGTGAAAGGCAGTCTGGAGTTCAATGAGTCTGGCGTCAGCATCAAGAACCTCAATGGTTTTGGTTTGGGCGGTCCTGTCAGGTTGGACGGGGGCACCCGTCCAGACGGCAGCATGCAGTTTCGAGCCGAGGGCACGGCGTCGGCCCAGGGCATCAAGCGTTATTTGAGCCTGCCAACGGCTTTGCGAATCAGTGGTCAAACCAGATATGGCGTGAACATCGGTATCAAGCCGGGCGTTGGAGAGCCTGACATCACTGTCGAGAGTAACCTGCAGGGCTTGGTGTCTGATTTACCGGCACCATTTGTAAAACAGGCTCAGGAAGTCTGGCCGTTTGAGTTCCGCATGATTCCGACCTTAAGCAAGGCCGGCAATATTGTGCGGGATGAATTGCGCATGTACTTGAGTTCGAATCAGGGCAGCATTTCTCAGGTCGGCTTGTTGCAGGGCCGTTTGGAGCGCGATCGTACCAACGGCAAAAGCAATATTTTAAGGGGCGCAATTGCGGTGAGGGAACCGCTGGTGATGCCTGAAAGTGGTTTTAACTTAAATGTAAAGGTGCCAAAACTGGATTTGGATCAATGGCAACTGACGCAATTGGGCGACCCGTCAGCCGCTGATTCAAACACAGCCGGCACCTTGACCGAAGGCTCCAAAGATACGGTGGCGTTAATGCCTGATCGCATCACATTAAAAACAGATCAGTTGGTGTTCGCCACCAAAGTGATCCACGATCTGGTGTTGTCCGGTACCCGGAAAAAAGACAGCTGGAATTTTGATATCAGCAGTGCAGAGGCGTTGGGGCAGGCCAGTTGGACACAAAATGCAAAAACCGATGTGGCGGGTACATTGAGCTTGAAGCTGGCTCGCCTCATTATTCCCGAAACCCCCGATACTGTTGTCGCAGTGGTGCCCGACCCCACAGATTACTTTGACACTCCGGCGCTTGACATTGCGGTTGATCAGTTTTTTATTGGGAAAACAAATTACGGCAAGTTGCGCTTGAAGGCTGTAAATGAAGGCGAAGGGCAGTTCAAGCAGTGGATACTGCGCGACATGCAATTGAGCAATCCGGATGCAACGCTAACTGCCAAAGGCGAATGGCGGCGCGAGCAGGTCGGCCAACCCCGCCGCACCCGCCTTGACTTTAAAATGGATGTGGGCAATGCAGGCAAGTTGCTGGACCGGGTGGGTCTGGAAAAACTGGTGCGATCTGGCACAGGCGCCGTCAATGGCCGTTTGCAATGGGTGGGCCCACCTCAATCCTTTGACTATGCCACCATGAACGGTGAACTCAGCATGGACATCAAGAACGGACAGTTTCTAAAGGCTGAGCCTGGCGTAGCCCGTTTGTTGGGTATTTTGTCCTTGCAGTCCTTGCCCAGAAGGCTGACCCTGGATTTCCGGGATGTATTTTCAGAAGGTTTCGCATTCGACCAGATTTTCGCCAATGCCTCCGTTGCCAATGGCGTATTGAGTACCAGCGACTTTAAAATGCGGGGCGTCAGCGCTTCTGTGCTGATGGAAGGAAAAGTGGATTTGGTCAAGGAAACGCAAGATTTGCGCGCCGTTATTTTGCCTGAGGTCAGCGCTGCCGGCGGCTCCTTGGTATATTCCGTAATGGCGGCAAACCCTGCTATTGGCATTGCGAGTTTTTTAGCGCAATTGGTGCTCAAAGACCCGTTGTCCAAAGCCTTTTCTTATGAATACAAGGTTTCTGGCACCTGGGTGGATCCCAACATTGAAAAAGTGGAGAAACGCAATTGAGCGGCAAGGAAAAAACGGCTAAAACGGGTAAATCTGCGCCTGTGAAGTTTAAAGTGGCAGCGGTTCAAATGGTGTCTTCCACCCGTGTGGACGACAACCTTTATTACGCGCAAGCCCAAATCGCAGAAGCGGCCAAGGCGGGCGCCAGTCTGATTCTTCTGCCGGAGTATTTTGCATTGATGGGGCGCCGGGACACCGACAAGGTTGCTGTCCGCGAACAGGCGGGAACAGGGCCCATTCAGGCCTTTCTCTCTGCCATGGCAAAAGAACACGGGGTGTGGTTGATTGGCGGTACATTGCCGCTGGCGGCCGTGCCTGACGACAAGGTGAGGAATACGACCCTGGTGTTCAACCCTGACGGCGAGCAGGTGGCCCGCTACGACAAAATTCATTTGTTCCGGTTCGCCACTGAAAAAGAGCGTTACGATGAAGCCTCCACCATAGAACCGGGTGCAGAGTTGGGCTGTTTCGATGCCTTGGGCACGCGAATCGGTTTGTCGGTCTGCTATGACCTGCGCTTTCCCGAACTTTACCGGGCCATGGGGCCAGTCGGTATGATTGTGGTGCCTGCGGCATTTACCTACACCACCGGTCGGGCCCATTGGGAAGTGCTGTTGCGGGCCCGCGCCATTGAGAACCAGTGCTACGTGCTGGCATGCGGGCAGGGCGGCGACCACGACAACGGGCGAAAAACCTACGGTCACAGTATGTGGATAGACCCTTGGGGGCAGGTGTTATCCTGTCTGCCGGAAGGCGAAGGTGTGTTGCTGGGCGAGTTTGATGCAGAAAGACTCAATAAAGTCAGGTCGCAACTGCCCGCGCTGGAACACCGTGTACTTTAAAGCTGTCTGATGTCATCCTTGTTTGAACCGTTGTTGAAAGAGTAGTCGAGATGAATGCAATAGACCCAGGTTTTCGCACACTAGCGACCGCACAGGAAACACTCTGGACGCCTTATGGTCTGGATGAGGGCAAGGTACGCAAAGCCTTGGCTGAAATTTTTACACGCAAGGTCGACTTTGCAGACGCCTATTTCCAATACAGTTGTGTTGAAGGCTGGAGCCTTGACGAAGGTATTGTGAAGTCTGGCAGTTTCAGTATTGAACAGGGCGTGGGTGTGCGTGCCGTCACTGGCGACAAAACCGCATTTGCCTACTCCGACGACATCGCCTTCAAACCCCTCATGGAGGCTTGCAAGTCGGTGAAAGCCATTGCTGCTTCCGGGGCAAGCGCAAAACACAAGGTGGGAAAACCACTGCGCGGGCAGTTCGGACTTGATTTGTATGCGCCCGGCAACCCAATTCCAACGCTGGATTCAACTGCAAAAGTGGCAATACTCGAACGCATTGAGCACCTGGCCCGCGGTCGGGATCCTCGCGTCAAGCAAGTGATGGCCAGTTTGGTGGGTGCTTGGGAAATTGTTTTGGTGGCGCGCAGCGATGGCGTCATGGCAGCAGACATCCGTCCCCTGGTGCGCTTGAGCGTGTCTGTATTGGTTGAAGAAAACGGTCGCAGGGAGTCTGGTTCCTCCGGCGGTGGCGGACGCTATGATTTCGGTTATTTCCAAGAGCCGCTGCTGCGTCATTACGCTGAAACGGCTGTTGATCAGGCGCTGATAAATCTGGATGCACGCCCTGCGCCAGCGGGTTCACAAACCGTGGTGCTGGGCGCCGGTTGGCCCGGTATTTTGTTGCATGAAGCCATTGGTCACGGGTTGGAAGGCGACTTCAACCGCAAAGGGTCCAGTGCATTTTCAGGGCGCATTGGTGAGCAGGTGGCTGCCAAGGGCGTTACGGTCGTGGACGATGGCACTTTGCCCAATCGCCGCGGTTCCTTGAACGTAGATGACGAAGGCAACCCGACAGAGCGTACCGTTCTGATTGAAGACGGTATTTTGCGTGGCTACATCCAAGACATGACGAACGCACGCCTCATGAAAATGCCTTTGACAGGCAACGGCAGACGCGAAAGTTTTGCCCACCTGCCCATGCCACGAATGACCAACACCTACATGCTGTCAGGGGCTTATGCGCCTGAAGAAATTATTGCCAGTGTGAAGGACGGTATCTACGCCGTTAATTTTGGCGGCGGTCAAGTGGACATTACCAGTGGAAAGTTTGTGTTTTCAGCTTCAGAAGCCTACAAAATTGAAAACGGCAAGGTCACTTACCCAATCAAGGGCGCCACCTTTATGGGCAATGGCCCTGACGCTCTGACCCGCGTCAAAATGGTGGGCAACAACATGCAGCTTGACGAAGGCGTAGGCACCTGTGGCAAAGAAGGGCAAAGTGTGCCCGTGGGTGTCGGGCAGCCCACTTTGCTGTTGGAAGGGTTGCTGGTTGGCGGCACGCAGTGATGGGGTTTCAGGGCTGAACTGGGTGCATCCCACCTGTTCGACCTGAAAGCGTCAATGGAACTTTCCTGTTCGAAAAACAACTCAAGGAATTAACGCTCTTCAGCGTTTTTCAATGTGCTTTCCTTGCTATTTCCTACAGGTAATTTTCATGACCTCAGTGAGCCCTTTCAAGTACGCAATGGTTTTACCGCACTCGCCATTCTCAACTGCCGTTGAAATCGCCCGCAGCATTTTGTCGCCCAACCTTCCGGGCACTTTCAGTGATTCCACGGTTTCAGTACCACCCACTGTGCCGGTGCTCACCATAGGTGCGCTTTGCAACTGTGTTGTCGCCCATCCAGAATTGCTGCTGTCACAAACCCAAGCTTGTCGCATGGCTGTTCTGGGCCCTGTGATTGCCTATGAAGGCTTGTACCGGAACCCAAGCTCAAGCCTTACAAGCAGGACGCTTGAAGGACTCGAAATTCACAGGCTTGCCTCTGCAGCCTTGGCTGGGTATGTCAAGGCAGGGTTACAGGCGGGCGGTTTCGCGCCGAAGTTGCAAGAGTTGCTTGACATGGGTTTAGACCCGTTTTTTGAGTGGCGAGAGCTCGGTGTTTCAACCAATTTGCTGGATGCTGTTATTCACCATTCAGCCAGCGATTGCGCTTTGCTGCTTGCTCAGCGAGGTGTCGGGCATGGTTATCTCTCCAACCCCTTGCCCACAGTTGCTTTTTTCCCACGATCTGTGTTCCCGCCACCCACACGGCTGGGAAATCAAGGCGGCACTCCCATTCCCTTGTTTGTACAGTTGCAAAATTCGGCCAGTCTCAGTGGCCGCTCCATCGCCCACACTTTGGTTGAAGCGGGTTCTCTGCGTGAAATTTCACTGGCGGCAAATTGTGGTCTGAATTTCTCGCACTCTGCCAGCAACATTCCCCATCCGCTGGTTTTTGCCGTCTTAAAGCTGCGCGTCGATGCAGTTCACTATCTGGTTTCCAATGAAGAGAGTCTGCGAACTGTGGCAGGCATGGCTGAGCACAAGACGTCCATGGCTGTGTTGGAAAATGCTGAAAGATTGGGCAGTCATCTAGCGGGTTTTGTACACGACCATGCCCGTAAAGCCTATCCACACCTTTTTTTGAATTGAGACACGGATGAGCCGCGGTTTAATTTGCCAAAAAGCGTGGTCTGCGGTTTAATTACTACATGAAACGCACGCGCTTTTTTACTTTCGGTCATTTTGGCGGTTATCGCTCTTTGGCGGTGACGGCGGTCGGTGTTCGAAAACAGCGTTCATAAGTAACACTCGGAACACCCACCGCCAGGCAGATTCCTGGCGGTTTTTTTTTGTGTGGGCCAAGCCCATGCAGTGGAGAGCAAAAATGCAAATAGCGACGGACGATGTGAGAATTAAAGAAATTAAAGAAGTCACAGCCCCAGCGGCCCTGATAGAAGAGTTTCCGCTCAGCGCCGAGATTGTGGACACCGTGGTGAATTCCCGTGCAGGCATTCACCGTATTTTGCATGGCGCAGACGATCGCCTGGTGGTTGTAATCGGTCCTTGTTCCATACACGACACAGCAGCCGGTATGGAATATGCCCGCCGCTTGGTTGAGCAGCGCAAGCGTTTCAGTGGCGATCTGGAAATTGTAATGCGTGTGTATTTTGAAAAGCCCCGCACCACAGTGGGCTGGAAGGGCTTGATCAACGACCCCGACCTCAACGGCAGCTTTGAAATCAACAAAGGCCTGCGCATGGCGCGCGAATTTTTGCGCTCCGTCAATGCCTTGGGTTTGCCAGCGGGCACCGAGTTTCTGGACATGATCACGCCGCAGTACATTGCAGACCTGGTGTCTTGGGGAGCCATTGGCGCCCGAACCACGGAAAGCCAGATTCACCGTGAACTGTCCTCCGGTTTGTCCTGTCCGGTGGGTTTCAAGAATGGTACCGATGGCAATGTGCGCATTGCAGTCGATGCCATTAAGGCAGCGCAGCATCCGCACCACTTTTTGTCAGTGACCAAAGAAGGGCGCAGCGCCATTGTATCCACCAGCGGCAATGAAGATTGCCATATTATTTTGCGCGGTGGCAAAACGCCTAACTACGATGCCGCCAGCATTGATGCTGCTTGCAAGGAAATCGGTGCCGCCGGTCTGGCTGCCAATGTGATGGTGGACGCCAGCCATGGCAACAGTTCAAAATTACCCCGCAATCAGATCAACGTCATCGCCGACATTGCGGCGCAACTGGCTGCCGGCGAAAGCCGCATCATGGGCGTCATGGTGGAGAGTCACTTGGTTGAAGGTCGTCAAGATCTGGTTCAAGGCAAAGAACTCACTTACGGTCAAAGCATTACCGATGGTTGCGTTTGCTGGGAAGACAGCATAGGTTTGCTGGAAGCCTTGGCTGATGGCGTTCGCAAGCGTCGCCTGCTGAAATCGAAAGACTGAAAACCTGCAGGTAACCCGCAAATTTGGGGGCTGCGCACAACGCAGCCTCCCTTCGTTGGGTTAAACTCATTGGCTCTGTCTGGTGAGTGTTATGAAGCCTTCCTCCGCTATTCCCCTCGAAAATTCAACCGCAACTCACGCTGATGGTATTCGCATCAGGGGTGCGCGGCAGCACAACCTTAAAAATCTCAGCCTGGAAATCAACCGCGGCGAAATCACTGTGGTGACCGGGGTTTCCGGTAGCGGTAAAAGCTCGCTGGTATTTGACACCCTTTATGCAGAAGGGCAGCGGCGTTATGTGGAAACCTTTTCCCCCTACGCCCGGCAGTTTTTAGACCGGATGGACAAACCTCTGGTGGACGGCATAGACAACGTGCCACCCGCCATCGCCATCGATCAAACCAACCAAGTCCGCACCTCCCGCTCCACGGTCGGTACGATGACTGAAATCAACGACCACCTGAAATTGCTGTTTGCACGTGCCACGCAATTGCATTGCCGTCAGTGTGCCGCCCCGGTTGCAGAAGACACGCCCGCCACCATTGCCGCAGGCATTCGTTCGCGTGCCGCCCTTGCAGGTGACCCGAGGTTGTTGATTACGTTCCCGCTTCAGGTACCCGCCAGTTTTAGCGATGAAGAGGTCGAGTCCTACCTGAGTGCCCAAGGCTATTCACGCATTCATGCCCGCCGGATAGAAGGCGGTGCCGGAAAGCCGGGCGAGAAAAAGCCACGCAAGAAAAAAGGCGAAGCAGACAAACCCGCCATTTTGGTGCTCGATGTGGTGCAAGACCGTTTTCGGGTGGCGGGCACCGAAGATGCCCGTTTGGCTGAAGCCATTGAAGCGGCGCTGCTGCGCGGGCAGAACCGTCTGGACGTTCAGGTGCTCAATGAAGCCGGCGAAACGGCAGAAGTCTGGCGTTATTCCAGCGGCTTGCATTGCGCCCCCTGCGATTTGCATTACAGCGCACCCTTGCCATCGCATTTTTCTTTCAATTCCCCCTTGGGCGCCTGCGAGGCCTGTCGTGGTTTTGGGCGGGTTGTCGGTATTGATTACGGGTTGGTGGTGCCTGATGAAAGCAAATCACTGGCCGAAGGCGCCATCAAGCCGTGGCAGACCGCCAGTTTTGTATCGTGTCAGAACGACTTGATCCGCTTTGCAAAAAAACGCGGTGTTGCAACGCAACTGGCGTGGCGAAAAATGACGGACGAAGACCGTGCTTGGGTTATCGCCGGCGATGTGGACTTTGATGGTAACTGGGAAGGTTCGAAGTTTTATGGTGTGAAGCGTTACTTCGAGTGGCTGGAATCAAAAACCTACAAAATGCACGTGCGTGTGCTGTTGTCCAAGTACCGCGCCTACACCCCGTGCCCCACTTGCGAAGGTGCGCGCCTTAAAACCGAAGGTTTGTTGTGGCGTCTGGGAGCGCAGCAAGAGGCCCCCCTGGGGCAGTACCGCCGTTTCAAACCCCATGGCGTGGCTTGGGCAGACGCCCAGATGTCCGCATTGCCCGGCGTGTCGCTGCATGAACTGATGCTGACCCCCATTGAACGCGTGGAAGCCTTCATGCGGCAGTTGCGCCTGCCTGCGGCCTTGGGCGATGCCAGCGAACTGGTGCTGGCAGAGGTGCGCGCGCGCCTGTCGTTTTTAAAGCAAGTGGGTTTGGGTTACCTCACGCTGGACCGGCAAAGCCGGACTTTGTCTGGCGGGGAAGTGCAGCGCATCAACCTCACCACGGCACTGGGCACCTCACTGGTCAATACCTTGTTCGTGCTCGACGAGCCCTCGGTGGGTCTGCATCCCCGCGATATGGGGCGGGTCATCAGCGCCATGGAAGGTCTGAAAAATGCCGGCAATACGCTGGTGGTGGTTGAGCACGATCCCCAAGTGATGCTGGCGGCAGACCGCCTGCTGGACATGGGGCCAGGCCCCGGCGAGCAGGGCGGCAACATTGTGTTTGACGGTTCC
>JAJTDO010000010.1:0-6283 GCA_021300475.1 Burkholderiales bacterium | reverse complement strand
TCCCCGGCCAGCGCCCGGGCTGCAGACACCCTCACCGGTGACTATCTCTCAGGTCGCCGCAGTATTTCCCTGAATCGCCCGGTGGCGCCAGTGCTCGCCGATTCACCCGCCATTGTCCTTAAATCCGTCACTGCCAATAACCTCAAGAACATTGATGTACGTTTTCCGCTGAACCGCTTGGTGGTGGTCACCGGCGTTTCGGGTTCAGGTAAATCAACGCTGATTCAAGATGTGCTGGTGCCTGCGCTAAAAAAGAGCAAGGGTGAAGCCACGGAAGCGCCGGGTGCATTTGGCAACTTGGAAGGCGCGGAACTGATTTCCAACATCGCATTTGTGGACCAGTCCGCCATTGGTAAAACCACCCGCTCAAACCCGGCCAGCTATGTGGGCGCATTTGATGCGCTGCGCAACCTGTTCTGTAAAACGCCCTTGGCAAAAGAACGTGCCTACACAGCCGGCTTTTTCAGTTTCAACAGCGGCGACGGACGTTGCCCCGCCTGCGGCGGCAATGGCTTTGAACATGTTGAAATGCAGTTTTTATCCGATGTTTATTTGCGTTGCGGTGATTGCAACGGCACCCGTTACCGCGCGGAAGCACTGGACGTAAAAATTGAGCGCGGCGGGCGTGAACTTCACATGACCGACGTGCTGGAGCTCACTGTTTCGCAAGCACTGGAACTGTTCAGCACTGACAAGGATGTGCTGGCGGCGCTAAAGCCCTTGGCCGATGTCGGTTTGGATTACTTGCGTCTGGGGCAGCCCGTGCCCACCTTGTCTGGTGGGGAAGCGCAGCGCCTGAAGCTGGCCGGTTTTCTGGTGGAGGCAGCCACAGCACTTAAAAAGCCCAAACTGGCCCAGAAAGGCACCCTGTTCGTTTTTGATGAACCCACCACGGGCCTGCATTTTCAAGACATTGCCAAGCTGATGACTGCGCTCGACATGCTGCTGAAGGCCGGGCATTCGCTGTTGGTGGTTGAACACAACCTGGATGTGGTTCGTTGCGCCGACTGGTTAATTGATCTAGGCCCGGAGGCTGGCGAGGCCGGTGGTGAATTGGTGGTGGCCGGTACCCCCGCCTGTGTGATGGAACACACCAGCAGCTACACCGGCAAGGCCTTGTCTGCCTATTTGAAGGTCACAGCGCCCTCGGCATCACCGTCAAAGCGGCTGAAGGAAGAGGCGCGTGCGTTTACCTTGTCTGACCATGCACCAGAAACCGACCAGGAAGGCCTGCCCCTGCAGATGGCCTTGCGCCAGAAGCGCGGCATGATTTCCATTCTGCATGCCAAGGAACACAACCTGCGCGATGTCAGTCTGGACATTGCGCACCACAAAATGACGGTGATCACCGGGCCTTCCGGTTCCGGTAAAAGTACCTTGGCCTTTGACATTCTGTTTGCCGAGGGGCAGCGCCGCTACCTTGAAAGTCTGAACGCCTACGCGCGGCAATTTGTGCAGCCTGCCGCCAAGCCCGATGTGGACGCAATTTACGGTATTGCCCCCACAGTTGCCATTGAGCAGCGAACCTCGCGCGGTGGCAAAAAAAGTACAGTGGCCACTGTTACCGAGGTTTATCATTTTCTGCGTCTGCTGTTTGTAAAGCTGGGGGTGCAGCATTGCCCGCGCTGCGAGGTACCCATCGCCCCTCAAAGTTTCGATGCCATCCTTTCCCAGTGCCTCAAAGACTACAAACGCAAAGACATTGAAATTTATGCGCCTCTGGTGGTTGCCAGAAAAGGTATTTACAACGAGATTGCAAAATGGGCCAAGGGCAAGGGTTACACACACCTTCGCGTGGACGGTGAAAAGGTCAAGGTAGATCCGTGGCCGAAACTGGACCGCTACAAAGAACACAACATTGAATTGCCCATGTGCGTGCTCAATGTGAATGCCAGGGATGAAGCAGCGCTGCGCGAAGCCTTGCGTGAAGCGCTGGCCTTGGGCAAGGGCGTGGTGATGGTGGAATGCGCGGGCGACATCAAGATATTTTCCACCAAACGGGCCTGCCCCGTGTGCGCCATGAGCTTTCAGGAACTCGACCCCCGCCTGTTTTCCTATAACAGCAAACACGGTTGGTGTACCAAGTGCTTCGGCACCGGCACCACCGAGGGCGCCGAACTGGGCGAAGAACAAACCGGCGAAGAATTGCAGTTTCTGGAAGAAACCCCCAAGCGCGATGACGACGGCGCCATCACAGACCCCTTGATATGTGGTTTGTGCGATGGTCAGCGTTTGAATGAAATGGCGCTGGCAGTGCGTTTTTACGACCAGTCGATTGCGCAGTTGGCAAAGCTCACTGTGGATGAAGCCGCTTCATGGGTCTCTAAACTGAAGTTGAACGAGCGTGAGAAACAGATCGCCAAAGACATTGTTTCTGAGATGTCCCACCGTCTGGCGTTTTTAAAGCGCGTGGGCTTGAACTATCTCAGCCTGGACCGTGCAGCGCCCACGTTGTCTGGCGGCGAAGCTCAGCGAATCCGTTTGGCGGCACAGTTGGGAACCAACCTGACCGGTGTCTGTTATGTGCTTGATGAGCCCACCATAGGCTTGCACACCCGAGACAACCAACGTTTGCTGGAAGCGCTCAAGGAGTTGCAAAACAAGGGCAACACGCTGGTGGTGGTTGAGCATGATGAAGACACCATGCGTCAGGCCGATTGTCTGGTGGACATGGGCCCCGGCGCTGGCGTTCGCGGTGGTCAGGTTATTTCGCAAGGCACGGTGGCGCAGGTCAGTGCAGACCCCAACTCCCTGACCGGGCGTTATTTGTCCCGCCCCTTGGCCGTGCCGGAAGTTCCGCGCCGCCCCCTGGAAAAAAACCCGCCTGTGCTGCAAATCAATCAAGCGGTGCTGCACAATTTGCAAACCGTGGATGCGAACATTCCACTTGGGCGCTGGGTTTCAATTACCGGCGTATCAGGTTCCGGGAAGTCCACACTGGCCCGCGACGTGTTGCTCACCAATATGGCGCATTACGTCAATGGACACATTGAAACCTTGGGTTGGCTGGGGTGTGCAAGCATTGTGGGCGCAGAACAGATTCAGCGTGTGCTGGAAGTGGACCAAACGCCGATTGGTAAAACACCGCGCTCTTGTCCCGCCACCTACATTGGTTTTTGGGACACCATCCGTAAACTGATGGCTGACACCATTGAAGCCGGCATGCGAGGTTTTGCCACCAACCGGTTTTCTTTCAATGCCGGGCCTGGGCGTTGCCCAGTGTGTGAAGGTCAGGGCATGCAAACCATAGAAATGAATTTTTTGCCCAACGTAAAGGTGCTGTGCGAAGCCTGTCGCGGGCAGCGTTTTAATCCGGAAACCCTGCAGGTGCGGTGGCGTGGAAAAACCGCAGCCGATATTTTGGGCATGAGCGTTGATGAGGCTGTGCCGTTTTTTGAGGCACACCGCAGCATTCACGAACCACTGAAGTTGTTGCAGGATGTGGGTCTGGGGTATTTGACCTTGGGGCAACCCAGTCCGACATTGTCTGGTGGCGAAGCCCAGCGCATCAAGTTGGTGACAGAGCTTGCAAAGGTGAAAGTGCCTGCCGAAGGCGAAACTCTGGACAAGGTGAAACCCGCGCCCCGCATGCGCAATTTGCGCACTGTGCCCACTTTGTACGTGCTTGACGAGCCCACCGTGGGCCTGCACATGAACGATGTGGAAAAACTGATTTCCGTGCTGCACCGCTTGGTGGATGCAGGGCACACCGTGGTCACCATCGAACATGACTTGGACCTGATTGCGCAGTCAGATTGGGTCATAGACATGGGGCCTGAAGGTGGCTCCGGTGGTGGCCGGGTCGTCGCTCAGGGCACGCCTGCCCAGTTGGCGCGCAAGCCGGGTGCCTCACACACTGGAAAGGCACTGGCAGCCTTGTACGCGCGCCGCAAGGGCGCGCAGTAAATGGGCGGGGCGGGGCTTGTTTTGCTTAGGCGTTGGCGCGCGTGCTGTGAAAGCTTTCACGTTGCGCCAGCAAATCTGCATAGGCATTGAGTTCAGGGTGCCGCGCTCTCCAAGGGTGCTGCGGCATTCTCAGTTCTACATACAACAGCGCGCAACCGGCAGAAATGTCTGCCAGTGAAAAACCATTGTGCAAAAAGCCGGATTTGCTGTTTTTCAGCAGTTCGGCCAAAGCCTCGCAACCACGGTCTACTTTTAATTCCTGACGCTTCAGCCATTCATCGCTTTTTTTGTCTTCGCCATGAAATTTCGTTTCCAGAAAAGCAGTCACTGCCGCCTCGCTGATACCATCTCCCAAGGCTTCCAGTTTCCTGATTTCAATTCTGTGGTGAATATCGCTGGGAACCAGGCAAGGCATGGGGTGCAACAATTCCAGCGCTTCTGAAATCACTTTCGAGTCATAAATTGCGTTGCCTTCTGTCAGCTCCAGCGTGGGTACCTTGCTCAGCGGATTGCGAGTCGCAATGGTCGACGCTGCGTTCCAGACATCTTCAATGACAAAGTCGTGGGCAAGTGCCTTTTCAGCAAGAATGACGCGAATTTTCCGTACAAACGGGCTGGTCACGGATCCGAATAATTTCATTTTTTAGTGTCCTTTTGAGTGTTTTTCTACAATGCCGAGCACAGCGCTGGTGTCTTTGTCACCGCCTCCGCTGGCAATCAGTTCAGTCAGCCGTTGTGAGGTCAGTGCAGTCAGCGGCAAGTGTAATTGTTCGGCGGTCAATGTGTTGCCCACCATGCGCAAATCTTTTTCATGCAGGCGTGCTGCAATGGTGGCCGATGTGTCGTCATTGGCCATTTTTGGCCCCGCCCAATTCAGCACTTCGCTGCCGGCCAGCCCTGCGCCAAGCACACTCACCAGTGTGGTGATGTCGGCGTGAAAGTGTTTGGCATAGACCACCGCCTCTGCAATACCCAACAATGTGGAGCACATCACCATCTGGTTGCACGCCTTCATGACCTGCCCGCTGCCGTTGGCGCCGACATGCGTAATGCTTTTCCCAAGTACTTCGAGCAAGGCCTGTGCGCGCGTCAGGTCCGCGGCCTCTCCACCCACCATGATGGAAAGCGTACCGGCTTGCGCTCTGGCCTGACCGCCGGAGACCGGAGCATCCAGAAAACCGATTTTTTTTGTCTTGAACGCTGCTGCGATTTTTTGAGTAACGCCAGCGTCTGTGGTTGAAAAATCAATGACCAGGCTGCCGGATTTCAAATGCGCCAGAGCGCCTTGGGGCCCCAGCAAAACAGATTCAACATCGGTGGTGGTGGTCAGGTTGGTCAGCAAAATACTGCTGCGATCAAACAAGGCTGCAGGGGAGGGAAGCAATTGCAGTCCGCTTGCTTGCAGGTGCTTTGCTTTGTCAGGAGACCTGGCCCAGGCGCTCAGATCGAAGCCGGCGGCTAGCAGGCGCTGTGCCATGGCGCCGCCCATGGCGCCAAGACCTATGAGGCCTATGGTTTGCTTCATCGGTGTGTCCGTTGGTTTCTTGTTTGTTTAGAGAGCCCAACGCTAACCCAACCATGAAACGCTGTCGATCAGGGAATACGCAAATCCAGATTGTTGCAGCGAACCACCAAACCGCAGTCCAAATTCACCACGTAGGGGTAAATGTGACCTGGCCACCGGCCAAGGCACGCAATGTTGATGGCAGCCACCACGCCGCTTTCACCCTCGTATTCCACCTGCTGCCCCACCTTGATGGCGCGTTCGTTGGCAGACGGGCGTTTCAGCCTCGCCGCCATTAAAGCGGAGCGTCGCTCCCTGTTTGATTCCTGAAATTGATAACGGGCATGTTCGATGCTGTTTTTGTAAGCGAGCGTGATTGTCATGGCAGTTCATTAAAGTGTCTTTGCAAGCATGATCCGCCCTAACGTGCTGATAATCATTCCCCTGTTTGGGTAAGTCGCTGCTGATTAGCCCGTTTTAGGTGGATTCATCGGGTGGTTTCATCAAAATTTCAGGGTTTAAGCAGCAAACAGAAAATATATATAAATCTATGCTAAGCTATAAAATATGAATAGATATGTAAGCATAGGCGAAGCAGCAGAGGCGTTGGGCGTGTCAATTGCGACACTGCGTCGATGGGAGGCCGATGGAAAACTTGCTGCTGAACATACAGCTGGCGGGCACCGTCGCTATGATTTAGCCAAACTGCGCCCCGAGCTATACCGCGCTGAGCATGACGCTCAGCGCCAGACGGTTGCTTACGCCCGCGTATCCAGTCACGACCAAAAGGCTGACTTGGAACGTCAAAAACAAGTGCTTGAACTTTACTGCGCACGTCAAGGCTGGACATTCGAGGTGATTGCAGATTTAGGC
>JAJTDO010000058.1 GCA_021300475.1 Burkholderiales bacterium | reverse complement strand
CCAATCAGCTTGAAATTCAAATCGGTAACTTTGCGTGGCCAGGAGCCCGTTTGCGTATTTAATCGCATTAAAGTGTCGCCGGTATTTCTTGCGGTAGCCGATGCAACCGCCAACACGCGCCACCCCAGTTGAGCCATGCGCTGTATTTCTGCATTCCACACCGGTCGCTGCACCTCAGGAAGGCGGCACAACTCAAAAATTGCCTCTGGTGCGCCTTTGCAAGACCACGTCAGTGTTTCAGGGTTTTCATCGGTATACGCCATCGCCATGGCGGGAAATTCGGCGCTAAAAGCGCATTCATGGGTGGGTGTCTGTAGTTTTTCCGGAGAATCAGAGGTCATTGAGGCGGGCATGTGCAACAACAGGGCTTTTTCCATGGGATCGACCGGAGTGGCTGAAGAAGCACGAACCGCATGAAACAATACAGATTCCATCTCAAGCGGCATGCTCGCCTTGTCCGTTTCTCCCGCCACAATGGCGAACTGTGTACTTTGATTTCCGACATGTACCAGCGCCATCCGATTTTCTGTCAGCGTGCCAGTCTTGTCCACGGCCAAATAGGTAATTGCGCCCAAGGACTCAACGGCCGAGGCCCGGCGTGTCAGCACTTGATGTCTGGAAATACGCCAGGCTCCGAGTGCCAGAAACACCGTCCAGATCACCGGAATCTCCTCCGGCAACATCGCCATGGCCAAGGTCAGCCCCGACAAGCTGCTTTCAAGCCAACTGCGTTGATCCACATACACATTGAGCAACACCTCCACAATGGCAAAAAAAATTGCCAACGTACCAATGATGCGAACCAGTCGGCGAAGTGAACGTTGCATTAAAGAAGGCTGCTCTTCCAGCGACATCAATGTACCGGCGACTTTTCCAATAGCGGTGTCTTTCCCAGTGGAAAGTACCAAGGCCCTCCCGTTTCCCCGGACTACGAAGGTGCTGGCAAACACTTTTGAGATATTGTCCTGAAGCAGGTTGTTGGCCAGACTCGACAACACCGGGTCTTGTTCAACAGGTTTTTTGTCGATGGGAACAGACTCTCCTGTCAGTAACGATTCATCTGTGGCCACACTGCCCGCCACAAGAATGGCATCTGCAGAAATCCTGTCTCCGCTTTCCAACAACAAGGTATCTCCTACTTGAACCTCGCTGGCCAGAATTTTCATCACGCTGCCGTTTCTGAGAACCCTTGCATGAGGCGCAGCCAAGTCACGCAGCGCCTGCATCGCCTTACCCGTTCTCCATTCCTGCCAAGCTGTCATTGCGATGACGAAAAGAACGGCAGCCAACATGAACATCGCCTCAACTGGATCGCCCAATGCAAAGTAAAGCCCTGAGCAGGCCAACAACAAAAGGAACATTGGCTCGCGGAAGGTTTCCTTGAATGTGGAAATAATCAGTTCTTGCATGAAAGTCCACTTTCTTTTTTACATCGGAATCTTGCAAAGCATCGCTGAAAGCGGGCGTGTGCGTCCGTGGTTTCAAACACGCTGGGAAATCATGAAAAATTCTGTGAACGCCTTGCGTAGCTCAGCGAACAGAAACGTGGACTTATTTGGTGCAAGGTGTTCTCAATACCCTATTTTTTTACCTGCATTAAATGCGTAAAGGCAGCCACCATGGAATACCAATACCTCTTGAACCGGTTTCTCGCCATTTTTTTAATTCTTCTTCTACCCAGTTGCGGTTACAACACGTTTCAGTCAGGCGATGAACAGATCAAGGCCAGTTGGTCAGAGGTTCTGAATCAGTATCAAAGGCGGGCTGACTTGATTCCGAATCTGGTCAAGACCGTTGAAGGCTATACAACGTATGAATCAGAAACGCTTTTGGCTGTGACCAATGCACGGTCCAACGCAATGTCAGCCAGTGCAGTTCCGAACATGGCTAGCGACCCAAAAGCATTTGCAAAGTTTGAGGCCGCGCAGCGCGATCTAAGTTCTGCGCTCGGACAACTGCGAGTGGTGGTTGAGCGTTACCCGGATCTAAAAGCCAACGAGAACTTTCGTGACTTGCAAGCCCAGCTGGAAGGTACGGAAAACAGGATTACGGTTGCCCGTAACCGTTACATCACTGCAGTGCAAGATTACAACACGGCGGTTCGCTCATTTCCCAGCAACCTGACGGCCATGCTGTTTGGCTACGCTGTAAAGCCGAATTTCACTGTGGGTGACGAGGCGAAACTGTCTAAACCGCCGGCAGTTGAGTTTGATTTGAAGAGCAAGCCCTCAGAGGAAAAGAAATGATCCGAGGTCGCCTGACTGTTGAGTTCTTTCAGTGCCTGCTGATGGTACTGCTGCTTCTGGTAACCACCATTGAGCCCAGCATTGGGGCACCAGCGTTACAACCCATTCCACCGATGACTGCCCGTGTCAAAGATTTGACCGGAACCTTGTCTGACAGTCAAAAACAGGCGCTGGAAAAAAAGCTCACTGAATTTGAAACCCGCAAAGGAAGTCAGATTGCGGTTCTGATGTTGGGTACCACCCAACCTGAAGCCATTGAGCAATATGCGCTGCGTGTCGCCAGCCAATGGAAGCTGGGTAGAAAGAAAGTGGATGACGGTGTGTTGCTTGTGGTGGCAAAAGAAGACAGAAATGTGCGCATTGAAGTGGGCTATGGATTGGAGGGCCCGCTAAACGATGCCACTTGCAAGCGTTTGATCAGTGACTTTGTTTTGCCTTCTTTCAGGCAGGGAAATTATTATGAGGGCATCGATGTGGCAGTCACCAACATGATTCGCGTCATTGATGGAGAACCTTTGGCAAAGCCTGCTGTAAAGGCGGCAGAGACGGGTTTGGATCTGTTTTTCCTGTTGTTGCCTTTCGGGGTCATTTTTATACTTCTGTTGGCCGGCGGCTTTTGGCCGGGCGTGCTTTGGGCCATTTTTACCTTGGGCAGCGGGCGTTCAAGCAATGGCAACGGTTTTAAAGGTGGGGGTGGCGGGTTTGGTGGAGGCGGCGCATCTGGTCGATGGTAAATTTCTTATGTGAATTGGCGCTATAAAAAGAAAGTCCGCTTTTTTGGCGGACTGTTCTTATGATGGTTAGTGTTTGCCGTTTAACAAACCAAGCGATTCTTTGGCCAGCATGCTGTTTTCATCCGTTGGCACCACCCAAACTTCAACGCGACTGTCGTGTGTGTGTATGGCGCAGACACCGCCTTCGCTGGCGGCAAGATTGGCTTGTTCATCCAAATAAACCCGCAAATATGAAAGTCGCTTCACAATGCTGGCGCGCAGCAGGTGGTCCTTCTCACCAACGCCTGCACTAAACGCAATAACCTCCACCCCCTGCATGCAAGCCACCAAAGCGCCGATTTCACGCAATATGCGGTGTGTGTAGAGGTTAATCGCAAGCCGAGCGTCCACGGTGTTTTTCTCACGAAGAACACGCAAATCAGAGGACAGTCCAGAGACACCTTTCAAACCGGACTCATGGTAGAGCAAATGTTGCAACGCCTCATAGCTCCAACCGGCCTTCATCAAGTGAAGTACAACGCCGGCATCCAGACTGCCGCAGCGGGTACCCATCATCAAACCGTCAAGGGTTGAAAAGCCCATTGTGGTGGCAACACTTCTTTTCTCAACCGTGGCACACAAACTTGAACCGCTGCCCAAGTGCGCCATCAGCAAACGTTGATTGGCAGCCGGAGTTTCACGGGCCAAGCGTTGGCTCACATACTGGTAGGACAAACCGTGAAACCCGTAACGCCTGATGCCCTGCTCCCAAAGCGTCCCCGGCAGTGCAAAGTGCGTTTCCTGATCCGGCAGTTTGGCGTGAAAGGCGGTGTCGAAACAGGCCACCTGCAAGGCTTGGGGAAAACATTTCTCTGCAACACGCACACCATCAAGGCAAACACCCTGATGTAGTGGCGCCAGACTCACCAACCCTTCCAACACCTTGAAAACCTCAGGGGTGATCACTGTACTTTTAGTGAAGTCCTTGCCGCCGTGGACCACACGGTGCGCAACGGCTTTAAAAATATGCCCGGACCATTTGTTACGCAAACCCTGCAGCAAACGTTCCAGTATTTGCTCCACACTTTCACCGTTGATACCCACAGGCAATGAGTCTGACTCAAGCTGTTGGCCGATGGCGTGGTGTTTTATTTCATACAGTGTGTACTTAAGACTGGAGGAGCCAGTGTTAAGCGCCAACAGCACTGCGGGCAATGTACTTTTCATGGCTTGTGCTCACGATAATGGTGGGCCACTATTTTGGCCAACTGGGCAGATGCGACCCTTGCGGAAACGCTGTCAGAGCGGCTGGTCAGCGCAATCGGACATTTGCTGCCAAGCACAATGCCGCAAGCCATGGCTCCAGCGAAATATTCCAACTGCTTGGCCAGCATATTCCCTGAAACCAAATCTGGAACAATCAGGATATCGGCTTGCCCGGCAACGCTGGATTCAATCTGTTTTACCTTCATGGACGCTTTTGAAATAGCGTTGTCGAACGCCAAAGGACCGTCAAGCAGCGCACCGGTGATTTGCCCGCGGTCCAGCATTTTGCAAAGCGCGGCAGCGTCCAGCGTGGAAGGAATGTCAGGCCTTACTGTTTCAATTGCAGACAAAATAGCTACTTTGGGTTGAGCAACGCCAAGTATGTGAGTCAGGTTAATTGCGTTTTGCACAATGTCCACTTTCTCCATCAGCGTTGGTTGTATGTTCAAGGCCGCGTCGGAAATGAACAGGGGTTTGTCATAGAGAGGTACATCAAAACGAAACACATGCGATAAGCGGTGCTTGGTTCGCAATTCATGTCTGGCCACCACTGCGTGCATCATTTCATCCGTGTGCAGGCTGCCTTTCATCAAGGACTCCAACTGTCCGGTTGCTACCATTTCCACCGCCATGTCTGCCGCCGCGTGGCTGTGCGGAACTGCAATCAGCTTGAAAGGCTTGATGTCCAGATTGAACTGCTCCGCCAGACTGAGTATCTTGCTTTCCGGTCCCAGCAACAGAGGAACGATAATGTTGTGCTCAGCCGCCTCAATCAGCCCCCGCAGCGACAACTCATCGCAGGGATGAACCACACCACAGGTTACGGGTGCCAAACCGGAAGCGCTGCCTATAAAGTCCGCAAGCCGTTGATTCGGGTCAAACACATGTATCTCCGGCGTCAAAATTCGTGGTCTTTTGACTTTCTCCGTCGGTGCCAACACAGACGCTTCGCCTACCACCACCTGTTCACCCTTCTGGTTGGTAATGACACAGTCAAAATTCACCGAATGCCGAGCGGCATTTTTACTTTTCACCGTGATTAGAACCGTGAGCGTATCGCCAACCTTCACCGGGCGTTTGAAATGCAGGCTTTGGTCCAGATAAATACTGCCAGGCCCTGGAAACTGCGTACCCAGCACAGTTGAAATCAAGGAACCCGTCCACATGCCATGGCCTATTACGCCATGGAACAAGGAGTGTCTTGCAAACTCCACATCCAAATGGGCTGGATTTGTATCACCGGAGACCGCAGCAAAGGCCGCAATGTCGCTGAGTTTCAAAGTCCGGACCAGACAAGCGTTTTCTCCCAGTGAAATTTCATGGAACAACTTGTTTTCCAGCATTTCCAAGGGGCTGTCGGCCTGCATTTCACATCCTGTCTAACGACTAATAAGAGCACACTACCAAACGAACGGCGGCTTGTATGTGCTGTGCAAAACCTCATTTTTAAGCAGTGCGAATCTACTTTTGACAATCAGCGGTATTAGAGGAGAGACCCAATAAAATTTCGAGACACCATGCACAAAAAACAACATTTCAGCCTGTTTTCACGCGTCACAGCCCTACCTGTTCTGTTAAGTTCCTTAATTACGCTGACTGCGTGCATGGGTTCAGAAGACGCTGCCACCTCTGGTGCAAGCGCGACACAAGTCCCCACCAGCCCATCGGGCACAGGCAACACAAGCCCCTCTGAAATCAGCACCGCACCAGACACAAACAACGCAAACCTGCAAGGTCCTTTTGTCGCTGACAAATACACGGTGGCCAACCAGTGTTTTGCGCTGCAATCTGTCAGCACGGGTAAATTTGTCAAGAAAGATTCGTCTGGCGGCTACACAGCCAGCTTGGACAGCCTGAGTCTGGCCTCCCCTTTGTTTCTTAAGCCCAGCGCGTTGGGGCAGTACCTGATTTACACACAGGACAACAGTTTCATGACCGGGTCAGCCGGTGCTGTCAGTACGCTGGCAGCCCCTGCAGACCAAGTCATCTGGACGTTTCAGGACAATGGCAAGGAAGTGTTCACACTGGTCGCGGATCAAGCCAATCAAAAGCTCAGCGTTGATGCTTCAGGAAAACTGGTGTTGAAGCCAAGCGCCACCTCCGGCAATGCAAGCCAATTCAAGTGGGTCAAGACTGCAGGTTGCACGGAATATCCAGAAATCGGCACCAACACCGAAGGCGAAACATTCAAGGGCGACGGCGTTCAAAAGCCGGCGCTTGGTTTTGCCGATGTTCATAACCACCTCACAACCACGCATTTTTTGGGTGGTGTTCACCATGGTTCGCCTTTTCACAAGTTCGGCGTTACCCATGCCTTGGGTGATTGTCAGGAAAACCACGGCCAGGATGGCCGCATGGACATTGTGGGCAACTTTCTGGGCGGCGCCCCGACAGACACCCACGTAACCAAAGGCTACCCTGATTTTGCAAGTTGGCCGGCACCGAAGTCCTTGAGCCATGAGGGCCTTTATTACAAGTGGCTGGAACGTTCATGGAAGGCCGGTCTTCGCCTTTTCGTGACCAACCTTGTTGAAAACGAAGTGTTGTGCAAACTGGTGTCCGCCACCAAAAAGAAACCCTCTGCAAATTGCAACGAAATGGACAGTGCAGTTTCGCAAATCGGGGACACCTATGCAGTGCAAAATTACATTGATGCCCAGTCCGGCGGCCCCGGAAAAGGCTGGTTCCGTGTCGTTACCTCTCCCGAACAGGCACGCGAGGTTATTAACCAAGGCAAATTGGCAGTGGTGCTTGGCATTGAAATTTCCCACCTCTTCAACTGTACTTATCGCAACGGGGTGGACGGTTGCTCACCCCAAAGCATAGACCAGGAAATTGAAAAGCTCCACCGCTTGGGCGTGCGTCAGATGTTCCCCATTCATGAGTTCAACAACGCCATGGGGGGCAACGGTATTTTCGACGGACTGGTTCTAAATGGTGGCAACTTTCTGGACACAGGCGAATTTTGGAAAACATACGATTGCCCGGAAGACAAATACCTCTACAGCGCCGGTGCCATCATGGGCACGGCTGTACCCGGCACTGGCAACGACCCTCTAAGTCAGGCCATTTTGGCGCAAACCAACGGCAGAGCGCCTATTTACAAGGCAGACAAAAAGCAGTGCAACGCCCGCGGTCTGACACCGATTGGTCAGTATGCATTTGCAAAAATGATGCAGAAAAAGATGATTATCGAGATTGATCACCTTGAACTCACCATCAAGAGCGACTTGTTGAGTCTGGCTGAGGCACAGTCACCCCAGTATCCGGTGGTCTCCACCCACGGTGGTCACGGTGGCATCAGTGAAGAGCAGGCCCGCAGAATTTTCAAGGTCGGCGGCATTATTTATCCTTATCACAGCAATGGCGATGGTTGGGTGGCCTTCTTGAAGCGCGCCAACGAATTCAAATCTGACAAGTATCAATTCGCCATCGGCTACGGCGCAGATACAAACGGTTTGGGTGCACAGGCAGGCCCGCGTGGCAAAAACGACAAGCCCGTGGTCTATCCGTTTGATCTGTTCAAGGGCGATGCGTTTTCTGATGCAAAGTTCAGCAAAGTTTCCAGCTTGAAATTCCAGCAACAGCAAAGTGGTAACAAAAAGTACGACGTGAATACACATGGCCAGGCGCATTACGGCATGAAGGCAGATTTTGTGGAAGAAGTTCGCTTGATTGGTGGACGCGATGCCATCAACTCGCTCTACGACTCAGCAGAAGTGTATTTGCAAATGTGGGAAAGAACGGTGAAGCGTTAATGCGTCCAACCCCGTACCTGCAAACACTGTTCGTCAGCGCCCTGTTGTTTGCAGGAAGTGTTCAGGCCCACCAGCCACCAGGCGCGCATCAGTCGCTACCAGCGGGCTTGCTGGAAAACAAGGCGATTGAATTGCCCCGGCAAGGTGGGGAAATAACACTTCGCCTTGACAAGGGCAAGCCAGAAACTGGCGTGAATGTTGTGCGGGTTAAAAAAGCGGGCAACGTGGTCATCAAGGTGCAAAGCAACAGTACAGAGGAATTGCACTTGCATGGTTATGACCTGCGCTTGCCTGTCAGTGGGTCAGCTGTGTCTGAATTTCGATTTCAGGCTCTCAAAACCGGGCGATTCGAAATGGAAAGTCACACTACACACAAACCGGTACTTATCCTGGAAGTTCATCCCTGAGCAAAAAGCAGTAAAGTAGGAAAAACTTAAGACACGCCAGCCGCCATGAAACTGCAAAAAAGTTTTTCCTGCTCAGTACAACCGTTTTTTGTAGCTGTGATGTTCACTTCCTTGGTCTCGACAAGCCCAAGTGCACTGGCCCACAGCTTCGGGCAACGGTTCACCCTGCCCCTGCCTTTCTGGATGTATGCCAGTGCCGCCAGCGCAGCGCTTCTGATCTCATTCATTGCCCTGTTTGCGTTCAAACCCAGCGGCAAGGCTCCACAGGAAAAAACGTTCAACAACTTGAAACGCTCACCTTCGGTGTTCAACGCGGCTGCCTCAGCGCTTGGTTTTGTGCTTATGGGGTTGGCAGTTTTCAGCGGCCTGAGAGGCGTGCAGGCTCCAGAAAATAATTTCAGCATGACGTATTTCTGGATTGTTTATCTGATCGGCTTCTTTTATTTATCAGTATTGGTAGGCCCACTTCATGGCACTACCAACCCGTGGTATTGGGCACTGACCCACCTGGAAAAAATACTGCGAAAAAACAGGCAACCGCCCTTGCACTATCCGCAATGGCTAAACGCTTGGCCCGTGTTTTTTCTTTACATGGGCTTGATCACTTTGGAACTGTTTGGGCACGCCTCACCCGAATGGCTGGCGTGGTGCTTAGTCGCCTACACGGCGTGGTGCTCAATCGGCGTTGTGCTGTTTGGAAGCTCAGTGTGGTTTGCAAATGCCGATGTGTTTCAGGCGATGTTCAATGTTGCCGGAAAACTGTCGGTGGCTGCTTCACAAAGCGCTGAACGGTTTTTCCAGCGCACGCTCAAACCGGCTTCTGTGCTGTTGATCATCGCCATGCTGGCCTCCACCAGTTTCGACGCGCTGCGCGAATCCTTGCCTTGGGGCACTTTTCTCTGGACGTCATTGTTAAACCTGTTCCCCCAGCCCACCAACAATCCGTTCGCCATCATCACGGCGCTTGGCGGCACCTATGTGCGAGTCGAACAAATCGCCTGGTGGTTGATGCCTGCCGCATATTGGCTGGCCATGGCGCTAACGGTAAAAACCAGCATGGCGGTCGCCCCCAACGGTTTACGCTTTCAAGAAAACATGAGCCACGCGGCACTGGCCTTGTTGCCGCTGGTGCTGGGTTATCACTTGGCACACTACTTCACGCTGCTGCTCACACAAGGGGTGAACATTGTGCATTTGGTTTCAGACCCGCTGGGCCACGGCTGGAATCTGCTGGGCACAGCCAATCTGTTTCGCGCACCGGTGTTGCTGGAAGCCGAAACCATCTGGAACATTCAGATTGCTTTTATTATTGCAGGGCACATAGGCGGGGTGGTGTTGTCGCATCGTCAGGCCTCAAGCCTGCACAGTGAACGCTTGAACCTTCTGAAAAGCCAGTTGCCCAGTTTGTTGTGGATGGTGGGGCTGACCAGTTTTGGACTTTGGACACTATCGCAGCCTGTAAAATCCTGACTTGACAGGGGGAGATCATTAAAATAACGTTCGTTCACCAATAAATCCAACCCTAAACTGGATCAGGCTTAAAAATATGAACATACGTACCGAAAAAACCGCCTGTATCCTCTGTTGTTTAATGGCAGCGGACAAAGCGGTTTGCATATCTGACAACGGCGAGATTACCGTCACCATTGAGCTTGATGAAAACTTGAGGCAAGGCATGGTCACCCTGCCCCATGGCTATGGCATGCGATACGCAAACAGCCAACCCATCGGGCCTGAAATCAATCAACTGACTTCCAGCGGCCACACCGACCCATGGGCAAAAACGCCGCTGCACAAACATGTACCGGTTGCCATCAGAAAGCTGGTGGCAAGCGCTTAAGCGCAACGACAATCAGAAGGGCATGGTCTGAGTCTTTTAAGAAGTATTCAAACTTTTACTGGACAACACACGCCATGGATTCAACATTTCGGCCTGCCGACCTAACCTGGCTTATTCCAAAGAATGTAAGATCTGGCAACTACCGCATCAAACACCAAGGAAAAGCCGCCTTCATGAGCGTTACTCAGCAGCATCAGGCCAGTCGCAGCGAAATGCTCAGCCTCAGGGGCATGCAACACCATGTGCGCCACTGGGGCAACAGTGGTGACCGCAAACTGTTTTTGATTCATGGTTGGATGGACTCCTCACCCACCTTTCAATTTGTAGTGGACGCCTTGGCCGCAGACTGGCATGTCATTGCGCCAGACCTGCGCGGCTTTGGAAAAACGCAGTGGTTAAACCAACCCTACTGGTTTCCGGATTACTACGCAGATCTGCATGACCTGCTGAAACATTACACACCCGATGAACCCGCCTTGCTGGTGGGTCACAGCATGGGGGCCGCGATTGCCTCCACTTACGCAGCCATGAAACCCGAACGCGTCGCGCGCTTGGTAATGATTGATTTCTTAGGCATCAAGCCATCCAAAGACGCCAACCCCACCGATCAACTGAACAAATGGCTAAAGGACTTTGAGTCGCCTCCCAGACTGCGCCTTTACAAAAGCTTTGAGGCGCTGGCGGGTCGCTTGAAGTCGGTGAATACAAGACTGACCGATGCGCGTGCAGATTTTCTGGCACGCAATGTCGGGAAAGCGCTAGGCCCGGAACACGTGGCCATGGCCTGTGACCCGTGGCACAAAACGCCGTCGGCGCTGATGTACCGAATGGACGACAGTCAATCGATTTGGCGCAGAATCAAGGCGCCCACCTTGATGTTGATGGCAGACTTCGGCTATGTACGGCTTCGCTATACAGAAGATGAAGCGCAGTATGTTGCAAGCCTGAACTGCTTTGAAAACCTGCAAGCCACCACGGTATTGAACTCAGGTCACAACATCCAGCACGATCAACCTGAGGTGCTGGCTGAACTGCTTGAGCAATTTTTACTGTCAGGCGTTGAGGACTGAGATTGGATGAACTTCAGTACGGCGTCATTGACCTGACGCCGCAATGATTCTGGCGAAACCACGCGAACCTCGGGAATGTGCCTGAGAATGTCCATGGTCAGCTCTGTGGGGTCGCTGAATGGAAAGCGTAAATGAAAGCGACCATCTTCAGCAGACCAGCTTTCCTGTTGTTCGTGCCAGACTTCATGGCTCACCCAACGCGCACGGTCTTTGGAAAACGACAATTCCGCCCACTGCAACTGACCGCTGGAAAAAATGCCGTAACTGGCATCCAAGCGCTTGGCTACTTCTTTCGGTGACATCTCCT
>JAJTDO010000057.1:16938-21318 GCA_021300475.1 Burkholderiales bacterium | reverse complement strand
CAACGCATTGCCCCGTCCGGATGAAGACGGTGTTTCAGTTGAGTTTGTAGGTGGTGCTGACGGACAAGCGGTGGTGATGTCAGCCGCAGGAAATCAGAGACAGTTGGATGAAGTGCGCCGACTGGCCAGAGAGAATCCCCAATTGGTGGCAAACGTAGTGAAATCATGGATAGAGGCGGCCTGAAATGAGCAACGAATTACAAATCAACGGTTTGGATAAAAGCGCAATTTTGTTGTTGTCTCTCGGTGAAGAAGATGCCGCCGGTGTGATGCGTTATCTTGAACCTGAAGTCTTGCAACAGTTGGGTGTTCGCATGGCGCAGATGCGCTCCATCAGCAGCGAAAGCGTTACCTCCGTTGGCCGCGACATGGTTAGAAATGCAGCTCAGCGCGGCACTGTCGGGCTGGATACGGAAAGTTATGTTCGCAACACCATCACCAAGGCCTTGGGTGAAGAGCAGGCAGAAGCGGTGGTCAGTCGCATACTCAGCGGTGATGAACTGCAGCGCTTGAAGGTTCTGCAACCCTCGCACATTGCCAAGCTGATTCAAGACGAACATCCGCAAGTCATTGCCACCATTCTGGTGCGCATCGACAGAGACCAGGCCGCCACGGTGTTGAAAGCCTTTGATGCAGAGTTGCGCGATGAAGTGATACTTCGCATTGCCAACCTTAATGAAGTCAAGCCGGCCGCCATCAAGGAATTGAATGAAGCGCTGTCTAAAATTCTGGCACGCACAGACGCCGAAGCTGAACAGGAAGGCGGCGCAAAAACCGCAGCGGAAATTTTGAAATTTATCGGTACCGCCACCGAGCGTGAAGTGTTTGAGTCCATCACTGCGGTCGATGTGCAATTGTCAGAGCGCATTCAGAGTGAAATGTTTGTGTTTGACAACCTGATGGATCTGGACGACAGAAGCCTGCAGAGTTTGTTGGGCGAGATACCCGGCGATGTGTTGGTGGTTGCAATGAAAGGCGCACCGGAGACCCTGCGCGAGCGAATTTTCACCAACATGTCTGCCCGTGCAGGCGCCGCCGCCCGCGAGGAACTGGAAAGCTTGCCACCTACGAAACTTTCCAGCGTGGAGAAGGCCCAAAAAGACGTTCTGAAAATTGTCCAGCGCATGGCCGAAGCCGGCGATGTCATTATCAACAAGGGCGGCGGTGACGTTTATGTCTGATCGTATTATCCGCGCCGCTCAGGCACAGCGCTTTAAAACATGGATGCCAGGCTCCGTGAATGCGCCGGGCCGGTTTGCAGACCACACAGAAGCGCCCACATTGCCCGCCGCTGTTGCACCAAGCGGTGCTTTGCCTGCTGAGGCACCCGCGCTGGAACTGCAGTTGCAGCGTGCCTATGAAGCCGGTCAGGCTGCAGGATACGCGCAGGGGTTGGAACAAGGACGCGCGCAGGCCAACCAGCAACAGTCAGCGCAAAATCAGAGTGCCGATGCGCAAAGTCAGGCGCTTTTAGAGTCACTCGACCACAGTTTTCAGATGTTTGAAGGCAATAATGCGGCGGTTCTGGCGCAATTACCCAGTCTGGTGACGGAAATGGCGCTGAGCGTGGCGAAAAAAATGTTGCAACAGCCGCAAGCTGAAAACGACGCTGCTTTGCTAAAAATGATGCAAAAGGGAACCGAGCAGTTGCGTCAGGAATTGCAGGCCAATTGCACCGTTCATGCCCATCCCGCCACCTGTGCTGCGGTGAAAAAGAAAATTTCTGCCTCGCAAAGCGTTTTTTTGAATCGAATTCGGGAAGACGACAGTATCAGTCAGGGGGGCTTTGTCATTCGCCATCAGGAAGGCGTGCTCGATTTCACGATGGAAGCCCGTTGGAAGCAGGTTGTAGAAACTTTTTGCAGCGATATCCGCTTGCAGGGTTGGAAAAATTAATGAGCGTTTCTCACGCCTCAGACAACTGGAATGAAATGCTGGGCCAATGGGCCGGGCAGTGCCGCGAACGTGTTTCGCAGGCAGACAGCCGTGTCTGGCGTGGTCGTGTGACCCGGGTAGCGGGTTTGGTTATTGAAGCCACGGGCGTGGATGCCTCCGTGGGTACCGCTTGCTTGGTTGAACAATCAGAACACAACCGCATTGAAGCTGAAGTTGTGGGTTTCGGTGCGGGCTGCGCGTTTTTAATGCCCATGGGCGATGTCTCTGGCATCCGCCCCGGAGCCTCTGTGACGCCGCAAAGCCTGGAGTGGTCAATTCCGCAGTTGGGCAGGCCCTTGGCCGCCTTTCGTCAGGAAGAATTGCAGATTCGCCATTTGCCGGTGGGCGATGGTTTGCTGGGCCGTGTGCTGGATGCCAACGGCCGCGCCCTCGATGGTCTGGGTCCTTTGGTTTTCGAGAAAAAATCGCCACTGACCGCGCCGCCCTTGAACCCCATTCAACGCAAGCCCGTGCGTGAGGTGATTGATGTGGGTGTTCGCGCCATCAATGCCTTGCTGACCGTGGGCAAAGGGCAGCGTCTGGGTTTGTTTGCAGGCTCTGGCGTCGGCAAGTCGGTTTTGTTGGGCATGATGGCCAAATATTCCACCGCAGACCGGATTGTGGTGGGGCTGATTGGCGAGCGGGGCCGCGAGGTCAAGGAATTCATTGAAGATATTTTGGGTGAGGAAGGTCTGGCGCGCTCTGTGGTTGTGGCGGCGCCGGCCGACACCTCGCCTTTATTGCGCATGCAGGGTGCTGCGTACGCCACCACGCTGGCTGAAAATTTTCGAGAGCAGGGGCACGATGTGCTGCTGATCATGGACTCATTGACACGCTACGCCATGGCGCAGCGTGAAATTGCCTTGTCTGTGGGAGAGGCGCCCGCCACCAAGGGTTATCCGCCTTCGGTGTTTGCGAAATTACCTGCCTTGGTTGAGCGCGCTGGCAATGCCGGCGAACACGAAGGCTCCATCACCGCTTTTTACACTGTGCTGGCCGAAGGCGATGACCAGCAAGACCCGATTGCCGACTGTGCCCGAGCCATTCTGGACGGACACTTCGTTTTAACCCGAAAACTGGCCGAGTCCGGCCACTACCCGGCCATTGACATTGAGCAGTCCATTTCCCGTGTCATGCACGGCATGGTGGATCCGGTTCATTTCGAACGTGCCAAGCGCCTTAAGGCTTCTTTCAGCCGTTACTTGCGCAACCAGGATCTGATTTCCATCGGCGCCTATGCAAAGGGCGCAGATCTGGAACTCGACAAGGCCATTGAACAGTTTCCGGCTATTCGTGAATTTTTACAGCAGAACATCAGCGACCGGGCCGATTTCGAAACCAGCGTGGCTGGTTTGGCGACTTTGTTTCCGCTGCAGCGGGGCGCTGTATGAAGCACAGCCTGAATTTGCTGATGGAACAGTGCGACAAGCGTCAGGAAAACCTGGCGCGCAACTTGTCCAATTTGCAAAACAGTCTGAACCGCATCAAGGCCACCCGGCAGTCGCTGGAAACTTATCTGGGCGAGTATTTTCAACAGCATTTGCAGCAAACCGGCAAAACAGGCGGGCATCTGCGCAGCCACGACAAATTCGTGGCCCGCATTGAAACCGCACTCAGTACACAGACGGCAGAGGCCGACAGAGTGATGGCGCAAATTCAGCAGGTGTCTGAGGCGTTGTTGCAAACCCGTATAGAGCGGATGCGCTATGAGGCGCTGCTAAGCCGCTTGGCCAACAATGAGGCGCAAGCCCTGGCCAAGCGCGAACAGAAAACCACCGACGAATTGTCGGGCCGACTGGCCGCTGCACGCATTTTGGCAGCCCGTCGTCAGCAAGGAGCATGAATATGTCAGCAACGACATTCAATGAGTTTCTGCGTCAAGGCATCAACATCGAACAGTTCAAAAAAATGGGCGCGCCGGCGGTTATTTTGATCATTCTGGCGATGATGATTTTGCCTTTGCCCGCCACTGCGCTTGATCTGCTGTTCTCTTTCAATATTGCAATTTCCCTGATGGTGGTGATTGCCAGCCTATACACAACCCGCCCTCTGGATTTTTCTTCCTTCCCCACCGTGTTGCTGGTTACCACCTTGCTGCGTTTGAGCTTGAACGTGGCTTCTACCCGTGTGGTGCTGATGCACGGCCATGAAGGCACGGATGCAGCCGGTAAAGTCATTGAAGCCTTCAGCCATTTTTTGGTGGGTGGCAATTTTGCAGTGGGCATTGTGGTGTTCACCATTTTAATGGTGATCAACTTTGTGGTGATTACCAAAGGTGCAGGCCGGATTGCCGAAGTGGCGGCCCGCTTCACGCTCGATGCAATGCCCGGCAAGCAAATGGCCATTGATGCCGACATGAACGCCGGCTTGATTAACGAAGCCGAAGCCAAACGCCGCCGTGTGGAAACCGCCCAGGAAGCCGAGTTTTACGGTTCCATGGACGGT
>JAJTDO010000057.1:0-16907 GCA_021300475.1 Burkholderiales bacterium | reverse complement strand
AGCAAGTTTGTGCGCGGCGATGCCATCGCCGGTATCCTGATTTTGCTGGTGAATGTGGTGGGTGGTCTGGCGGTCGGCATGATGCAGCACAATTTGCCGTTTGCAGAAGCTGCCCGCAAGTATGTGATGTTGGCCATCGGTGATGGTCTGGTGGCACAAATTCCCGCGCTGGTGATTTCGGTGGCTGCAGGTTTGGTGGTGGCCCGCGTGGGGCAGGGGCAGGACATTGGCACCCAAGTGGCTTCGCAGTTGTTCAAGTCACCCCAAGTGCTGGGCATTTCAGCTGGCATCATGGCCTTGATGGGCATGATTCCCGGCATGCCAAACTTTGCATTTTTAACTTTTGCTGGTGCCTTGGGTTATGCCGCCTGGAAAGTCTCCGTCAGGCTTGCCAACCCCGAGCCTGAGGTACTGGACGCCGCTGTTTCAGCCGCCACCAAAGAGCCCGGCGAGGCCACGTGGGCTGACCTTAAGCCCGTGGACAGCATTGCGCTGGAAATTGGTTACCGCTTAATTCCCTTGGTGGACAACAGCAGCGATGGCGACCTGCTGCGCCGCGTTCGCGCCATTCGCAGGAAATTTACACAAGATGTCGGTTTCCTGCCGCCCACCATTCACATTCGCGACAATCTGGACCTAGGCGCCAACCACTACCGGATTCTTATTAACGGCGTGGCGGTGGCCGAGTCTGAGGCTCAACCGAAGTATTTCCTGGCCATTGACCCGGGCAATGTCACCATGAAGCTGCCGGGTGTAGCAGGCGTTGATCCGGCGTTCGGTTTGCCTGCCTATTGGATCGACTCAAAGTACAAAGAGCAGGCCAAGCTCAGCGGTTACACGGTTGTGGATGCACCCACCGTGGTGGCCACCCACATTTCCCATGTGTTGCTGACGCAGGCCGCCAAATTGTTTGGCCGCAGCGAGTTGCAAGAGTTGCTGGAGCACTTCAGCAAGGCGCATCCGAAACTGGTGGAAGAGCTGACGCCGAAAATGCTGTCGCTTTCAACCGTGCAGCGCGTGTTTCAGAACCTGCTGGACGAAGGCGTGCATTTGCGCGACATGCGCAGCATCATTGATACCTTGCTGGACTGGGCCTCACGCACGCAATCGGCCTCTGACCTCACTGCTGCCGTGCGCATCACGCTGTCTGCCTCCATTGTTCAACAGCTCTCCATCGGGCAAGATGAATTGGCCGTGATGGTTTTAGATCCCAATCTTGAGAGAATACTGGCACAATCAAACCAGAACGCCTCGCCAGATCAATGGGTAATAGAACCCGGGCTGGCCGACTCTCTGACCACGCGCTGTGCACAAGAAGCCAGCCGCATGGAAGCTCAGGGCCAGACCGCTGTATTGTTGGTGCCTGACCGCATGCGACTGCCTTTGGCGCGCATGTTGCGCAGAGCGTCGCCCATGCTCACGGTGCTTGCTCACAGTGAAATCCCCGAGGCACGTAAAATATCAGTGTGCACGGTCATTGGAGGGCAGGGTTGATTTACAGGCAATCGGGGATTACAGCGGCAGAGGCCATGCGTTTGATCAGGGAACGCTACGGCGACGACGTCATCGTGCTTTCCACACAGGAAACGCAGCAGGGCGTGGAAGTGTTGTTTTCTCTGGACGAGCCGGAACAAACCACCCAGCAGGGCCCCGAGCTTGCAACAGTGGCTGTGCTTGAGAGCCCTGAACCGCAACCGGTTGCTGAACACACCGATTGGTCTGACTGGATCACCGCCTACCCGCACCGCGCACAAGTCTGGCAAGACTTGTTTGCCCAAGGGGTTTCCTCCGATGTGGCACGTGCCATTCTGAACCGCCTGCCCGAAGGCCAGTCGCTGGCGCAGGCCCGCGGTTGGACTGTGCGCAGTCTGGTGCAACAGATTGCCAGCCAGCAAGCCCCCCGTGAATTGGTGGACGACCCGGGCGTTTATGCGCTGGTGGGGCCCACAGGTTCCGGTAAAACCACCAGCATTGCAAAAATTGCGGCCCGGTGCCTGGCCTTGCATGGCAAAGGTTCTGTGGCCATTATCACAACAGACACCTACCGGATTGGCGCTGTTGATCAACTGAAAATTTACGGCAAGGTGCTTGGCGTGAATGTCCATGTTGCTGCATCAGATGAAGCCCTCACCCAAGCCATACAACGCAGCAGTGACGCCAGCATTGTGCTGGTGGACACCATGGGCTTGAGTCCCCGCGACCTGCGCACAAAAACGTTCATTGAGTCTTTTGATGCGCACAAGGTGCGCAAGCTGCTGGTGTTGAATGCCGCCAGTCAGGCGCAGGTGCAGGCGGACGTGACCGAGCGCTTCATGGGCACCGGTTTGTACGGCAGCATTGTCTGCAAGCTCGATGAATGCCACCAGTTGGGCGGCAGCCTTGACGTGGTTTTGCGCCACCAGTTGCCTGTCTGCTATGTGTCCGTGGGGCAGCGCGTTCCTGAAGACCTGCATTTGGCCGATCCGCTGTTTCTGGTGCGCCAGGCCTTGTTGCCCATGGTGCGCCAAACATTTGACCTGTCTGCGTTCGAAGCGCATTGGGAACAACTCGGGTTGTTGCAAAACGAACAGCCCATGCAGATTGACCCTTCAGAAATGACCTTCTGACATGCAACGCCTCGACCTTTCAAAACGGACGGGTGATTGTGTATAACCGCCGCGGAACCGTTGATCGCAGCCTGCTTTTTGAGCAGTTCTACCCACTGGTGCGCCGTCTTGCCTACCAGATAGGGCAGCGTTTGCCTCCCAATGTGGAAATCGATGACCTTATTCAGGTCGGCACCATCGGCCTGATGCAGGCCATTGAAAAATACACCCCTGCCGAAGGCGACCATTTCGAGGCCTACGCTGCTTCGCGCATCCGCGGCGCCATCATGGACGAGTTGCGCGAGCAAGACACCATGTCGCGTTCCCTGCGCAAAGTGCAGCGCCAGATAGAACAAGCCACGCAATTGCTGGAACATGAGTTGGGCAGAAAACCCACATTGGCAGAATGTGCAAAAGCGCTGGAAATGTCTCTGGATGAATATCAGGAAGCCGTGACCGCCATCAACAGCGGTCAGGTGATGTTCATTGAAGACATGGCCGAGGAAGATGGCGAGGGCATGAGCATTGTTGAAAAGCTCGTGGTGCTTCGCCACGACCAAATGGACGTGTTGGAGCATGAGGAATTCAAGCGAACCCTCACTGGTTTTATTGAAGCCTTGCCAGAGCGCGAAAGAATGACGCTCAGCCTGTACTACGAGCACGACATGACGCTGCGGGAAATTGGCGCGGTGCTGGGCGTAAACGAATCGCGCGTCAGTCAGATACACTCTGCTGTTTTGAAGACTTTGCGGGGAAACATACGGGAATGGACGCAGGCGCAGGAAATCCTGTCGCGTTAGCCAAATGGCGTTCGTTTGGGCGTGTGTTCCGCTGCAGTATTCTGAATCAACCAGAGGAGACAAAACGTAATGAATCTCGACCAGAATGTATTTATTGTCACAGGCGGAGCGTCCGGCTTGGGCGAAGCCACCGTAAAACGCCTGCATGCACAGGGTGCCAAAGTGGTCATTGCCGATCTCAATGAAGCGCTTGGCAATGCACTGGCAGCAGAATTGGGTGCAAACGCCTGTTTTGTACGCTGCGACGTCAGTCAGGAAGCTGACGCAACAGCGGCCATTGAAGCGGCCAAGGCCATGGGCGGTTTGTCCGGGTTGGTGAATTGTGCCGGCGTGGGCAACCCCTGCAAAACTGTGGGCAAGGAAGGCGCACATCCGCTCGACTTGTTTGAGCGGGTTGTCCGCATCAACCTGATTGGCACCTTCAACATGATTCGTCTGGCTGCCGTGGCCATGGCGGGGCAAAAACCCAATGAAAACGGCGAGCAGGGCGTCATTATCAACACCGCTTCAGTGGCGGCGTTCGACGGCCAGATGGGGCAGGCTGCTTACTCCGCTTCAAAGGCCGGCGTGGTTGGCATGACATTGCCTATTGCCCGCGATCTGGCCCGCAATGGCATTCGTGTCATGACCATTGCTCCAGGCCTGTTTGAAACCCCCATGCTGATGAGCTTGCCAGAGGAAGCCCGCGTTTCCTTGGGCATGCAGGTACCGTTTCCGTCACGTCTGGGGCGGCCTGTGGAATATGCCCAACTGGTTCAGCAAATTATTGAAAACCCGATGCTCAATGGTGAAACCATCCGTCTTGATGGCGCCATCCGAATGGCACCCAAGTAAGCAAGCGGCTGATGTCAAATAAAAAAGCTTTGGAATGCCCCTGCGGGGGCATTTTGTTTTCTGCCTGCTGTGAGCCGTTCTTGCTTGGCAAAAAGAGCGCCGGCACTGCAGAGCAACTGATGCGATCCCGCTATTGTGCCTATGCGCTGAACCTGGACGCTTACTTGCTGAGCACCTGGCACAGCAGCACGCGGCCACAAGGCTTGAACACCCGTGAAGATGGTGCCTTGAAATGGCTAGGCCTGACTGTGGGCAAGTGCGAAACTGGCGGGGACACAGCGTTTGTCAGTTTTGTGGCCCGTTTCCGGGAACCCGGTGGTGGTGCAGCGCAAAGACTGACGGAGCGCAGCAGGTTTCTAAGGGAGGGTGGACTGTGGTTTTATGTGGACGGCGAATTTTGATGCGGTATGCAACTGTCAAGAAATGCGGTCAAGACGCCCATGGGAGCGCCTTTGGTATAAACCTTGAATCGGTCTTGGCGCGCTAAAACGCTGGTGTATTCGCGACTGCCACTGGAGATAATGACGGGCAGGGTGGCAGGAATGTCTGCCTGAAGAAAATCAATAACTTCGGCTGGCCGTGCATCTAAAACGTCCAAGTCTGTAACAATAAGCGCGGGTTGAGCCTGCTTGCAAGCGCGCTTTAGTTCCGCGAGTTCAGAAAAGTCGTGGACTTCGCAGTCGCTGGGCAATTGAAATTTTAAAACGTCTTTCATCACTTCGCGAAGCGGCAGATTGTCTTCAAGAAGAAATATCAGCTTCTTGGATTCTGCGTTCATGATGACCTCTTGGCTTGTTTATAGGTTAAATGAGACATATTGTCTTAGACAATGGAATATTAACCTATAAATGACCATAGATGAATTTTATATTCAGTTGTGCAGGTTAAAGAGGTTTTCCTGCGAGGGCGGCGGGAAATTAGAGAGAAATCAGAGGGCAATCGATCTCAATAAAATCAGGCCACCCGTTGGGCAAATTGCTCTAAACGCTCAAGTTGTTCGAAACGGCTGCGAACTCCTTGTGTTGGCGCGACAACGCCTATTTCCAAGGCTTTTGCCTTTTCTTCACTCTGGCATCCCAACCTCGACTAGCAAAGTTGTGGTTTTAGTTTTTTATCACTTTCTTTGCAATAGTAACTAAATGACAGTAAATGTGCAAAGCCTCGGGGGGGGGGGTCAGTCAGTTTTCCAGCACTTTTTGCTAGCCTGTTGTTTTAAAAAGTAAATTAATCAGTTCTGCTGCCTCCATTTTCGTGGGGTTTGTTGCGTCCAGCGCTTGAAAGCCAGTGTGAAGCTTCTTCTGTCTTCAAATCCTATCTTCATGGCAATAGACTCCACATCAAGCTCTGGGTCTTGCAAATAGCGTTTGGCCAGTGCCTCCCGGTATTGGTCAAGCAGGGTTTGAAAGGTGATTCCTTCTGCTTCAAGTTTTCTTTGCAAGGTTCGTCCGCTGAGGTTGAATGCGAGGGCGGTGGCGTCGAGGGAAAACCGGTTGTTGTCTTTTGAGGCATCCCAGTGTCTTGCGATTTCTTCTGGAAAGCTACCCGCATCGGTGCGCTTTATTTTGTCGGTGATTTGCAACCAAGAGCGTGCGTTGAGGCTGGCAAAGCCACCTGGTAGGGGTACGGTAAGAAAGCGTGCCGGAATTCTCGTAACCGCTTTTTTGCAGAGGGTGGTGATGCGCAGTCGTTTTTGCACTTCAAGCCCTTTCATCCAAGGGGCGGCTTCTTGTCTTAAACAAAAAACTTCCTCCAAGTTTTCCTCTGGCAGCAATTTGTTCAGTACCGCGCTGATACACAAGGCGCTGAGCAATTCAAGTTCGTGCACTGCCTCGGGCGGTGAAATGTTCTTGAGTTGTATTTCCAGTTCAGCGAAATCGCCTTCTACCGCAAGTTCTATCCGCAGTTCAGGAATCAGCAGTTGCGGCAGCAGGGGTAGTATGGCCACTGCGTCCATCAGTGTGGTGCAGGTTTTTAAAAACGCTTCTGCCTCTTGCACCAATTCGAAGCGGAAGGCCTCGGCGAGATAAACGGCAAACAGGTTGTTGGGATGCGCTTGGCGCACCGCCTGCAGCAAATCCGCAAAAGCCTGCCCAGACAATTGTGGAATAGGCGTTCGAGGCGATGCAGGCTCAAAATCAAGCGCAGCGTTTTTCAGCATGGCCTTCAAGGAAATACCCGCCTTCAGCGCGGCTGTATTCAAGTAGGGAAACAGGCTTTCCGGAAAAGTTTGATGATTGACCATGTCGTGATTTTTACCTTTTTGGCATGTTTTTGACTATATCCAAACTCGCCGAGAAGTTAAAGTGTAGTCATACCAAAAAAAGGAGACACCATGAACCCACTTTCACTGACCTCAAAGTTCGCCCGCATTGCAGTTGTGGCCGCAGCACTGGCCAGCGTCCACACAGCGGGCAATGCCACAGAAATTTCTACATCTGTCGACATTAAAAAAACCATTACTTTTAAAGGCGACTTTGCAAGCCTGAAGGCCGATTTCGAAAAGAGGGAAGAGTTTCTTCGCTTGTTCCCGAACATTGAGACCTTGAAAGCCACCGGTGAAGCAGACACCTATTTTTACCGCATGAAACCCATGGGCAGCGCAGGCGTCATGCATGTCACCGAATATGTGGCGGCCTACCAGTTTCAGCAGTCAGAAAATGCATTGACCGTAAATTGGAAAACCGTGCCCGGGCAAGGCAATGCGCAGCTCAACGGAAAAACCACTTACAGCCGTGTGAATGCAGAAGACATCACCATCAATTTGGTGGTTCAGGGCGAGTTGCTGAAAATTGAAGTGCCAGCCTTGTACGCGCTGGGTGCGGGGCCTGTAACACGCAGGTTGTTCGAGAAAAATGTTGACCAGTTCATGGGCATACTTGAAAAAACCTACAAGGCGAAATAAGGCTTTCGGGCAGGTTTAGCCCCTGTGGCTGTTGGGGGCAACAAATGTCCAGCAATCCGGAAACAATTCAGTGATTTTTTTCTCCGACAGCGGCAGTTGCATAAAACTGCCGCTTCTCCACAACTCAATCTGATCTGCCCCGTGGCGGGTTTTCAGATGTTCCGATTGCCCACCCAACAACACAAAGTGGTTGGCATCTTCGTCAGACAAATCCGAGATGTGGCGGGCCTGCGCACCATACAAACTCGGCTTGGGTTTTTTAATCCACGCATGTGCGTTTTTCATCAAGGTTTCCCGCGAACCTGAGGCGCCCCATGAAGGAATTGAAAATAGTTTTTTACCGAGCACCGGTACGCCCGCCAGCGGATGTTTCAAGTGGAGCCTGTGTACGCGTCCCCAGCTTTTGTAGCGCCGCAGTTTTTTTTCCGCCGCTGCAAGGCTGGTACTTAGAAGCAGACTTTTTTCAGTGTCTTTCAGTGTGTCCAGATCTGTTTGTAAAAAGGTGTTGATATAGGCCCATTCTTGAATATGTTCCCACGCTGAAAACCGCACATCAAGCTTGAACAAGCGCTCTGCGATGTTTTGAATCAGCACCTCAAACAACAAGGCTGCAGCACTGTTTTCCTCGTAAGAACCGTTCCAGGTTTCAAGCAGTTTCAATGCGGTGCTGTGCTGTTCAGCCCAACTGTGTTTATTGCAGGTTTTCAGTAACTGCCGGCACAGTCTGAAAGCAGAAGGTGAAACCACATCGCATTGCATCTCGCCGAGCTTTTCAATGTTGATGGGTTTCTTTTGTTCAAACAAATTCTGCAAACGCATTTTTCTTTCTTGCCCGTTGAAAAAGAAGCCGACATGCGCCTCACCCTCGGTCGGGTCGTTGGTGGAGATCAGCACACCGGCCTGCGGGTTCAAGTTAAAAGCCAGATCAGTTGAGTTCAGGGTCTTGCTCCATTCCTGTTGCGCACGTTCGTTACTAACCACGCAGTCGTCTTTTTCAAATCCGCTTCGCACCGGCAACCACGCCGCCAGGGTGTGCGCAATATTGCCGTGCCTGTCGGCCGCCAGAATATTCAGACCGGTAACACCATAAGGCTGCATTGCATTTTGTATTTCGCAGGCCGTGCGCGCCCGCATTAAATTCAGAAAGGCTGTGATTTCATCCGATGGCCAGTGCCCAGCCCAACGCAATGCCAGATGTTCTTCTGTGTTTTTGGTCAATACGCCCGCAGCGTCGGATACCACAGGCCCGTGAACCGACCAGCGTAGCGTTCTTTCCGTGGTGCGCCAGAATCGGCTTTTAAACCGCACCCGTGTGGGTTTGCTTTGCCGGTATTGCTCGGGTGTGAGGCGCACCAGATCTGAAGACGCTGCACGCAGGTTGGTGCCGCCCCAGGCCACATCGGCATTTCTGCCCAAACCCACAACAGGTATCGCCGGAAACATCAGCCCCACCACCTTTAGCGATGGGCAGGAAATACCGACAGCCAACCAGACATTGGGCAGTTGCTGCCCCAAGTGCGGGTCGCCTGCCAGCATCGGATAACCCTTGCTGCAATGCTGCCCCGCCACAGCGATGCAATTGCTGCCACTGCGCGAAAGCATCAGCAGTTGTTCGCTGACAAGCGCTGCGGCGTTGCCCTGCAGCTTCTTTTTCGGGTGGCTGCCTGATTGAATCAGGCGTTGCCAGACTTCATCGAAATACGGTTCGTTGCGCAAGGGCAGCAATGAAAAAAGAATCGGCCAATTCACATCCGTGCCGGTCAGCCGCCCCATGGCCAACAGTTCATGCACAGTAAAGGCGTGGTGATGAAGATTGAGCAAACGGTCTTCGATGCTGCGCTGTGTAATGCTGGCAACCGCATTCAAACCCTCGCAAAACCCTTCCAGCCACAGGCGGGAAAACTCAGGCATGGCATTCCACACCGCAGCGCTGGTTCTGGTGAAATCCAGCAAGCGGATCAGGTGGTCGTATTTCAAAAAACCGGGGCCTGCACATTCAGCCAATTTCCCCAGCGCCGCTTTGCGGAACAACTGTATCTGGCTGCCGCGCAGGCTGTAGACCGCCGCGCCCAGTGCAAGGGCGGCGTCGCGGTCGTCGCTGGAAGCAATATAGGGCACGCCGTAAGCATTCCAGCGAATGTTTGCGCCTGTGCGAAATCGCAAAGGCCATTTTTCAGGCGCTTTTGAGGCTGCCCTCAGGGCGTCGTAATCACTGGCTTTAATAGTGCACAACCTTTTTTATCGAAACTGATGAAAGCTCAGGAGTATGCTGAGTTTGCGAGAATCTCTGGCGCGCAGCCTGCGCAGCCATCTGGAAAAGAACACCTGTGGTTTTTCAATCATGGCGAGTCGCCTCTTTGGACGTAAATGGGTTTAATGGTCAGTTTTAAAGCCAAAGTGTTTTGCATAGCGCGGGCTCATTTTTGCCAGTGACAACACCATTAAAAAATCTGCTGTGTTGAAGTCCGGATCCCAAGCCGGTTCGCCACAAATTTTTGCACCAATCCGCAAGTAACCCTTGATCAGAGGAGGGGCCTCAACATCAAGTTGTGAATTCAGGTGTTCTATTGGAAGCCTGTGCTTTGGAAACACCTGCATGGTGGGTTCAGCCAGGTTCTCACCTTTGAGTTTTTCATAGAGACTGGCTGCACTGTGACCGCCATCGGACATGCTGACGCTGGCGCAACCCACCAGATTCATGTAGCCACCCTGTTTCATGTATTCAGCCAGGCCAGACCACAGCATCATGATGGCGGCACCCTTTCTGTAATCGCGGTGCACGCAAGAACGTCCCACTTCAACCGTGTTCGGGCGCAGCGCCTCCAGGCGGTTTACAAAGAATTCGCTTTCCGAATACCAGCAACCAATTTCTCTGGCTTTTTGTGGCGTCAGAATTCTGTAGGTGCCCACGATTTCCCCGGTCACCGTGTCGCGCACAATCAGGTGGTCGCAATACTTGTCAAACACATCGCGGTCTATGCCGCTGTTGCCCATGTTGGCCCCATATTCTTCACTGAAGATGGAAAAGCGCAGGCGTTGGGCTGCAACAATGTCTTCTTCGTTGTCAGCAACCATGACTTCCAGTGCGGCTTCACCGTTGCTGCGCGCTGGCGAGGCCAACCGGAACTGAGGGGTTTGAAATACTGTGCTGCTGTTCAATGATTCTTTTTGCATGATGACCATTGGTTGTTTTCTAACCAGGCCACTTTAAGAAACGAATGTTTCAATGCGGTGACAGTTTCTTTAAGGATTTGTTTAAAGCAGGCACCCGGGTGGAAATTTCTTCTTACGCCGCTTCTGTCAAAGACAGTAAACTGGACTGCCAAAGCTCCTTTGCCGTGGCGTAAAACCCCAATAATGTACTTATCCGACCTGACCATTTTTGCCGAGCCACTTGTAATCCCAAAACTCAGCGAAACATGCCGAGCAACTAAAAGCGTTGAAAGAGCGGCTTGAACTTGCCCAAGGGGAAGCATGTTGAAGCCTTCGGCAACCAGACTGCAGCCGAACCTGGTGCACGCCTCACTGTTTTTTACGCAATTGAGTCACGACATATTGGTCATTTTCTTCAACCGCACTAAACACAATCGCATCGCCTTCCTTGATGTCGTCGAGCACCACGCCAGCCTTTGCTTTGAAGCTCATGGTCATGCCTGACATGTTCAGGTTTGCAATCGGCCCATGTTTGATGGTCAGCTTTCTGTTGTTCACATCCAGCTTGCGCACCACGCCTTCAGCCATTACGGCGGTGGTACTTTCCGGCGGTTCTGCAGCCCACACCAGGTGCACCAGTCCTATGCCCAGTACCAGCGTGCAAAGCAGGCTGAGTACGAATTTTTTAATCATGCAGCCCAAATTCATCCATAAGTTGTTCATTTTAATTTTTCCTTTGAGTGTTGCGTATCGAACTTTGTTTTAGTGATCGTGCTTCAAGGGTTTGCGCACCTGCACTTCAATGTCCGTGGGGGTGTTCATCCTTCTGTCGCCAGACTGTTTCGGTGCCTGCGCTGGAGCGCTTGCCGGCATGGCCACTTCCGAAGCCACTGTACCGGCGGGGTGGCTGAACCAGCCCGGATCTTTGTAATTTCCTTTTTTCAGGGTCTTTCTCACCTTGATGACGCTGAACATGCCGCCCATGCCCAAACCACCGAACGGGCCTTCGCCTGTCATCATGGGCACGGTATTGACTGGCAGTTCCATGTCCATTTCCGCCATTTCATGCATGCCCTTGCTACCCATCTGCATGTAGCCGGGCACCAGTTCAGAGATTTTTTTGGCCACGTCTTTTTGTTCTACACCAATCATGGTGGGCACGTTGTGCCCCATCGCATTCATGGTGTGGTGGCTCTTGTGGCAATGAAATGCCCAGTCGCCTTCTTCGTCGGCGATAAATTCCATTTGCCGCATTTGCCCCACGGCCACATCCACAGTGACTTCCGGCCAACGTGACGCTTTCGGTGTCGGGCCGCCATCTGTGCCGGTTACAAAAAATTCATGGCCGTGTATGTGTATGGGGTGGTTGGTCATGGTGAGGTTGCCCACCCGCAGGCGCACCCGGTCTTTCAGGCCCACCACCAAGGGGTCGATGCCTGGGAATACCCGGCTGTTCCAGGCCCAGATGTTGAAGTCCAGCATGGTCATTATTTTCGGGGTGTAGCTGCCCGGGTCAATGTCGTAGGCGTTGAGTAAAAAACAGAAGTCTCTGTCTACCTCGCTGATGTCGGGGTGTCTGGTTTTCGGGTGGGTAACCCAGAAGCCCATCATGCCCATGGCCATTTGCGTCATTTCGTCTGCATGGGGGTGGTACATGAAGGTACCGGGGCGCCGCGCCTGAAACTCATAAACAAAGGTTTTACCGGGGGCAATGGCGGCTTGTGTCAGCCCTGAAACCCCGTCCATGCCGTTGGGCAGGCGTTGCCCGTGCCAGTGCACGCTGGTGTGTTCCGGCAGTTTGTTGGTTACGAAGATTCGCACCCGGTCGCCTTCAACCACCTCAATGGTGGGGCCGGGCGACTGCCCGTTGTAACCCCACAAGTGGGCCTTGAAGCCGGGCGCCATTTCCCGTATCACCGGTTCTGCCACCAAATGAAATTCTTTCACTCCCTGGTTCATTCGCCAAGGCAGGGTCCAGCCGTTTAAGGTGACCACCGGGTTGTAGGGCCGGCCGGTTGCAGGCAACAGCGGCGGCATGGTGTCTGGGCTGTTTTGCAGTGCTGGCTCGGGTATGGCCGCCATGGCCGCCTTGCCAAGCGCGGTGGCGCTCACGGCTGCCGTGATTGCGCCGGAGGCGGCTAGAAACTGTCTTCTTGATTTCATGGCGTTCTCAGTGCCCGGCAGGGCCGGTGTGGGGCTGGGTGGTACTGGCTGCGCTTGTGGCGGACGGAAACGCCAACAGTGGCTTGCCGGTCAGCGCCAGTTGCAGGTCGGCTTCGGCAATCCAGAAATCTCGCAGCAATTCAATGTAGGCGGTGACGCTGTTAATTTGCAAACGGGTTTCAGCCAACAGTTCAAACACGCCAATCAGCATGCCGTTGTAGCGCAGCAGGTTTTCTTGGGCCACCCGTTGGCGCAGGGGCACAATTTCATCGCGCTGGTACTTCGCCAGCTCATACGCCGCTTGGTAATTGTTCAAGGCTTCTGTGAGCTCAGAATTCGCATTCAAAGAAACTTCCTTCACCCGGCTCAGGGCTTGCCTGTAAATGGCCTCGGCACGCGCCAGGCGTGCTTCGCCGCTGTCAAAAATAGGGAGTTCCACACTCAGTTCATAGCCTTTTTTGTTGCTGCCTTCGCTGGAAGAGTCGTACACCCCTCCCAATTCCGCAATGGTGATGAAACGCGTTGCTTTTGTCAGGCCCAGAATATCTGCAGTTCTTTGTGCCGCAATTTGTGCGCCTTGAACATCCAGCCGTCTGGTCAAGCCCACCGCTTTTACTTCGTTTGGACTTTGGAGGCTGGCGGGAAGTTCCGGCAGGGTGGCTGGCAGTGTCAGGCGGGTTTCCTGCGCGGGTAAACCCAGCAAGCGCAGCAGTTGCTGTTGTTTGGCCTTGAACTGATTGCTGGCGCGGTTGGAAGACTGCACCGCATCTGCGTAAAAGCTTTGCTCGCGCGCTCTTTGCAAGGCGCCAAAGTTGCCGGCATTTTCCATGCGTCTGGCCAATTCGCTGCTGGCCTGTGCCGCTTTGAGCACTTGTTGCGCATATTCCAATGCTTGCGCTGCAGCAACTGTCTCATAAAAGCTGCGCCGGGTTCTGGCGGACAAAACCAGCACATCATTGGCCACAGCAAGCCGTGTTTGCGCAAGGCGTTGCGACTCAATGTTGCGGTACTGCCCGAACAAGGCAAGACGCACCAGATTCAAGTGCAGGCTGCGTTCAATTTCGCGTTCTTGCCCTGAGGAAAACTTGCCAAAACTAAAGCCCGGGTTGGGCAGGCGTCCGGCTTGTTCCATGTCTGCCTTGCCTATGCCCAATTCCGCAAAACGGCCCTGCAGGCCGGCGTTGTTCAGCAATGCCACATCAACTGCGCGTTCTGCCGTCAATGCGCCTTTAAGCTTTTCACGGGTTTGTTCCTCCACCCAGCGCGCCTGTTCTTCCGTGGTGACCCACACCAAGGGCTGTTCTTGTTGCGGGCTGACAATTTTTGCAACCGTAGGCAGTTCGGAATTCAGGTCAATGCTGGAGCAGGCAGCAAGAGTCAGCAGGCCAAGCAAAGCCCCTGACATTAAAAAATATTTCGTCTGCGAGTGCTTCTTCTGCTTTGTCTGTGTGGTTTTATAAGTGCTTGAAAGACTCAATGGGTGTGGGTGCATTGTTGGACTTTTACGCTTGAATTACAGAGTGTTGGCATATGTTGAAGATCAGCATATCACCAAGGTGGCGTGTTCGCCGTCAAAAGTAATTTAGCGATGATGCTGCCTTGGCATGTGTCCCATGGGGCTAACTCGTCTAAATAAGTCATCCCGTTTTTTTGTCGTGGGTCGCTGATGAAAAATTCCCCTATACTCAGGCGACGCCTGCCTATGGGTGGTTTTTCATCAAAGGAGCTTTCTAATGATCAGTTTTTCTGCCTCACGCACCATGAAGTCCCTCTTGACCTGTGCTTTCATCGGCTTGGCCGGTTTATGTCACGCAGAACAGGTTTTTAAAGTCACTGCCATCCCCGACGAGTCTCCGACTGAACTCGCCCGCAAGGCGGCCCCTTTGATGAAGTACCTCTCTGAAAAAATCGGCATGAAGGTGGAATACACGCCGGTGACAGACTATGCAGCCTCTGTGGAAGCATTGGTCAATAAGCAGGTTGATATGGCCTGGTTTGGCGGTTTCACTTTTGTACAAGCCAATGTACGCTCCAACGGGCAGGTGATTCCCTTGGTGCAGCGCGCTGAAGATGAAAAATTCCGTTCGGTGTTCATCACCACGGAAGACAGCATCAAGTCGCTGGCAGACCTGAAAGGCAAAACCGTTTCTTTCGGCTCGGCTTCCAGTACTTCTGGCCATCTGATGCCGCGCAGTTTCCTGCTGGACGCAGGCCTTGATCCGGACAAAGACTTCAAGCGCGTGTCCTTCTCTGGTGCACACGATGCCACCATCGCCGCTGTTGCCGCTGGCAAGGTGGATGCAGGTGCTCTGAACATTTCCGTGTGGGACAAATTCGTGAACGACAAAAAAGTCGACACCTCCAAAGTGCGCGTCTTCTACACCACCCCCACGTACTACGACTACAACTGGACAGTCCACAACGGCGTACCGGCCGATGTGCGCAAGAAAATCACCGATGCCTTGCTCGCGCTGGATATCAATACCCCACAGGGCAAGGAAATTCTGGAGCTGCAACGCGCCACGAAGTTTGTACCCACCAAGGTGGAAAACTACGCCGGCATTGAGAAAGCAGCCCGCGCAGCCGGCCTGCTGAAGTGAAAATCGGTTTGCAAGCGTGTTCGGGTCGCCATCCGGCGGCCCGTGCCGGTGCGGCCCGTGCCATTGATTCGCTGAGTCTGGAGATCGGACATGGCGAGCAGGTGGCTATCATCGGACCCTCCGGCGCTGGAAAAACCAGCTTGTTGCATCTGCTGGCTTGCGCCATGCGCCCGGACAGCGGTGTTGTACTGCTGGACGGACAAAACCCGTGGGCCTTGCCCAAGTCCGGTCTGCAAGCGCTGCGCAAGCGCCTGTTTCTGGCTCCGCAGACACCGCCTTTGCCACCGCGCCAACGCGTAGTGACAGCCGTGCTTGCAGGGCGGTTGTCGCACATGGGTTTGCTGACCAGCCTGCGCAGCCTGTTTTACCCGGTGGATATTCCCGCCGCCTATGCCGCCTTGCAACGTTACGATTTGGCTGACAAATTGTTTGATCGCGTAGACAGGCTTTCCGGTGGTGAACGCCAACGCGTGGGTCTGGCCCGTGGTTTGGTGTCTGGTGCAGACTTGTTTCTGGTAGACGAGCCTTTGTCCGCCCTGGACCCCACCCGCGCCAGCCAAGCCATGCAAACCCTGACGCAGGGCGCACGCGAACAGGGCGCAACGCTGGTGACAACGCTGCACCAGGTGGATATGGCCTTAAAGCATTTTCCGCGCATTATCGGTCTGCGGGATGGTCGGCTTGCCTTCGACCTGCCGGCCAGTGATGTCACCCAATCGGTGCTAGAGCAGTTGTATGCCCAGCACTTGGATGAATTGTCCGGTCCGGCACCGGAACGCCCCATGGTCCTTGACACCACGGCGCCCGTTCCCATGAACTGCCGTTGAAGCCGCTCGCCATGCAAACCATGACTGCCCAGCCTGGCCCCATTGCCCAAGCCCGCCGCGACCCGGCGTGGTGGGGGCGTGTGTTCTGGATGCTTGCAACCGCAGCGCTGCTGTGGCCCATGCTGGTGGCCACCGAGTTCAGGCCTTGGCTGCTGTGGGACGCAGAAAACCTGAAGCCCACCCTTAATTTTTTAAAAGACATGGTGCCGCCAAAGGTGGAACCTGAGTTTTTGCGCATGGTGGCTGCCGAAACCTGGCGTACCGTGGCCATTGCCACTTCCGGTTTGGCCATGGCGTGGTTGATTGCCGTGCCCATCGCGCTGTTGTCTTTGCGCACCCTGTCGGTTTCTGCATTGGCAGGGCGCATGGACGCGCTGCCTTTTGTGTTGCGGCAATTTGTGCGTGTGGTGGCCATTGTGCTGCGCAGTGTTCCTGAACTCATTTGGGCGCTGGTGTTTGTTCGCGTGGTGGGTCTGGGCCCCACGGCAGGTGTGCTGGCCATTGCGCTGACCTACGGCGGCATGCTGGGCAAGGTGTATGCCGACATTATTGAATCCGGAGACGGACATGTGACGCAAAACCTGTTGCGCAACGGCGCCGGTCGCCTGCAGGCACTGTTTTATGGCGCCTTGCCGCAAAACGCGGCTGAACTGGCCAGTTACACCGTGTACCGCTGGGAATGTGCCATCCGCTCTTCCGCGGTGCTGGGTTTTGTAGGGGCAGGGGGCTTGGGGCAGCAACTGGATTCTTCAATGAAAATGTTCTCCGGCGGCGAGGTCAGCACCATGCTGCTGGTGTTCGTTGCATTGGTCTGGATGGCCGACAAATTCAGCGCATGGTTGCGCAGTGTGCTGGCATGAGTGCACAGACCCCTGCTTCGCCACCCGTGCCAATGCCGCTGCCACCGGCCTTGTTCGATGCGCGCTGCAAGGCATGTTGGGTGAGTCTGGCGTTGCTGGCCTTGATTGTCACCAGCCTGTGGTCGCTTGACTTGCAATGGCGTCAGTTTTTTTCTGCCGACGCGGTTGGGCGCATGGGCAAGT
>JAJTDO010000009.1:45403-46227 GCA_021300475.1 Burkholderiales bacterium | reverse complement strand
CGTATGTTCGGCAGCAAGTTTTCCATCGGCCTCCCATCGCCGCAGTGTCGCAATTGACACGCCCAACGCCTCTGCTGCTTCGCCTATGCTTACATATCTATTCATATGTGATAGCTTAGCATAGATTTATATATATTTTCTGTTTGCTGCTTAAACCCTGTCGTCCATGCCTTTAAAAAAATCAGGATGTTCCAACGCCAATTCTGCCAACATGGCCGTAAAGTGCTCCAAGGCACAGGTCATTGCAAGCTGACGCTCGGCAGACATGCGCTTGCGCAGCAATTGCAGGCTGGTGCGCACATGGCTCTGTACCGCTTCGGTGGCGAAACCTCTGGCCGCCATGAAGTCGTTCAGGGTGGTGTGTTCCTTGCCATGGTGGGCCTCCTGACCAATAAAACCACGCACTTGCGCTTGCAACTCGGGGTCGGTGATCTGCGACTGGTAATGCCGCACAGAATCAATGAAAAAACGCTCGCCCTCGGGGAAAGTGCAAGACTGGGCCGTCATCAGCAGGGTCTTGAACACGTTGTTGTCGAACCAGAAGCGGGGAATGTCGGCGCTGAAATCAAAGTCCATGCGCCGAGGGCGTATGATGGCCCGAGAGGGCTTGGCTTTTTTTTCCGGTGCCACGGTTGCGGCTGTTTGCTTGTCCATGCGCTGGGCTCCAATCACTCGGTCGGGTTGACTCTACGCCTGTGCTCGCATTTTTTCCATTCGCTCATTAAACTTACACGGGTTCGTTTAAAAGCGCCCTACCGCTCACCCCCTAGGATGTATGAAACACAATACCCCGGCGCAATACAACGCCGCCCCTAATTCAAAAA
>JAJTDO010000009.1:12282-45395 GCA_021300475.1 Burkholderiales bacterium | reverse complement strand
CGTACTGCTGTGCGCCAGTCTGGTGCTTGGTGCACTGCTGCTCAGCCTGAGCTTGAAGCTGGGGCCGGCACTGCTCACCACACTTGCCTTGGTGGCGGTTACGCTGAAATTACAGTTCTGGCTGATGCGCAGCCGGGTGAACCAAAAAGCCCTACCGCTTATTTGCGCGGGCTTTACCTTGCTGCTGCTGCTGTCGGCCATTGGCATGGGTTCCAGCGTTGTGCAATTCATTGCGCTGAAGGCGCAGTTAATGCTGCCGGACTTTCTTGAACAACTCCGCTTGGCAGCCAGACAGTCTTCTTTTGAAATACTGCACGCCTATGGCGACATGGACAACGCCGAAGTGGTGGATGCCATCACAGACTGGGCCGGCAATCAGGGTGCATTCTGGATGGCCATGACAGGCAGCGGCCTTAAAGTGGTCACACAGGTGTTCTTTGCCGGCCTGATTTCAGTCAGTCTGGTACTCAGAATCACCACTGTTGAAACGCAGGCTTCCGGTTTGTCGCACGGGCTGAGAAGCGAAGGCAGCCGATTTCTGGATTGCTTCTCGCACCTGCTGACGGCACAGCTCTACGTTGCCCTGTGGAATACGACAGTCACCCTGCTTTATGTGTTTGTTGTTTTGCCGATGCTGGGCGTGGCGCTGCCCCTGCGCGAAGCCTTGGTGGTTGCTACGTTTTTTCTAAGTTTCATACCCGCACTGGGCAACGTCATTGCCAACTGCCTGATGATGGTGTTGTGCCTGCAATTTCCACCTTGGGTTCTGGGACTGTCGCTGGTATACCTGATTTCTGTTCATAAAATGGAATATTTGATCAACGCCAGAATCCTCAGCTCGGCCTACCAGGCCAGCGTGGCGGAGCTGCTGGCGTGCATCGTCTTTGGCGAGACACTCTTCGGTTTACCAGGGCTTATTTTGATGCCAGTCACCTACCTGTACGTAAAAGACGTGCTGAAACGTGAAAACATCTGGTGAACAGAAGCGCACGAAAAAACATGTCTAATGGTTAGAAAGTCTCTGTAACACACGGTTATTCACTACAATTCAGCTATACAAACACTGAAGAAACAACCGTGGTGGAGACTTTTCTACATGACCGATAAAAAGCAGCAAATCAGACTGCTGGACTTGGCCGAAGGCGCCTTGGCGCTGGCCCCCGACTGGCAGCAGATCGCAAGCAATCTATTTGATCTGGTGACGTTGCGCCGAACCAGTCGCCAATCGCTGGGCAAAGTATTTGAGCATTGCGTAGACCGCTTTCCCGACCACCCGGCGCTAAAATTCAACGACCTTTCGTTTTCTTACCGAGAGCTCAATGTGATGGCCAACCAGATGGCTCATACACTGACCTTGCAAGGCGTTCGAAAGGGCGACTGCGTCGCCATTTTGCTGGAAAACCGCCCGGAACTGATCGCTTGTGTACTGGCGACTGTAAAGTTGGGCGCGGTGGCCGGCATGATCAACACCAACCAAAAAAACGAAACGCTGCAACACAGCTTGAACCTGATCAAACCCAAATGCGTGGTGGTGGGGCATGAATGCACACCGCAACTCAAGGAGTTGGGGCAATTTAACAAACTGATCAACAAAACAACGCCTTTGTGGTTGGCGCTGAACCCCAGCGATCGCTGCCCTGCAGGTTTTGAAGACCTGTTGAAACTGCTAAAAAACAAGCCTGAGACCAACCCCCGCATCACCAAGGAAATTGTGGCCAGTGATGCCTGCTTCTACATTTTTACCTCTGGCACCACCGGCATGCCCAAGGCATCGGTAATGACCCACTACCGCTGGCTCAGTGCAATGAACGGTTTTAGCAGTGCCATACGCCTAAAACACGAAGACGTGTTTTATTGCTGTTTGCCGCTCTACCACAACAATGCACTGACTGTTAGCTGGGGTTGCGTATTGTCGTGTGGCGCCACACTGGCCTTGGACAAAAAATTCTCGGCCAGCCAGTTCTGGAATCGCATCAGACACTATGAAGCCACTGCATTTTGCTACATTGGGGAATTGCTGCGCTACCTGTTGAACCGGCCAGCCAGTCTGGACGATCAGAACCACGAAGTTCGTTTGATAGTCGGCAACGGTCTTAGACCGGAACTTTGGGACAAATTCGAGTCTCGTTTCGGCATCGAAAAAATTTACGAGTTTTACGGTGCCAGCGAATCAAATATCGGCTTCATCAATGTATTTGGACAACGCAACACCGTGGGCTTTACACCGCTGCCTTTTGCCATTGTTCAATGCGACCCCGTCACGGAAGAACCGGTTCGAAAAGACAACGGTCGCATGTCGCGTGTAAAGTCGGGTGAAGTGGGTTTGCTGATCAGCGAGATCAGTAACCGCCAACCCTTCGACGGCTACACCGACGAAGAAGCCAATGAAAAAAAGCTGCTTCGCAATGTATTTAAAAAAGGAGACTGCTGGTTTAATTCCGGCGATCTGGTGCGCGCGCAAGGCTGGCAACACATTCAGTTCGTTGACCGCTTGGGCGACACGTTCCGCTGGAAAGGCGAAAACGTGGCCACCTCTGAAGTGGAAGGTGCGCTTGCCATGGTGGACAGTCTGGAACACGCAGTGGTCTATGGTGTCGCCATTCCGGGCACCGATGGCCGGGCCGGCATGGCTGCCATCACCTTGAAGCCCGGCTTCAAGTTTGACGGCGCCATGATCGCCCATCAACTGCAGACCACGCTGCCCGCCTACGCAGTTCCCGTGTTCATGCGCATCAGGGACACACAAGACACCACGGGTACCTTCAAATACCAAAAAGGCCAACTGAAAAAAGACGGCTTTGATTTGCAGGTAATAACAGAGCCGGTTTATGTGCTGACCGACAAAAAACTCGGCTATGTTCCACTGACACCCGAGTTACATGGAAAAATCACAAGCGGCGTTGTCCGCCCCTGAAGATCACAGATTGGGAAACACAGCGATGCTACCGATAAAAAAACCCAGCGCTAAGCGCATCAAGACGGTGACACGAAATGCACGTGACCGTTTTTTCAAAACCGACACCATGGTGGTGGCCGGTCAGTTGCCCTACGACATTGTTTATACCCAAGGGTTGGCGCAAGTCAGGCATTACAAACCGCTGACTGAAACTGAAATTCCATTCGGAGACTCAACCCTGCCAGTGGCTGAAAAAAAGCATGGCATTCCACTGGTAATTGTTTCACCTTTGGCCGTAAACATGCTGATTTACGATTTGTTTCCGAACCGCAGTTTCATCAAATACATGCTGGCCCACGGGCACGATGTCTATCTTATTGACTGGGGCAAACCCAGTCTGAAAAACGCAGCGCAAACCCTATCAACCTACGTCAAGGATTGGCTGCCAAAATGCATTGCCGCTGTCAAGGAAAACAGCGGTGCAGCGCAGGTGTCGCTGCACGGTTGGAGCATGGGAGGCATGCTGGCCGCCTTGTATGCAGCAGGCTCTGAACAAAACGATGTTCGCAATCTGATTACGCTGGGCACACCTGTGGACGGCTACGCCAACGGCGCCATGGGGCGCAACTTCAAACAGATGAACAAACTGATGAAACTGGCCCGCTTGAGTTTACGCAAGCTGCCGGCCTCTTTGGCCTACGCGCCGGGCTGGGTGAATGTCATTGGTTTTAAATTGTTGGACCCGGTGTCTAGCATCAAGGGTTACCTGAATTTGGCCATGCATCTGGAAAACCGCCAGTACGTGGAGCAACATGCCAATCAGGCTGCGTTCATCGACAACCTGGAAGCCTATCCGGGTGCGGTCATACGCGACTGGACCGCCAGTGTATGGCTTGAAAATGAAACGGCCAAGGGGCGCTTCACCGTGGGCCGTGATGTTATTCATCTGGAAAAAATCACATCGAATTTGTTGTGCATTGCGGGCCGGAAAGACAGTTTGTCCAACATCGCCTGCTGCAAGGCAATGATGCCGCTGGTGTCCAGTGCAGACAAAGAATTTTTTATCGGGGCCGGTGGGCACATCGGAATACTCGGTGGCAGGGAAGCCACCGCCACCATCTGGCCGAAAACGGCCCAATGGTTGTCAACCCGCAGCGATGCCTGACACCACTGCGGTGTTTTAGTCTTCTTACTTGGACTTCATGGTGTAGATACCGTCCCAATCAGTGGGCGGTTCGGCCATGAGATCGTTGCAGCGCTCAATGTAGGTGTAGCAGAGCTTGTCTTTGGGGTTTACTTTCAGTGTCTCTTCAAAACGGTGCTTCGCATCGCTGAAGTTACCACTGCGGTAAGCGTCCAAGCCCATTTTCCACAAGCCTATGGTGTCCATTACATTGGGGAAGGACTCTTCGGTGTGCCAGTCGAGCACTTCAACAATGCCCACAGGTTCGGTTTTACCCTTCACAATCACCCAGTCCACTTCACGGCAGCGGTAACTGCCGCGTAACAACTTCCAGGTTCTTTCCGAAATCAGCATTTTTGCGCTGTAGGTTTTGCAGGCGCCTTCCAGACGTGAAGCCAAATTCACGCCGTCACCAATCACGGTGTAGTCCATGCGCTTTGGAGAACCGATGTTGCCCGACACGATGTTGTCCGTGTTGATGCCCAAACCCATATCAACAGCCATCAGGCCCTTGAGCGCACGCTCTTCATTAAAACGGTTCAAACTGCGAAGCATCTCAATACCGGCACGCACCGAGCGGTCTTCATCGTCATCGTGCGGGAACGGTGTACCGAACACGGCCATGATGGCATCGCCGATGAATTTATCCAGCATGCCACCTTCGTGGGTAATGCAGTCCACCATCAGGGTAAAGTATTCATTGAGCAGCGCCACCGTGCCTTGCGGACCCAGTTGCTCTGTAAGCGTTGTGAAGCTTCGGATGTCGGAGAACAACACCGTGGCCTCGCTTGAAGTACCGCCCAGTATTTCCTCTCCACCGGCAATCAACTTGTCTGCCAGTGCGGGGTCCATGTACCTGGCCATGGTGGCCTTGACCCGCTTTTCACTGCTGATGTCTTCAATGAGCATCAGGTTGCCGATGTTTTCCTGCTTGTTGTTCTTCAGTGTCTGCACTGTCAGGTTTACTGACATTTTTTCAGGCACTTCACCCTCGCGGGCACCTTTAACCAAAATTTCAGCGTCCATCACAATGTCTTGCATGCCGCTGCTTTGAACTCGGGCCAAAGAGTCTGCGACCCATTGATTTTCTTCTACAAAAAATGCGCTGGCAGGGGTACCAATCAGGTCGGCACCGCGCTTGCGCAGTATTTTTTGCGCCGCTGCATTCACCGCACCAAAGTTACCTTTGTCGTCTACCGTCAGCACGCCATTGCTCATACTTTCCAGCATGGACTCGTTGTAGTTCTTGACCGTTTGTACGTCGTCAAACAGCTTGGCATTTTCCAGGGCAATTGCAATTTGCGCGGTAAACGCTCTGAGACGCTGCTCGTCTTCATCTGTGAATACACCGCCAATTTTGTTCAGTGCCTGCGTCACGCCAATGACTTCGCCCTTTTTGTTGACCACCGGTACGCACAGTATGGAGCGTGTAAAGAAACCGGTTTGGCGGTCAAACGACGGGTTAAAGCGCAGATCTGCATAAGCGTAGGGAATATTGATGGTTTTGCTGGTGGAAAACACCGCACCGGCAATACCCATGTGGTTGGGAAAGCGGATGCGCGTAACGCCCAACCCCTGCCCCACTTCGGTATACAAGAACTTGGTTTTAGGATCGTTGAGAAACAGGGTTGAACGCTCGCAATTCAACATGCGCGACACTGTTCCGATAATGCGGTTGAGCAAGGGGCCCAAGTGGATTTCCGTTGAGGCCTCGGACACCACATCCAGCATTTCGCTTTCCTGCTTGCGCCGCATGACACTGGCCTCAAGCTGTGTGGAGCCGTGCAGAACAATGGCGACATTCTGCGTCAGCGCTTCCATCAAGACCAAGTCGCGCTTGTCAAACTGCCCTTCCATCTTGTTGAGCATCTGCGCCACACCAATGACATTGCCACGCAAGGTGCGCACAGGCACAGCCAGCATGTCTGTGGTGACAAACCCTGTTTCCTTGTCGACCTCGGCCAGAAATCTGGGGTCTTTGCTCACGTCCAGCACAATGCTGGGTTGCCCGGTTGTATAAACGCTGCCGGCCACACCAGCCTCAGATGAAATTCTGATTTCGCGGCGATACATGCCGTCTGCAATGCGGGTGTAGAGCTCATTGGTGGAGTCATCGAACATGAACAGCGAGCCCCGGGTGGCGCCCACCGCTTCGCGCGCGTAATCCACCACGGTTCTCAACTGCATGTCCAGGCCATCTTGGGAAGACACTTGCGTCAATACCCACAATAACCACTCAGGATTCACAACGCCCCGGTTGCCTCTAAAGGCGGGCGGGGTTTTGCCCCGTTTTTTTTCTGCCAGAACAATGTCTGTCATGCTTTGGTCTCCAGCCTTGCGCGCAACTCTACGATAGTTTGCTGCAATTGTTTTCGCTCAGCTTCGTGAGCATTTTTAAGTTCTTGCACTTCAGTCAGGCGCAGCGCGTTGGTTTCTTCCAATTGCTGCCTGATGGTGCTCACCGTTGCTTGCAGGTAGCGGATTTCGTTGTCTTTGGTGTCTCGAACGACCCCCAAGGCATTGCGATGTTCCGCTTCCGCGTCTTCCAACGAAGAGCGCATGCTATTGACGGTTTTTTTCAGCTGCTCTATAACCCGAATATTGTTGAGTTCAGGATCTGGCAAATCTTTTACGGTCATGGGTGATCACATACAGTAACTTGAATCTAACGACACATTAAAGCACAAATGCCGGCGCTTTGATAACGCCGGCATCAAGAAAAAAAGCAAGGATTTATTGCGCTTGCCAAGTGCCGACTCAGCGCCGCGCTGCCTTTTTGAATAACTGACCCACGCCAGCGGCCATCCACATTCTGGGAACAAGGCGATTAATCAGCGGCATGGGTTTGTTCATCAAACCGGTCACCACTGAAGAACGGCGGGCAAAGGTTGCCTTGACCGCCTGCTGCGCCACAGAGGCGGAACTGTCCATCAGCTTTGCAACCAGGGAACGGTCGCTGCCGGCCACTTGGTGAAACTCGGTGGCTGTTGAGCCCGGACAGACCGCTGTTGCACTCACGCCGCTGCCCGACAACTCCAACTGCAGCGCCTCGGTCATGGACAATACAAATGCCTTGGTTGCGCCATAAACAGCAAAATGCGGGCAGGGCTGAAACGCCACAACCGACGCGATATTCATGACGTAGCCGCAGCGCCGGGCCTGCATGCTGGGCAGCACTGCCCGGGTCAATTCCATGAGGGACGTGACATTTAACTGCACCATTTCCGACAAGCGGTGGGCCTCTGTATCTGCAAACGCACCGTTCAAGCCAAAACCGGCGTTATTAACCAATACCTCAATGTCCGATACATCGCTGCCAATGCGGTTCATCAATTGAGCCACACTGCCGTGCACGCCCAAATCCTGGACAATAACGCGTGCGGTACGCTGGTGGCTGGTTTCAATTTCCTGCGCCAGGGCCTGCAATTTGTCTTCGGTTCGCGCCACCAAAATAAGGTCGTAACCTCGCTGCGCCAGCAACAATGCAATGTCTTTGCCTATGCCGCCGGATGCACCGGTGACCAATGCCCAGTTTCTACGATTTGTCATATTCCATTACCTCGAAATCAGTTAGCGCGTAACTTGCGAGTTGCCCACGCTTGCGCGCCTTTGGTCAGCAGCGTTGCAACAAATGCATAAATGGGTGATTCAGAAGGGCGAGGAGGTTTGCCGTTCGAAATGCGGGTCATTTGGCGACCATACCACCAGATTTCCAACATGCCCGTCGAGTCAATGGCCTTAATGCCTGTTTTCAGGGGTTTGACCAGACTTAGGAAAGACTCACCGCGCAACATTTTAGCCGGTGCTTGCAAATCCAGCACCAGGCTGCGCGCCAGACCCACCACATCACAATCACCTTCGGTGAGGGCTTCAATCATGGCCTCGTCGGTTCTGAAACCACCCGTCAGCATCACCGGCGTCTTCACCGCATTTCTGATGAGTCGGGCATATTCAGCGAAGTAGGCTTCCCGCGCCTTCGTACTGGCTTTCTGGTCAGGCTTGACACCCGTTGCCACAACGGGAGACTCGTAGGTGCCACCGGAGACTTCAATCATGTCAATGCCCGCGGCATCGAGCACCTTGGCCACCTCAATGGCTTCATCCACTGCAAAACCGCCCTTTTGAAAATCGGCGCTGTTGAGCTTAACGCCCACAGGAAAATCGGGACCGACAGCAGCGCGCATCGCGCCGTAAACTTCCATCAGAAAACGCATGCGGTTTTCCAGTGAACCACCCCAGCGGTCTGTTCTCTGATTGTGCAAGGGCGACAAAAACTGGCTGACCAAATAGCCGTGGGCCGAGTGAATCTGAACACCGGTGAAACCCGCTTGCTTTGCCAGTCTGGCTGCATTTCCAAAGCGTTGGATCAGATCCAGGATTTCGGTTTCTGTCAGTTCGCGGGCATCCCTGAAAAACAGGCGAATCTCTTTTTTCAGGGGAATGGCAGAAGGCGCCACCGCTGTTTCATTCAAGTCTTTGGGCGACTGCTTGCCCGGGTGATTGATCTGCATCCAGAAGTGGTTACCCGCCTTGGTACCGGCACGGGCCCAGCGCTTCAAACCGTCAAGGTCGCTCTCGTCTTCAGCCACCACATTTTTAGGTTCGCCCAAGGCTTTTCTGTCGATCATCACGTTGCCGGAAATCAACAAACCAGACCCGCCCTCAGACCAGGCCTCATACAAACGGACCAGTTGATCGGACACCTTGTGATCAATGGTGGCGAGCGCTTCGCTCATCGCAGATTTTGCAATTCGGTTAGGCAACACAGCGCCGCAAGGCAGGGTCAGAGCGTCAGAAAGCGTTATTGGAATCATGGAATCTTTGCCATCGTTAAGTGGGGAATGTCAGTAATACTGCGCCAAGCTGTTTTTGGATGAATAAAAGCCGTTGCATAACCCAAGCCGTTCTTGTTTCGTGTTGCTAATTTCCGTAAGTCCCGCTTTCAACAAGGGTTGTGAGCCACCTACTGCTAACATAAATCTTTCGCGTAAATGCCTGTGCTACACTGTTTTTATTAACAGTAAAACTACACCCACGCTTTGATCACTTACGAAACTCGCCTCCGGCTGAATAAGGCTCAGGAATCTTTGATTTCTGAGCTTTGTGCTACTCACGGGAAGGCGGTTAGACAGGCTTTTGCCTGCCAGTTTCGCGATGGCCTGACTTCCTCTGAAACCTATTACCTGCTTCAACGGGAGTTCGGACTTACCTCTGCGCAAGTAGGCTCCGCACAAAATGTTGCAGAAATGCTCTACAAGCGCCAACTGGAAGCAGATAAGTTCCTTAATTCCAAACTTGAAGCTGGAATCAAAGCACGAAAAGAAGCGATTGAAGATGCAAACAGGGCTTTGAAGTCTTTCGCAAAGCAACTGGAGTCGAAGCAACAGTTAGCCGGGGAGCTTGCACCTGCGGTAATCTCAAAAAAGACCAAGCGCTTCGTTGATACTTTATCTGATATACGGTCGCTTAAAGACAAAATTGCGAGGAAATGCAGATGGCTTGCGATGAAGAAAAAGGGACTCGTGCACAAAGAGCGCAAGTTACTTGAACTAACTGAGCAATTGAACGAGGGCAAAGTTTCAGTTTGCTTTGGTTCCAAGAGGCTGCTTGCGCAAAATCCGATGAATAACAAGGACAGCATCTTCGATTCTTACGAAAGTTGGAGAGCAGAGTGGAACTTGCGTCGGCATAATCAACTGGTGTCGATTGGGCGTGCCGACGCCCCGTGTGGCAATCCCGAGGTGCAATGGCATCCAGATTCAAACGTTTTACGTATCCGGCTGACTGATTCACAAGCAAAAGTCAGAATGCAAGAGCTGGCAGAGCAAACAGCCCAAGATGTATTGAATGGAAAATCACCTAAGTGCTGCAATCTTCGAATGAAAGCGCGTTTCATTGAAATACCCAATGTAGATTTCAGCGGACACTTGGACAAAGCCTCAGGCTTGTCCAAAGCAAGACAACATCTTCAAGCGCTGTCTGGCAAAGTACCGATGACCTCCAAAATCGTCATAAGGGATAACGACGGTGAGCGGAAATACCACCTTCAAATATCTGTTAATACAGCAGCGCCTAGCGCACACTCAACGCGAGAACGCGGCGCGCTTGGGTTGGACTTCAATGCTAAAGGCGTGGCATGGTCAGTAGTCAAACCTGACGGAAACCTGGAAGCTGGCCAACAAGGTTTTATCCCCTGGTCTCTTCGGAATGAGCCTTCAGGCAGCGTGTCAGTTCAAGTCGGTACGGTTGCCAAGCGGCTGGCTCAAATAGCGCTTAAGTACAACGTGGCGATGGCGATTGAAAACCTGGATTTCTCCAATACCAAAGCCAAGGTAACAGCCTCCTACGTTGATGCGAAAGGTCGTAAATTTAATGCGATTTTGTCTTCGCTTGCCAGTAGCAAGTTCAAGGAGATGGTGCAGAAAAACTGCCGTGAAAACGGCATCGGACTTTACTTTGTAAATCCGTGCTACTCAAGCGTAGGCGGATTCGCCAAGTATGGTTATTTGACTAGAGCATCCGTGGACGAGGCTGCCTCTCACTGGATTGCCAGACAAGCACTGTACGGACAGACGTACAAGCGACGAGAAATGGGCTCCAATGAATTTGGGGTGAAGTTGTTTAAAGAGAAACTCGGTCTTCACGGCCAGCCGTACAGCGCAAAGCAGAGCAAGAGCGCGGCGGATGGGCTTACATGGAGGACTGTTTCTCTGGCCTTGGGACAACATCGGTTTTTGTGGCAAAGAAATCTACGAGAACTGATTGTTTCTCAGGTCGCCACCACCTTGCCAATATCTGTCGTGGCGGATATTGAACCTGAAAAGGGAATAGAGGAGACGGTGCGCAGCATAGCACGACAAGCCAGCTGTGCGGTTGATTTGAAGTTGATTCCTGCCTAATAAAAACTCCTCATGACGTTAATCATGAGGAGCAGGTGAATCAATTTCTTAGCAACACGAAACAAGAACGGCTTGGGTATAACCGAGGCTTTCTTCTAACAAACCAGCCTTGAAATGAAAGCTCAGCTTGGCTTCTTCACCCGCAATTCGCGGCGAAGCACTTTGCCAACTGGAGTTTTAGGGATTTCCGGCCAGAACTCAACAAACTTCGGCACTTTGTAACCGGTCAGGTGTTTGCGGCAATGCTCAATAATGTCTTTCGGCATCAAGGAAGGGTCGCGCTTCACAATGCAAATCTTGACCTGCTCACCCGTAATTTCATCGGGTACGCCAACGGCTCCGCACTCCAGAACGCCCGGGTGCATCGCCACAACATCTTCAATTTCATTGGGGAACACGTTAAACCCGGACACAATGATCATGTCCTTTTTACGGTCCACAATCTTGAGATATCCGTCGGCATCCATTTCACCGATATCTCCAGTGGCCAACCAGCCATCTGCATCGATCATCTCAGCGGTTGCGTCAGGCCGGTTCCAGTAACCCTTCATAACCTGTGGACCACGAATGCAAATTTCCCCAGGTTCGTTCAAATCCGCCCACAAACCGTCTGTCCGGCGCAAACGAACATCACAACCGGGAATGGGCAAACCCACATTGCCGCGGAAAACCGGCAAATTAACACCAAACAGGGGCGGTACGGAAATAACCGGGGAGGTTTCAGTCATACCGTAACCTTCCACGATCGGTACGCCTGTCAGGGTGTGCCAACGCTCTGCAATGGCTTTTTGCAAAGCCATGCCGCCAGACATTGCGAACTTCAAATCAGAGAAATCGCGGTTGCGGAAATCCTCGTTTTCCATAAAGGCATTGAACAAGGTATTCACCGCCGTCAGCGTACTGATTTTTTCATTCTTGATGGTTTTAACCACCAGTGAAATATCGCGCGGATTGGCAATGAGAACGTTGCGGGCACCCAAGATCATGAAGGTCATGCAATTCACCGCCATCGCGTAAATATGGTAGAGCGGCAGCAAGGTGAGTATGGTGTGGTCGCCCTCGCCAAGCGCTGGCTTGATGAAGGTCATGCCTTGTTCCATGTTGGAGAGCAAGCTGAAATTGGTCAGCATGGCACCTTTGGACAAGCCGGTGGTGCCACCGGTGTACTGCAGCAAGGCAATGTCTTCAATGTTGCTGCTTGCTTTGTTCAATGGCAGGGAAGCACCTTCAGACAAGGCATCGCGAATCCAGACCGCGTTGGGCAACTCATATTCAGGCACCATCTTTTTGACGTTGCGCAAAACGTAGTTAATGACACGGCCCTTGATGTTCAAGGCGCCACCGAGCAAGTCGCCCAGTTGCGTCACCACAATGTTGCGAACCTGTGTGCCTTCCAGCGATTGTTGCAGCGTGTGTGCAAAACTTTCAAACACCACAATGGTTTGCGCACCCGAGTCTTTCAACTGATGATTCAACTCTCGCGGGGTGTACAGCGGATTGACCGCAGTGAATATTGCGCCCGCCTTCATGGCTCCAATAATACAAACTGGGAACTGAAAGCAATTGGGCAGCATGACCGCAACCACATCACCTTTTTTAACACCCTTGCTTTGCAAATACGCCGCAAACGCCGTGGCTTTTTTACCCACTTCCTCATAGGTAATTTCAACCCCGGCGGATACAAAGGCAACCCGGTCGGCGAATTGGTCGATAGACGCTTCCAGCACTTCCAAAATACCAGCGTGCTTTGGCGGGCCGATCTCTTTTGGAGTGCCCTCAGGGTAGGATTTTTGCCAGAAACGGCTTTCAAACAATTCACGGGCTTGTTCAGAAGCGAACTGCCCGCCTCCAAAAGTGGCTGGCACGGCGGTGCTCGACATACGGTGTCTCCTCTGTATTTGTCGATTGGGTGTCGATTTTCTTAGGGCGCTTTTTGGCGCACCTCAACTTTATAGTCCGAAAATTCAATCGGATGCCCCAACGATACCACCTCTTTAGATGATTTTTCCACCTGCTCTCGCAACACTGCGCGGTTTTCAAACAAGGGGTGAGCCATGGCCTCCTTGAGTGTCAGCACCGGAGTGACGCACGCATCGACTTCAGAAAAAACTTCGGCCCAATGCGCCAAAGGCTTGCTGGCAACAAGGTCTGCGACCATTTTCTTCAAACTTTTGGACGCTGGCAATTGCGGCATAACACCGCGTTGCCAATGAATATCAGCCCATTGCGCATGCCCGAAAGCCCGGCTTGCAGCTTCCCAGAATTTGTATTCTAAAGCGCCTACAGCCAGGTATCTGCCGTCGCTTGTTTTGTAAATACCATAGCAAGGCAGGCCGCCGCCCAACAAATCTTCGTTGGAGGGCACATCGACTTGGCCGAACTGCTCCCACATCTGAGCGAAACCGAATGGCCCCACCGCATGCGGCAACAAACTGTGCGTCATGCTGATGTCCACGTGTCGACCCAGACCCGTAGCCCGCGCATCAATGACAGCAGCCAACAAACCCACCACCGCCATCGCGCTGCCGCCCAGCAGGTCACCAAATTGCACATTTGGCATTGCCAGTTCACCCTCGGGCGTGCGCAACTGGTCCAAAAGGCCGGACATTGCCATGAAGTTGATGTCGTGTCCGGCACGGTTCGCCCAAGAGCCCGTTTGCCCGTAGCCCGTGATGGAACACATCACCAACTTCGGATTCACGGCAGACAAATCTGCATAGCTCAGGCCAAAAGGCTCCAGCACACCGGGCCTGAAACCTTCCACCAATACATCGGCACCTTCAATCAATCGTTTCAGCTCTGATAGATCGGCAGGTTTTTTGATGTCCCGCCGGCAGCCCTTTTTGTTGCGATTGACCGCCTCGAACAACTGCGGCATCAAACGTGCCTCGTCGCCTTGGGGCGGCTCCACTTTCATAACCTCAGCGCCCATGTCGGCCAACATCAAGGTGGCAAACGGACCTGGCAAATTTCTTGTCAGATCCACCACTTTGAGGCCGGCCAGCATGGCGGGCCTGTTCAGGCTCGCCACCATTTACGCTGCATCCATAAAAGTCTGGCCTTTTTTGGCCATCTCAACCAACACACCTGCAGGGCGGAAACGCTCGCCATACTTGTCTGCCAGTTCGTTCAGACGCTTTACAGCCTTTTCAATGCCATAGGCATTGAGGAACTGCAAAGGGCCGCCATGGTGAGGCGCAAAGCCCCAGCCAAAAATGGCACCAATGTTGGCATCAGACACGCTGCGCAGCACTTTTTCTTCATAGCAGCGCACGGTTTCATTGGCTTGCACGAAAATCATGCGGTCAATAATTTCCTGCTGACTCGGTTGGTTGGCCGCCAACGGGAACAGCTCGGACAATCCGGGCCACAACGACTTTTCACGGCCGTTGTAGTCGTAATAGCCCTGACCGGTTTTTTTACCGACACGGTTTTTCGTGCTCACCAGCGTGCGAATAACATCTTCAGCCACGTGGGGCGTGTATGTCTTGCCTTCGGCGGCATAGTCTGCGCGGGTTTGATCCATGACATGCAAAGACAAGCTCAGCGTCACTTCATCGTGCAGTGCCAACGGCGGCATGGGCATGCCGGATTTCAAACCAGCCACCTCGATGGAACGCGGATGCACGCCCTCTTTCAACAAGGCGGCGCCTTCCATCACATAGGTGCCGAACACCCGTGAGGTGTAGAAACCGCGACTGTCATTAACCACAATCGGCGTCTTACCAATTTGCTGAACATAGTCAAAGCCTTTGGCCAGCGTCTCATCCGAGGTTTTATCGCCCATGATGATTTCAACCAACGGCATTTTGTCCACAGGAGAAAAGAAATGCAGACCGATAAAATTCTCAGGGCGTGCGCTCGACGTTGCCAAACCTGTGATCGGCAAAGTGGATGTGTTGGAGGCATACACTGCAGTGGCAGGAATCACAGCCTCGGTTTTTCTGGTCACTTCGGCTTTGATGCCGCGGTCTTCAAACACCGCTTCAATCACCAGATCACAGCCGGCCAAAGCCTCATACGATGTGGTGGCTGTAATGCGACCCAGCAACTCGTCCATTTTTTGCTGCGTGGTGCGACCTTTTTTCAAGGCTTTGTCCATCAGGTTGCGGGAATAATCCTTGCCCTTGTCAGCACCTTCCTGAGACATGTCCAGCAACACCACCTCAATGCCCACCTTGGCACTGACATAGGCAATGCCGGCGCCCATCATGCCTGCACCCAGCACGCCCACCTTTTTCACCTGAGACTGGGCTGGCCCGCGCGGACGCGACTGCCCCTTCTTGATGGAGTTGAGCTGATACCAAAGCGAGGTCATCAGGTTCTTTGAAACCTGAGACACCGCGCACGCGGCGAAGTAGCGGGACTCAACCTTCAAGCCTGTGTCAATGTCAGTGATGCCACCTTCCCAAACGCTGGACATGATGTGCCCGATCGCCGGATAGTTGCCCTGTGCCTTGGCGTTGGCCATGGCCGGTGCAATTGCCATCATCTGCGTCACAGCCGGCGTGCGGCTGTCGCCACCCGGATAACGGAATTTTTTCTCGTCCCAAGGCTGTAGAACCGATGGATTGGCCAGACACCAAGCCCGTGCCTTTTCCATCATCTCTTCTTTGCTGGCAGCGATGTCGTTGATCAAGCCCATGCCTTTGGCCTCTTCAACACGCAACTCCTTGCCTTCGCCCATCAATTGCAAAGCGGTCTGCATGCCCACCAAACGGGGCAGGCGCTGCGTACCACCGCCACCGGGCAGCAAGCCCAGCTTGACTTCCGGCAGACCCAGCTTCAGTTTCGGGTCGTTCATTGCAATGCGGTAATTACAAGCCAATGCCAACTCAAGACCCCCCCCCAAGGCGGTGCCATTGAGTGCAGCCACAAAAGGCTTGGTGGTTTTTTCCATGCGACGCAACAGCGCCTTGAAAGCCTCAGCCAAATCGTAGGCGTCCTGCGGATTGGTAATGCCAAAGACCTGATCCAGGTCTGCACCCGCCAAAAATTCCTTCTTGCCAGAGGTCAGAATCGCACCCTTGATGCTGGCGTCTGTCTCAACCTGCTTGAGCGCCTCTAAAAAAGGACCGGTCAATTCGGCGTTCAATACATTCATGGAGCGACCCGGCATGTCCAGCGTAATCACTGCGATGCCATCGCCACCCAATTCAAGTTTCACTGCTGTCATTTTAATATTCTCCTGAGCCTTCAAACGCGTTCAATGATGGTCGCTATGCCCATACCGGCACCCACGCACAGCGTCGCCAGACCCGTGCTCTTGTTTTGACGCTCCAACTCGTCAAGCAACACACCCAGAATCAAGGCACCGGTGGCGCCCAGTGGGTGACCCATGGCAATCGAACCACCGTTCACATTCACGCGGTCAAGGCTTACACCGAGGTCACGCGAGGTTTTCATCGGAACCACTGCAAATGCTTCGTTGATCTCGAACAAGTCAATGTCAGCGGCCGACATGCCGGCTTTGCGCAAGGCCTTGTGGCAGGCCGGTGTTGTACCGGTGAGCATGATGGTGGGTTCGGAACCGATAACAGCACAAGAACGAATGCGGGCACGTGGCTTCAAACCCGCTTTTTTACCCGCCTCGGCTGAACCGATCAGCATAAGCGCAGAACCGTCCACAATGCCGGACGAATTGCCCGCGTGGTGCACGTGGTTGATTTTTTCGACCGTGGTGTACTTGGCCAAGGCAGTGGCATCAAAGCCCATGGCGCCCATCATTGCAAAAGACGGATCAAGTTTGCCAAGGCCCTCAACGGTGGCCTCACCCCGGATGGTTTCATCCCGGTCCAGCATCATCAGACCGTTCAAGTCCCTGACCGGAACAATCGATTTGCCAAAACGACCCGCCGCTTGGGCGCTGGCCGCACGGCGCTGCGACTCAACTGCATACGAATCCACATCGTGACGGCTAAAGCCTTCAAGTGTTGCAATCAAGTCAGCACTCACACCCTGAGGAATGAAACTCAGCTTGGAATTGATAGAGGGATCCATCACCCACGCACCGCCATCGCTGCCCATGGCCCAACGGCTCATGGACTCAATGCCACCGGCCACAACCATGTCTTCCATGCCACTCATCACCTTGGCTGCGGCCAGGTTCACCGCTTCGGAACCGGAAGCGCAGAAACGCGACAAGGTCACACCAGCCACGGACTCTGCCCAGTCGGCGGCCAATACAGCCGTTCTGGCCACGTCAGCGCCCTGCTCGCCCACGGGTGTGACGCACCCCAACACCACGTCATCGACCAAAGAGGTGTCCAGATGGTTGCGCGTCTGCAGTGCGCGCAGCAAAGTTTGAATCAACCAGACAGGCGTGGCCTGATGCAGGCTGCCATCTTTTTTTCCCTTGCCGCGGGGTGTTCTTACCGCGTCGTATATGTAGGCATCAGCCATTGAAAATCTCCTATTGTCATTCGGACGAAAAATCTTGAATTAAATTTACACCAAGTAAAAACGCCGACAGACAAAAGCAGACAATAGTAAGCCCTGCAAACAAGGCTTGTCTCAATTCATCAAGTTTACGGCCTAAAAAAGCAAAGCACCAAGACAGTGCAAAATATTTGAAAATCCAGCACCGAATTCGGGCATGTGTTTTGCGTGTTTTGCGGTGGCTCTTTAACCTACGCCCTGTTTTGGGGCTTCAACCCACATACGATCCTGCACCCATGGAAAACTTAAAAATAGCAACCGATACCCTGTTCATTTTGTTGGGCGCCATCATGGTGCTGGCAATGCATGCAGGTTTTGCGTTTTTGGAGGTCGGCACTGTCCGCTACAAAAATCAGGTCAATGCACTGGTAAAAATCCTGACTGACTTTTCAATGAGTACCGTGGTTTATTTTGTCATCGGTTACAGCGTTGCCTACGGAACGGGCTTTTTCAGCAGCGCGCAGAGCCTTTCAGAGAACAGCGGATTTGCCCTCACCAAATTTTTCTTCCTGCTGACGTTTGCCGCCGCCATTCCAGCCATCATTTCGGGCGGCATTGCAGAGCGTGCCAAATTCGGTCCGCAACTGGCAGCTACTGCACTTCTGGTGGGCTTTGTCTATCCGTTTTTTGAGGGTATCGCCTGGAACGACAACTTCGGCATACAGCCCTGGATGGAAACGCATTTTGGCGCCAAATTCCACGATTTCGCAGGCAGCGTGGTAGTTCATGCCGTGGGCGGTTGGATAGGCCTGATGGCGGTTCTGCAACTCGGGCCTCGCGTGGGTCGCTATACAAAAGACGGGCGCGTTGCAGCACACCCACCCTCATCCATTCCATTTTTGGCCTTGGGCGCGTGGATATTGTGCGTTGGCTGGTTTGGCTTCAATGTCATGAGCGCCCAAACCATCGACAAAATTTCAGGTCTGGTTGCGGTCAACAGCTTGATGGCCATGGCCGGCGGCACCCTGACGGCTTTAATTGCAGGTCGCAACGACCCCGGCTTCGTTCACAACGGGCCTTTGGCAGGTCTGGTGGCCGTGTGTGCCGGCTCAGACATCATGCACCCGTTTGGTGCGCTTGCAGTTGGTGGTATTGCAGGCTGGCTCTTCACTTGGTTGTTCACCATCACTCAAAACCGCCTGAAAATCGATGACGTACTGGGCGTTTGGCCCCTGCACGGCATTTGTGGCGCATGGGGTGGCATTGCAGCCGGCATTTTCGGCTCCACAGCGCTCGGCGGTCTGGGTGGCGTCAGCTTTACAGCACAGGTCATCGGAACGTTGGGCGGCATTGCAGTGGCAGTGATCGGTGGCACCGTGGTCTACGCCGGGTTGCGCATGACCGTCGGCATCAGACTCGACGCTGAAGAAGAGTTCAACGGCGCCGATTTGTCCATACACCGCGTCTCGGCCACACCAGAACGCGAAACCAATTCCTGAGCCTGTCCCGCACAAGAAACCACCGGCGCGCAGGGCCCTAACCCAAGCGTGCTAGGTGGTTTCTTGTCTTATGGTCAAATCTGCTATTGTTCTCGGGCAAGTATTTTAAAACGTTCCCATCAAACTGAAACGAAAGCGCCGTGACCCCTATCCCTCTCCCCTCTAGCCATGGAAAGCAACGCATCATCGAGGCAGCCCTCGAACTGGCCGAAGAGCACCGCAGCTTCAGTAGCTTGGGAATCCGTGAAATCACGCGCAAAGCCAAACTTTCAGCACCGGCATTTTACCGACACTTCGACACACTCAACGCCTTGGGCATGGCTGTTATCGACCAAGTCAAGGCAGATGTCCTGAAAGCCCTTGGCGAAGTCAGACTCGCCGCAGCCGGCGAAATCAACCTCGACATCCGCCCCCTCCTGCTAAAGCGCTTTTTCGACTTGGTGTTGGAAAACCCGAGGGCCGTCATTATTGGTGCCTGCGAAGCCTACGGACCCATGCCGGAAATGCGCCAATCCATTCGCGCAGCCCTGCGGCAAGTGGCGGAAGAAATTGCAAAAGACCTGCACATCAGCCGGCTTCTGGCGGGCATACCCGAACCGTTGATCGCTGATATTCTCACCCACATCGCACACCATGTATTTTTTCTGGCCATCGATTACATCGACCGCCCCAAAGACAGGGTCGCAATTTTCAACAGCGCAGAGCAGATGATTTCCATGATGTTTGCTGGCGCGCGCGCTTTTAATCCACCGTCTGTGGGCTAAAACACACAGAACAGATCAGAATAAGCCTACGATTTCACTGTTATTTACGCTTTTGAAAAACAATCTCTCAAGCAGAATTGTTACACGCATTTAGCGAAAAAATTTAGATTTAGAGTGACCTCAGGGGATCATCATGCGCATTGCAATACTTGACGACGACGCAACCCAACTCGAAATGATTCGATGGGTATTAAGCGCTGCCGGGCACCACTGCCACGTATTTAACTCGGCCAAGGCGTTTCAACACGACTTGCGCAGAGAGAGTTTCGACCTTCTGGTTCTGGACTGGATGCTCCCCGACAACGACGGTCTTTCTGTCATGCGTTGGGTTCGCAGTCACGTCGAACACAAAATCCCGATTCTCTTCGTCACTTCACGCACAGATGAAGAAAGCATTGTTCAGGCGCTTTCCGCAGGCGCCGACGACTACATGATCAAACCCCTGCGTCGCGCAGAGTTGGTGGCACGTGTAGGCGCATTGCTGCGCAGAGCCTACCCAGAAGACACCGCGCCTGAAACCATTGACATTGCCGGCATGATCTTCGAACCCAAGGCTGCCATTGTGAACGTCAAGGGCCAGCGCGTTAATTTGACCCACAAAGAGTTCGACCTTGCCCTGCTGCTGTTCAGAAATCTGGGCAAACCGCTGTCACGCTCGCACATCCAGGAAAGCGTATGGGGCCACGAGGAAGTCATTCCTTCGCGCACCATGGACACCCACGTTTCACGCGTTCGCTCAAAAATGGGTTTGCGCCCAGATCAGGGCTTCCGTCTGGCGCCGGTGTACAGCTACGGTTACCGCTTGGAAGTGTTGGATAAAAGTCTGCTTCAACCCGCCATCAAGAGTTCAGTTGAAGAGGCAGTAGAAGTAGAGGCATAAGGCTGCGTATAATAGCGAGTTAGCGTTCGGTTTCGTGGCATGGAGTTACTCGCTGTCGGTTTGAATCACCAATCTGCTCCCCTACAAGTACGGGAGCGTTTGGCGTTTTCAGCAGAACAATTGGCGCAGGCACTGCAGTCATTGTCCAGCCGCTGGGGGTCACGGCCTTTCGAGGCCGCCATTCTTTCCACCTGCAACCGCACGGAAATTTACTGCGCCAGCGAACACGCTGAAAGCACCCGCATCGAACTACTCAACTGGTTTGTCTCAGAGCGGCAAGTCAGCTCAGACCGCCTTGATTCCCACTTGTACACACGTCCCGCCGACGAAGCGGTCAGACACGCATTTCGCGTGGCCAGCGGCTTGGATTCCATGGTGCTCGGCGAGGCCCAAATACTGGGCCAGATGAAACAGGCGGCCCGGCACGCAGAAGAAGCCGGCACGCTCGGCCTGATGCTGCACCAATTGTTTCAACGCACCTTTGCGGTGGCCAAGGAAGTCAGAAGCACCACGGAAATTGGTGCCCATTCGGTGTCCATGGCAGCTGCTGCCGTGCGTTTGTCGCAACGTATTTTTGGCGATCTTCGCAATCGCAACGTGTTGTTCGTGGGGGCTGGGGAAATGATAGAACTCTGCGCCACGCACTTTGCAGCCCAACACCCCAAGCACATCGCCATCGCAAACCGTACGCTGGAACGTGGGCAGCAACTCGCAAAACGCTTCAATGCAGACACTGTGGCGCTGGCAGACCTGCCAAACCTGCTGCACAAATACGATGTCATTGTGTCCTGCACCGCCAGCACCCTGCCGCTGATAGGCTTGGGCATGGTAAAAACCGCCTGCAAACAACGCAAACACGAACCCATGTTCATGGTGGACCTTGCCGTACCCAGAGACATTGAACCGGAAGTCAGCCGGCTTGACGACGTATTTCTCTACACCGTGGACGACCTCAGCGGCATTGTTCAAGAAGGCCGGGAAAGCCGGCGCGGAGCGGTTGAACAAGCAGAAGCCATCATCGAAACCAGCGTTGAGAATTTTATGCGCTGGGTGCAGGAACGCAGGCTGGTACCCACCATCCGCGAACTGCAGGAAAAGGGGCAGGCGTTGGCTAACTTCGAGCTTGAGCACGCCCGCAAAATGCTCGCCAAAGGTGAATCTGCCGATGCCGTGCTGGAGCAACTCGCACACCGCCTGACCAACAAGTTCATGCACGGACCTTTGTCGGTGCTTCACCAATCCAGCCCAGAAAACCGCGACACACTGCTAAAACTGTTGCCGCAGCTCTTCAGCACCCGCCAATCGAATTAGCATGAAACCCTCTCTTTATGCACGGCTTGAGCGCATGTCTCAGCGCGTGCAAGACCTCGACGAGTATCTGTCGCGCCAAGACGCCGCCAACGACATGGCCATGTTCATGAAAGCCACACGTGAGCGCAGCGATCTGTTGCCCGCCACCGAACGTTTTGCCGTCTACCTGAAAGCCCGATCTGATTTGGAAACTGCACAAGAGTGGCTTGCAGACCCAGACCTGAAAGACATGGCGCAAGATGAAATCGCAGCAACCCAAGCCCGTTTGCAGGCGCTTGATGACGCGCTGACCCAGCTCTTGCTGCCCCGCGACCCGGACGACAACCGCAACGTCATTCTGGAAATTCGCGCCGGCACCGGTGGCGATGAAGCCGCCCTGTTCGCTGGCGATCTGCTGCGCATGTACACCCGGTATGCAGAACGGCAAGGCTGGCAAATTGAAACCATGTCGGCCAACGAGTCCGAACTCGGTGGTTTTCGGGAAGTCATACTGCGACTTGTCGGTGAAAACGTTTACGCCAAACTCAAATTCGAGTCGGGCGCCCACCGGGTTCAACGCATACCCGTTACCGAGTCGCAGGGAAGAATTCACACCTCTGCATGCACGGTTGCCGTGTTGGCAGAAGCCGATGAACTGGCCGAGGTGCAAATCAACTCTGACGACTTGCGCATCGACACCTTCCGCGCCTCCGGCGCAGGCGGCCAACACGTCAATAAAACCGAATCCGCCATCCGTATCACCCACTTGCCAACAGGGTTGGTGGTGGAATGCCAGGATGAACGCTCGCAGCACCGCAACAAAGACAAAGCCATGAAAGTGTTGGCTGCGCGGCTAAAAGACAAATACGCTCAAGAAGCACACGCCAAGGAAGCCTCACAAAGAAAGAGTCTGGTGGGCTCCGGCGACCGGTCTGAACGCATTCGCACCTACAATTTTCCGCAAGGCCGCATGACAGACCACCGCATCAACCTGACGCTCTACAAACTGGATCACATCATGGACGGTGACATTTCCGACATGATCGAAGGCCTGACCACCGCCCATCAGGCGGATCTACTGGCCGCCATGACACAGGAAGAATAAGCATGGCCTTGCTGGCTTTGCGCACATGCGCCACAGAAACTGGACTGCCTCTAAATGAGGTTCGTCTGCTGGCGCAACATCTGCTCAAATTAACCCGCGCAGCGTTGCTCATACGTGAAGACCAGCCCGTTACAGACGAGCAGCACGCCGAGTTTCATGCCTTGCTGGCCAGACGGGTAGAGGGCGAGCCCATTGCCTACATTACCGGCACCCAAGAGTTCTACGGCCGCCCGTTCAAGGTCGGCCCCGCCGTACTGATACCCAGACCTGAAACTGAAGAACTGCTGGAAAAAGTGCTCGCAAGCCTGCAGCAACCCGTGCCCCCCAAGAAACGCTTGCGGGTACTTGACGTGGGCACAGGCAGTGGCGCAATCGCAATTACACTCGCATTGGAAAGCAAGGTCAGCCTTGAGGTGCACGCCTGCGATGTCAGTGAAAAAGCGCTGTGCATCGCCCAAGAAAACGCAGTCCAACTGAAAGCTGAAGTACATTTCAGAGCGTCTGACTGGTTGCTAGCCTTTGAAACCGAAGCCACCTTTGACCTGATCATCAGCAACCCACCCTACATTGTCTACGGCGACCCCCACCTGCACCAGGGCGACTTGCGTTTCGAGCCCGCCGTGGCACTAACGGACTTTTCAGACGGACTGTCCGCCTACCGTGCGCTTGCGCAGGCGGCAATGCGACATCTGACCCCTGACGGCATACTTTGGGTGGAGCACGGCTACCATCAGCGCGAAACCATTCTGGAAATTTTTGCGGCAGCCGGTCTATGTGACTGTGAAAGCCATCAAGATCTCGCCGGACTCGACAGAATGATATGCGCACGCAGGCCCGCCTGCTGATAAACTTGAAACTTCTTTCGAACTTGATTCATCAGGACCCATCACCATGAGCATTAAAGACCAAATCCAAGCCACGGTTTCAGCCAACCCCGTGGTGCTGTACATGAAGGGCACCGCCAGCTTTCCGCAATGCGGATTTTCCGGTCGGGCCATTCAGATTCTGCGCGCCTGCGGCGTGGACAACATTTTTACCGTGAACGTTCTGGAAGACCCTGAAATCCGCCAAGGCATCAAAGAGTTTTCAAACTGGCCCACCGTGCCACAGCTGTATGTGAATGGCGAGTTCATTGGCGGCTCAGACATCATGACGGAAATGTACCAAGCCGGTGAATTGCAGGCCTTGCTCGGCCAGAAGTCCTAAACCATGCTAAATGCCCCCAAGCGCCTTATCATCGCGATCACAGGCGCCAGCGGCGCCATGTATGGGGTGCATTTGCTGCAGACATTAAAACGGCATCCGGGCGTTGAAACCCACTTGGTGGTGTCACCGTCAGGTTGGCTGACCATGTCGTCAGAAACCGATTTTGGCAAGGCGGAAGTGGAAGCATTGGCAGACGTGGTTCACGCGCCAAAATCCATAGGTGACAGCATTGCCAGCGGTTCTTTCAAAACAGTGGGCATGGTTGTGGCCCCCTGCTCAATGCACAGCCTTGCAGCCATTGCCAATGGCCTTTCAGACAACCTGATTGCCCGTGCAGCTGACGTAACGCTGAAAGAGCGGCGCCGCCTGGTGTTGCTAACCAGGGAAACCCCGCTGAATCTTGCCCATCTTCGCAACATGGTCAGCGCCACAGAAATGGGCGCTGTCATCATGCCTCCCGTACCCGCGTTTTACAACAAGCCAGAAACCATGAACGATCTGTTTGCAGAAAGCACCAGAAGGGTTTTGGACTTGTTTGATTTGCTGGAGACTACAGAGCACACCCCACGTCAGGAATGGCAAGGCTTGGGCACCAAAGCTTAGGCGCAAAACAGCATTTCATTGAAAATCGGTGTTTGAATTTTTTGGGTTGAAAACCCGGGGTATTTAACTGCTGAAGGTAGTTTTAATCTTGATGATAGAAACTTGAGATGTAGAGGCCTGAAATACAACGCTGTTTGAAGTGAGTTTGTGACTTACCCCACACAGCGCTGATTCAGAAAAAAGATATTGGTGCCGCTTGTCGGATTCGAACTGACGACCTACCGCTTACAAGGCGGTTGCTCTACCAACTGAGCTAAAGCGGCGAAGAACATTATTTTACCCTAGTTAAATGATTTTTGCTGCGCTTTGGTGGAGAACCTGAATCCGGCTTGAGATTTCCGCCCCCGCCTTCATCGTCGGGTCCCTCAGAACCCTTGCCAACACTGCGATCCGGGGGAAATGGCTTACTGTTGGAATCTTGCAACAACACCTGATTTGTCACTTGATTTGTCATTTCGCCCGCGGATTCATCCTGATCAAAACCGGGTTCAGCCTCATCAAAGTCAGGTGCCAACGCCAGCGCCTTGGGCACATCAAACGCCATACCATGCCCTGTTTCCCTGGCATAAATGGCGGTCACGTTTTCGATCGGAATGCTGAGATCGCGGGCACGCCCACCAAAGCGCGCCTGAAAATCTATCCACTCGTTGCCCAGATCAAGCCGGTTGGTCGCCGTTGCTGAAATATTCAACACGATCTCCCCATTTTTTACGAACTCACGTGGCACCTGCGTCCGCTCATCCACCGCCACAGCGATATAAGGCGTGTAGCCACAGTCTGAGCACCATTCGTAAATGGCGCGGATCAAATAAGGTTTGGTTGAAACTTCAGTCACGGCAACTCTCTGAACACTGAATATAAAACAAACAACAAGGTCACTTTTTAGCGACGCATCACCTTCTCAGAGGGCGTCAGCGCCTCAATGAAGGCTGGCTTCTGGAATATGCGCTCAGCATACTTCATGACCGGTGCAGCCGCCTTGGGCAATTCAATTTCATAATGCTGCAGACGCCACAACAACGGCGCCAAGGCAACATCCAGCATCGAAAACTCTTCACCCAACATAAACTTGTTCTTGACAAAAATAGGGGAAATTTGCGTCAGTTGCTCACGGATGGCTTGGCGTGCTTTTTCCATTGCCTTGGGGTTACCTGCTTTTTCCAGTGTCGTCACGTGAACGAACAACTCTCGCTCAAAATTAAACAGGAACAAACGGGCACGACCACGCATGACAGGGTCTGCAGGCATTAATTGCGGATGGGGAAAGCGCTCATCAATGTATTCGTTGATGATGTTTGACTCATAGAGAACCAAATCACGTTCCACCAGAATCGGCACCTGACCGTAGGGGTTCATGACATTGATGTCATCTGGCTTATTGAACAGATCAACATCTTTGACTTCAAAATCCATGCCTTTTTCGAACAACACGAAACGGCAGCGCTGGGAAAACGGACAGGTTGTTCCCGAATAAAGAACCATCATATTGTGACTACCCTTAAATGAAAAAAGCCGAGGCGTAAATACGCCTCAGCCGTTGGTAAGCATTAAGCAGTTACTTAATGTCTTTCCAATATGCAACATTCAGGCGCCATGCGGCAACCGTGAAGATACCTAAAAACAGCAACACAATAACGCCTAAACGCACACGTGTATTTTTAACCGGTTCGCTCATGTACTGCAAAAAGCCCACCAGATCAGCCATTGCAACATCATATTCACCGGGCTTCATGGTGCCAGGCGTGAGTTGCTCAAACTTTTCAAACTTGTGTATGGTTTTGGAGTGATCGTGCGGATCTTTTTCCTCAACATACTTCGCCGTGCGCTGACCCTGTAATTCCCACAAAACATGCGGCATGCCGACATTGGGGTAAGCCAGGTTGTTCCAACCAGTGGAACGGGTGTCATCGCGATAGTAAGTACGCAGGTAGGTGTAGAGGTAATCTGCACCTGAACCTTTTTCAGACGATTTTGCACGCGCAATCACAGACAAATCTGGCGGTTCGCCACCGAACCATGCTTTCGCATCTTTAGAGGTCATGGCAGTTTTCATGGTTTCGCCCACTTTGTCTGTGGTGAACAGCAGATTGGCCTTGATCTGATCTTCGGTCAGACCAATGTCGCGCAACCGGTTGAAACGCATCAGCGCAGCGCCGTGGCAATTCAAGCAGTAATTCACAAACAGCTTGGCGCCATTTTGCAGCGCTGTCAGATCGCCGGAGCGATCTGGTGCGCGGTCAAGCGTAATGCCACCCTCTGACCCGAAAGCCAGAGCCGGCAACAACAACAACATCGCTAGAAATTTCTTCATTTAGCTCTCTCTGTCGGTCAGTGGGGAACAAACACCACGCGGTCTGGCACGGGCTTGAATTCACCCAGTCGAGACCACACTGGCATAGTCAGGAAGAAGCCGAAGTAAATCAGCGTGCAAACCTGAGACAGCACTTCACCCACAGGTGATGGAGACTGCGTACCCAAATAACCCAAGATAATGAAGGCAATGGCGAATACAGTGTAGATCACTTTGTGCAGCGTGGGGCGATAGCGAATTGACTTCACCTCACTCTTGTCCAGCCAAGGCAGGAAAAACAAAATGACAACGGCGGCACCCATGAAAATTACGCCCCACAACTTTGCATCCAGCCAGAAGAAGTTGAAAGTATTGGCACGCAACACAGAGTAGAACGGTGTGAAATACCACACCGGTGCGATGTGCGCAGGCGTTTTCAGAGGATCGGCCGGCACAAAGTTGTTGTACTCAAGGAAATAGCCGCCCATCTCAGGTGCGAAGAACACAATGGCAGTAAACACCATCAAAAATACGCCCACACCCATGATGTCGTGCACTGTGTAGTAAGGGTGGAACGGAATTCCATCCAAAGGCACACCACGCGCGTCTTTTTTCAGCTTGATTTCGACGCCGTCAGGGTTGTTCGACCCAACTTCGTGCAACGCCACAATGTGCGCAACCACCAGACCCAGCAGAACCAGAGGCACTGCAATAACGTGGAAGGAGAAGAACCGGTTGAGGGTTGCATCAGACACCACATAATCGCCGCGAATCAGAATGGCCAGATCAGGACCCACCACAGGAATGGCGGAGAACAGGTTCACAATCACCTGAGCGCCCCAATAGGACATCTGACCCCAAGGCAACAAGTAGCCCATGAACGCCTCAGCCATCAGGCACAAGAAAATTGCAACGCCGAAAATCCAGACCAGTTCACGCGGCTTGCGGTAAGAACCGTATAGCAACGCGCGGGTCATGTGCAGGTAAACAACCACAAAGAACATGGAGGCGCCTGTTGAGTGCATGTAGCGCACCAACCAACCCCACGGAACATCTCGCATGATGTATTCGACCGACTGGAATGCGCGTTCTGCATCCGGCTTGTAGTGCATGACCAAAAATATACCGGTCACAATCTGGATGACCAGCACCAACAGCGCCAGTGAACCAAAGAAGTACCAGAAGTTAAAGTTTTTCGGAGCGTAATACTCCGATAAATGGGCTTTGTATGTGGATGTCAGGGGGAACCGTTGATCGATCCATCCCAACAAACCCGTTGTTTCCACTTGCTTTTCCGCAGCCATGAATGCCTCGCTCTCGGAGATGACAGACGCTTACGCGCCACTCTTGTCCAGACCCACGACGATGCGTGTGTCGGACAAATACATGTGAGGGGGAACCTCGAGGTTGTCGGGCGCTGGTTTATTTTTATAAACGCGACCGGCAATGTCGAAGGTTGAACCGTGACAAGGACACAAAAAGCCTCCCACCCAATCGTCTGGCAAGCTTGGCTGGGCACCGGCTGCGAAACGCGCAGAGGGTGAACAACCAAGGTGCGAACAGATGCCGACGGCAACCAGAAATTCCGGCTTGATGGAACGACCCTGATTTCTGGCGTATTCCGGTGTCAATTCTGAGGGTTTGCGATCAGATTTAGGATCAGCAACCTTGTCTTCGGTGACCTTGAGACTGGCCATCATTTCTTCATTGCGGCGAACGATCCACACCGGCTTGCCGCGCCATTCCACCGTGCGCATTTCGCCCGGCTTCATGTCACCCACTTCGACCTCAACTGGCGCACCAGCGGCCTTCGCGCGTTCAGACGGCGGCAGTGTACCCACCAGAACGTTGGCAGCCGCCAACGCGCCCACTCCACCCATTGCGCCACAGGCAATCATCCACGTGCGGCGACCATCATCTTCAGGTTGATTGTTACTCATCAAAACCCCATTCTTAAAAAAAACCGAGCCAGCAAAGCACCAAGCGCCAATATTGAGGGCGTACTTTGATAAACCTCTATTTTACCTGAACCGAATAGCCCTTGAAACGAGCATGGATGAATTGGTTACAGTTTAGAGGGGTATAACCGACAAAAATTCACACTGGAACCGGAAAATCCACGAATTCCACATCCAAACCGTGATTAAGTTTTAAAAATTCACCGATTGCCAATACCCCACCTCGCTCGGTGGCGTGGTGACCCGCCCCGAGGAGCACTGTGTTGGTTTCCATTGCGACGTGCACGGCCGGTTCAGAGAGCTCTCCGGTCAGGTAGGCATCCACGCCTTGAAGCGATGCCAACTCAACATAGGAGGCTGCACCTCCGGTACACCATGCAAACTTCTTGATGCTTCGGTTTGCATCACCAATGCATTCCACATGGCGTCCGAACTTGCTTTCAATCTCCCGGCACCACTGCGCCACCGTCATCGCCTGCGGGGCTTCACCGACGCACACCAACCCCTTGTCACCGACAGTTGCTTTTAACTCCCAGCCCATTTGCAGACCCAACTGAATGTTGTTGCCCATCACAGGATGCACATCCAGAGGCAAATGGTAGGCAAACACGTTCAAATCGTGAGCCAGTACATGCGCAAGTCGCTGTCTGCGAAAGCCAGTCAGGGTTGGCGGATCGCCCTTCCAGAACAAACCATGGTGCACAAGAACAGCATCGGCCCCTTTTTCTGTGGCGGCCTTCAAGAAGGCCATTGAGGCGGTAACCCCCGTAATTACCCTGCGTATGTCACGGCGTCCTTCCACCTGAAGGCCATTTGGGCAATAATCGGATATTCTTTCCGGCTGTAGGACGTTATTGAGCACTCCCGCCAATTCAGTCGGGGTCATACAGGCGCTTTCAAACATCGGTTCCTCGTTCATGCTCAAAAAAACATGGTTGTATTTTTCACAGGCCGCCACCGTTGTGGTGGCTGTGATGTTCGTAGTCACAACGCTTAAACCGGAATGGTCTGGCTTCAGGTTGGTTTCTTCTATTGTGCAGGTTTTTGAAGCAAGGCCCAACCCTCAAGGCAGCGCTTTCGGTTTCAGCGAAGCGTCCAAACGTGCCATGCCAGCAGTGGTTAATATTTTTACAACGCAACAGGTCAGGCTGCCAGCGGAACATCCCTTGCTGGATGATCCGCAATTCCGCAAATACTTCGGAGAGCCTGAAGATCCGAAAGACCCCAAAGAACGCAGCTCAAGCCTTGGTTCAGGGGTGATTGTCAGCCCTCAAGGTTACATTCTCACCAACCACCACGTTATTGAATCTGCTGATGAAATCGAAGTAGCATTGGCAGACGGACGCAAAGCGATTGCCAGAGTGGTGGGCAGCGACCCGGAAACCGACATCGCAGTGCTGAAAATAGACATAAAAGACCCACCCTCCATTGTTTTTGGACATGTGAACCAAGCGCAGGTGGGCGACATGGTGCTGGCCATTGGCAACCCTTTCGGCGTTGGTCAGACAGTCACCATGGGTATTATCAGTGCCTTGGGGCGTAGCCACCTTGGCATCAACACCTTCGAGAATTTCATTCAGACAGACGCCGCCATCAATCCGGGCAACTCAGGAGGGGCACTTGTGGATGCCCAGGGCAATTTATTGGGCATCAACACGGCAATTTATTCGCGCAGCGGCGGTTCTTTGGGCATAGGCTTTGCCATTCCCGCCAACACAGCCAGACAGGTCATGGAGGCCATCATCACTACGGGTGCCGTGGTTCGGGGCTATATTGGGGTGGAACCCCAAGACATAACACCGGAGCTTGCGGAGGCTTTCAAATTGCCCAAGCAGGAAGGCACCATTATTTCAGGCGTCATGCGGGGCGGGCCGGCAGACAAAGCCGGCATCAAGGTCGGTGATATTTTACTGAAAGTCGGCGATGCACCAGTGCGCGACACCACGGAAATGCTCAACATGATTGCGCAATTGCAGCCCGAGCAAAACAGCAAGCTGCTGGTGTTGCGAAACGGTAAGGAAGTGACTGCAGACGTTAAAATCGGACGCCGTCCAACACCCCCGAAAATGCTGCGCGGACGCGAAGATGAGGAGTGAGCTTTTCACGGTGTAAGCGGCGAACGTCAGCAAGGTGTCTGACTTGGGCAATCACTCAACGAGGTGCTGTTCCCGCTTACCCACTGCTTTGGACACCAAAATGCCAAGCTCATAGAGCACGCACAGTGGAATGGCCAGAAACAATTGCGACAGCACATCGGGCGGCGTCACCACTGCAGCGATGATGAACGCAACAACAATGACATAGCCCCGAATCTCAACAAGCTTTTCTGTTGTCACCAGACCAAAATACACCAGCACCACCACCACAATGGGCACCTCGAAGGTGACGCCAAAAGCCACGAACATGGTCAGCACAAAACTCAGGTAGGCCTCAATGTCAGGTGCAGGTGTAATGCTGGCAGGCGCGAAGTCTGAAATGAACTTGAAGACACTGCCGAACACCACGAAGTGGCAAAACGCAATGCCTATGAGAAACAGCAAGGTACTTGAAACCACCAAAGGCAAGGCCAGACGTTTTTCATGCTGGTACAAGCCCGGCGCAACAAACGCCCACACCTGAAACAAGATATAGGGCAGCGCAATGACAAAGGCGACCATGCCGGTGAGCTTGATGGGGATCATGAAAGGTGTGATGACACCCGTGGCAATCATCTTTGTACCCTCAGGCAAGGCAGCCCGCAGGGGTGTTGCCAGCAGATCCCAGAAATAGGCAGCACCCGGCCAGATCATGAGCAGTGCAAACACAACTCCCACAGCAATTACGGCCCGCAACAAGCGGTCGCGCAATTCAACAAGGTGGGAAATGAAACTCTCTTCTGCTTGACTCATGGATACGGCGTTTAAACCTGCGTTGGTTGGGTGGGAACTGAAGTGGATGTTGCAGGCCTGGATTCATCGTTACTTAAAACGGGGGCGGCATCCGACAATGCGACAGGCCCAGTCACTGTTTCAGCCGTTGCCACGGTGTCGCCAGAATTCAGACTATCGGCAACCGCTGTCAGCTCGCCCTCTGTTTTGTCCAGTTCCTGCTTGACCTCTGCCACAGAACTGGAAACGCTGGTTTCAATCTCTCGTGCTGCGTCCTGCATTTGTGACTGCAATTTGCGCAACTCGTCAATCTGAACTTCGCGGTCGATGTCGCGTTTGACGTCACTGACGTAGCGTTGTGCCCGACCGATCAGGTGACCCACGGTTCTGGCCACCTTGGGAAGACGCTCGGGGCCGATCACCACAAGGGCGACGATCCCGATCACGATCATTTCAGAGAAACCGACATCAAACATGACAAAACCCGATCAGGAGGACGACTTCTCTTTGGCCACCACATCGATGGTTTTATCTGCATGCGGATCCGACAACTTTTGCGCTGAAGTGTCTGCAGCAGCACCTTCGGCGCCGCCATCTTTCATGCCCTCTTTGAAGCCTTTTACAGCACCGCCGAGGTCAGACCCCATATTGCGCAGTTTTTTTGTACCAAACACCAGCATTACGATGACCAGAACAATCAACCAATGCCAAATACTGAATGAACCCATGACTAACTCCTTACAACTTACCCAAAAATACGCGTGATCAGTGCGCCAACATCACACCCAATGGATTGGGACCGCCCAGAATGTGCATATGCAAATGATACACCTCCTGACAACCGATACGCCCCGTATTCACGATGGTGCGAAAGCCATCTGTGAGTCCCTGGCTTCTGGCGAGTTCGCCGGCCTTGGCCAACATTTTTCCCAACACCAGTTGTTGGGACATGTCGGCTGTGTCCAATGACTCAATGTGCATTTTCGGAATAATCAGGAAATGCACAGGTGCAGCCGGCTTGATGTCATGAAACGCGAGTATGTCGTCGTCTTCATACACCTTGCGGGACGGAATTTCGCCCTTCACAATTTTGCAAAAAATACAGTTGTCGCTCATAGGGTTTTTCCTTTTTCTTCCTGTTCGCGGGCAATGGCTTTCCGACTTGCCTTTTCTTCAAGACCGGACACCCCTACCCTGCGTTGCAACTCAGCCAAAACATGGGCAGGCTCAAGGCCATGGAAAGACAGCAGCACCATGCAGTGAAACCACAAATCAGCGGTTTCAGCGATAACTTT
>JAJTDO010000009.1:0-12271 GCA_021300475.1 Burkholderiales bacterium | reverse complement strand
TTTCAGCGATAACTTTGTCTGCGACTCCGTCTTTTGAGGCCATCACCAGCTCGGTTGCCTCTTCGCCCACTTTTTTCAGGATTGCGTCTTGCCCCTTGTGGAACAGGCGTGAGACGTAGGAGAGATCGGGATCTCCTCCTTTTCGACCATCAAGCACCCTGGCCAACTCGCGAAGAATATCCTCGCCATTGCTTTGCGACATCACGATTTCTTATAAATGAGAGAGGGATCTTTCAGCACAGGATCTACGGCGACCCAATGTGGCGCTTCGGCAGCCCCGTGCTGGAGTTCATAAAAAAAACAGCTTTCACGCCCTGTGTGACAGGCCATACCACCTTCTTGAGACACCATGAGCACGATGACGTCACCGTCACAGTCAAGGCGCAATGAATGCACTTTCTGGCGATGCCCGGATTCCTCACCCTTGCGCCACAACTTGCCCCGTGAACGTGAGAAGTAGGTGGCGAAACCGGTTTCAGCAGTTTCAGACAAGGCTTCCCGAGTCATCCAGGCCACCATCAATACCCGCTTGGTTTCATGGTCTTGGGCTATGGCTGTCACCAGGCCTTTGTCATCAAAACCCACGGCATCAAGCCAACCCACGCTTAAATCGACATCTTTGCTCATAACCGAACCGGTATGCCTTGGCTGGCCATCAGTTGTTTTGCCTGTGCGACTGTGTATTCACCATAATGGAAAATGCTGGCCGCCAACACGGCGCTTGCCTTGCCCTGGGTGACGCCATCGGCCAGATGCTGCAAGTTACCCACGCCCCCGCTGGCGATCACCGGAATACCGACCGCTTCAGACACCGCACGGGTGAGTTCCAGATCAAAACCGGACTTCGTTCCGTCGCGGTTCATGCTGGTGAGCAACAATTCCCCGGCGCCGAGTTGCTGCATGCGCATGGCCCATTCAACCACATCAAGACCGGTGGCATTGCGTCCGCCGTGGGTGTAGACCTCCCAGCCACCGCCAGCTTTTGCCTTGGCATCAATGGCCACAACGATGCATTGCGCCCCATAACGGCTGGCAGCCTGTTCAACCAGCTCAGGGTTTTGCACTGCTGATGTGTTGATGGATACCTTGTCTGCCCCCGCATTGAGCAAACGGCGCACGTCTTCAACCTTGCGCACACCACCACCCACCGTCAAGGGAATGAACACCTGGGACGCCACCGCTTCAATGACATGCAAAATGAGGTCTCGCTGATCGCTGGAAGCGGTGATGTCAAGAAAGGTCAGTTCGTCGGCACCTTGCTCGTTGTAGCGACGGGCAATTTCAATGGGGTCGCCGGCGTCGCGAAGTTCTACAAAGTTGATGCCTTTGACGACACGGCCCGCCGTGACATCAAGACAAGGAATGATGCGGGTGGTGAGCATCAGAGGTCTTCTTCACCCAGTGCATCTGCACGGGCCTGCGCTGCTGCAAAATCAAGCTGGCCCTCGTAAATGGCGCGCCCGCAAATAGCCCCTTCAACACCTTCGAATTCAACCTCGCACAGCGCTTCAACATCGCGCATGCTGGCCAAGCCGCCTGAGGCAATAACGGGGATGGTGAGCGCCTGCGCCAACCTAACCGTGGCCTCAATATTGACGCCGCTGAGCATGCCGTCCCTGCCAATGTCAGTGTAAATAACACCTTCAACGCCATAGTCCTGAAACTTTCTGGCCAAATCAACGACATCGTGACCGGTCAGCTTGCTCCAGCCATCGGTGGCCACCTTGCCGTCCTTGGCATCAAGTCCAACGATGATTTGCCCGGGAAATGCGGTGCAGGCGTCGTGCAGGAAACCGGGGTTCTTCACCGCAGCCGTTCCAATGATGATGTAGCTCACACCGTCATCGAGATAACGCTCAATGGTGTCGAGGTCGCGGATGCCACCGCCCAACTGTATCGGGATGTCTTTGCCGACTGCCCGCACAATGGACTTGATCGCAGATTCGTTCTTGGGTTTTCCTGCAATCGCCCCGTTCAAATCGACCAGATGAAGACGACGTGCGCCCATCTCGGCCCACTTTACCGCTTGTGCGGCAGGGTCTTCAGAAAAAATAGTGACTTGATCCATGTCGCCTTGCTTGAGGCGAACACACTGACCGTCTTTCAGATCGATGGCAGGTATGAGCAACATTTGCGTGAGTTTGGTGAGAGAGTGAACATGCGGATTTAAGGATTCCAGCGCATAAAGTTGTGAAACAGCCTGAGACCGTCGCGCGAACTTTTTTCTGGATGAAATTGTGTTGCAAAGATGTTAGCTTGCCCAACGGCGCAGGTAAAGCGGCTACCGTATTCTGTATCGCCCATAATCAGTGAGTTGTCAGCCGGGCACACATGGAAGCTGTGCACAAAATAAAAGTGAGCGCCGTCTTCAATGCCGTTCCAGAGCGGGTGTTTTTGGCGTTGAAAAACGCGATTCCAACCCATGTGAGGTACCTTCAGCCCCAGTGCGGTGGTGGATTCAGCAGCAAAACGCTTGACCTCGCCTGCAAACAGCCCCAAACAAGGCACATCGCCCTCTTCGCTGCGCTGAAACAACATTTGCTCGCCAACGCAGATACCCAATAACGGCTTTTCGCGCGCAGCGTGCATGACGGCGGGCATCAGCCCTGTGTCGTGCAAATTTTGCATGCAGTCGCGCATGGCACCCTGCCCCGGCAGCACCACTCTGTCTGCAGACGCAATAACTTCGGCATCTGCCGTCAGAACAACGGTCTGACCGTCTTGGGCCACGTGTTCCAAGGCCTTGCTGACCGAACGCAGATTGCCCATGCCGTAGTCAATGACAGCAACCACATGAGAACTCACAGAGAACCCTTTGTGGAGGGAATGGCACCCATTTGACGCTCATCCACCGTGATCGCCATGCGCAGCGCGCGTCCAAAAGCCTTGAAGACGGTTTCGCACTGGTGGTGTGCATTGTTTCCCTTGAGATTGTCAATGTGCAGCGAAACCAGTGCGTGATTGACAAAGCCCTGAAAAAACTCGTGCACCAGATCCACATCAAACTGGCCAATCATGCCGCGGGTAAAAGGCACCGAAAATTCAAGCCCTGGGCGACCAGACAGGTCCACCACCACGCGCGACAAAGCTTCGTCCAGCGGAACATAACTGTGCCCGTAGCGGTTAATGCCTTTTTTATCGCCCACTGCCTTGGCAAAGGCCATGCCCAAGGTAATGCCGATGTCTTCAACCGTGTGATGCGCATCAATGTGCAAATCGCCTTTGGCCTGAACAGACAGATCAATCAGACCGTGACGGGCAATTTGATCCAGCATGTGGTCAAGGAAAGGCACGCCGGAGTCCAGCGACTTCTGACCTGTTCCATCCAGATTGATTTCAACCTGAATCTGGGTTTCCAATGTATTTCTAACAACCTCGGCGGTTCTCATTTCGCCATCACCTTCCGCAATGCGGATAAAAACTGTTCATTTTCTTCGGGAGTACTGACCGTTACACGCAAACAACCCGCCAGCAATGGGTGGCCGGCCGACACGTTCCTGATCAAGATACCCTGCTTTTTCAGTCCGTTAAAGACCTCGTCGGGCTTACCCACCCGAAAAAGTACAAAATTTGCGTGGGTTGGATACACTTCCAGCACATCCGACATGTTTTTCAACGCGGTACTGAGTTTTTCCCGGTCCATGCACAAATGTTGCGCCTGAGCATCAAGAACCTCATGGTGCCGAAGAATGACTGCGGCGACTTCACGGGTCAGTACATTGATATTGTACGGTGGTCTGACCTTGTCGAATTGGGAAATCCATGCACTGGCTCCGGCCACATAGCCCAGACGGATACCCGCCAGACCCTGCTTGGAAACCGTTCTGACCACAACCACATTGGGCGCTTCCAACACATGCGGCATGAAACTGTGGCTGGCAAACGGGGCATACGCTTCATCAATCACCACCAAACCGGGCGCGGCCGCCTGAATCAGGGTTTGAATTTCTTCAATGCCAAAGGCACAACCGGTGGGATTGTTCGGATACGCCAGAAACACCACTTTGGGCTTGTGCTGCGCTATGGCCGACAGCATGGCGGCCATGTCCAGGCTGAAATCAGGCAAGGTGTCCACACCGACAAATCGGGCGTGGTTCCACTGCGCAGACACCGCATACATTACAAAAGTGGGCACGGGAGACAACACCACATCGCCCGGCTGGCAGGTGGCCTGTATCAAGAGATGAATCAGTTCGTCTGATCCATTGCCAAACATGACACTGGCCTGCGTCGGAATTGCAGTGGCTGTACGCAAGGCGCTTTCCAGAGCAACGGCATCAGGCGCCGGATAGCGGTTCAAAGTGGCGCCAGCCAATGCTTGGGCAACCTCTTGGCGAACCAGCTCAGGCAAACCATAGGGATTCTCCATGGCGTCAAGCTTGAGAAGCCCTGTGGCGTCTCCGACGTGATAGGCCCGAGTGGACTGAACATCGGCGCGTACAACTGAGGCAACGCAGGCCTCCACAGCCGCGGCAGAAACTGTGCTCATGGTTTTTTGTCCACGGATTGCAACCGGTACTCTGCCGAACGTGCGTGTGCCTGAAGACCTTCGCCATAGGCGAGCTCGGACGCAATCCGGCCCATGGTGTCAGCCCCTTTTTGCGAGGCGTAGATCAGGCTGGTGCGCTTTTGAAAGTCGTAAACGCCCAATGGCGAAGAAAATCTGGCGGTACCGGCCGTGGGCAATACGTGGTTGGGGCCGGCACAGTAATCTCCCAATGATTCAGAGGTAAATTGACCCATGAAAATAGCGCCTGCATGCCTTAAAAATGGCAGACATTGTTCGGGGTCGGCAACCGACAATTCAAGGTGTTCAGGCGCAATGCGATTGGACAATGCACAGGCCTCTTCGAGATCGCGCACATGTATTAAGGCACCACGGTCTTTCAGTGAGGTGGCAATGACCTTGGCCCTGGGCATTTCCGCCATTTGCCGCTCAATGCTTGCGTACACGGCATCAAGGTAGTCGGCATCTGGGCACAACAGGATGGACTGCGCCATTTCGTCATGCTCTGCCTGAGAAAACAGGTCCATGGCCACCCAGTCGGCGGGGGTTTTACCGTCGCAGATCACCAGAATTTCAGACGGACCTGCAATCATGTCGATGCCCACGGCACCAAACACACGGCGCTTGGCCTCGGCCACATAGGCATTGCCCGGGCCTACGATTTTATCTACGCGGGGAACCGTGGCCGTGCCATACGCCAGTGCGGCAACCGCTTGGGCGCCGCCCATCGTGAAGACCCGATCCACACCCGCCAGCGCTGCTGCAGCCAACACCAGATTGTTTTTAATGCCGTCAGGCGTTGGCACAACCATGACCACTTCAGCCACGCCAGCGACCTTGGCGGGAATGGCGTTCATGAGCACAGAAGAGGGATAGGCGGCTTTGCCACCCGGCACATACAGACCTGCTCGGTCCAGTGCGGTGACGCGCTGACCCAGCACCGTACCATCGGGCTCGGTGTAGGTCCATCCCTGCATCAATTGGCGCGTGTGAAAAGCCTTGATGCGGGCTGATGCAGCCTCCAGCGCCTTGCGTTGTGCTTTGGGAAGTCCGTCCAACGCTTGGTGCAGTTCAGATTGAGGCAACTCAAGCTGCGCAACGCTTTCGAATGCAACTCGGTCGAACCGGTTGGTGAACTCAAGCACGGCGTCATCGCCGCGCGAACGGACCTGTTCGATGATGTGGGCGACATCATGCTCAACCTGAGGGTTGCGTTGTTCTTCATAAGCCAGCAAGGCTTCGAATTGCGACTGAAAATCTGCCTGCGCACTCGACAGGCGACGAACGAGAGATGACATGGAAAACACCTAAACTACTTCACAGCCTTGGTAAAAGAATCGATGAGGGGCTGCAAACCTTCATGCTTCAACTTCAGTGCGGCCTGATTGACCACCAAACGGGAAGAAATGGAGACAATTTCCTCCACCTCCACCAAGTTGTTGGCCTTAAGTGTACCGCCGGAACTGACCAGATCCACAATTGCATCGGCAAGCCCCACCAAAGGAGCCAACTCCATGGAACCGTAGAGCTTGATCAAGTCCACGTGCACACCCTTGGCGGCAAAATGCTCGCGCGCAGCCTTTACATATTTTGTGGCCACTCGCAAACGGGCGCCTTGACGCACAGCGTTCTGGTAGTCAAACCCGTTCTGCACCGCAACACACAAGCGGCACTGGGCAATTTTTAAATCCAGGCTTTGATAGAGACCTTCGCCGCCGTGCTCATCCAGCACGTCTTTACCGGCCACACCAAAATCAGCTGCGCCAAATTGTACGTAAGTGGGTACATCTGTTGCACGAACAATAATAACCCTCACATCCGGGCGATTTGTCCCGATAATCAATTTTCGTGATTTTTCAGGATCTTCACTGACCTCAATTCCCGCTGCCGCCAGCAAAGGAATGGTCTCTTCAAAAATACGCCCCTTGGACAACGCCAGCGTGATCATGTCTGCGACACCCTTTTTACATCAGCGCCCAAGGCCTGCAACTTAAGCTCCATGCCGTCATAGCCCCGGTCAAGGTGGTAGATTCGATCAACCAGCGTTTGACCGTCCGCGGTCAGCCCGCCAATCACCAAGCCGGCCGAAGCCCTGAGGTCTGTGGCCATGACAGTGGCACCGGACAACCTTGCAACACCTTGAATAACAGCCGTATTGCCTTCCACCGTAATATTGGCGCCCATGCGCTGTAATTCCTGAACGTGCATGAACCGGTTTTCAAAAATCGTTTCTGTGACCATTGAAGTACCTTCAGCGACACAGTTCACAGCCATGAGCTGTGCCTGCATATCGGTGGCCAGACCTGGATAAGGCGCTGTGCGCAAATTGACTGCCTTGGGGCGCTTTTTCATTTTCGCTGCCATGCTGTTGCCTTTGGCAGAAATGCTCAAGCCGGCTTCAAGCAATTTTTCAACGGTTGCATCCATGGATTTCGGATCTACATTGCTTAGCCTGATGTCACCGCCGCAAGCGGCCACCGCGCAGAGAAAGGTACCGGCTTCTATCCGGTCGGGCATCACGGAATATTCAACGCCCCGCATTTTCTCAACACCGGTGATTTCAAGGCGATCGGAGCCAATACCGGAAATTTTCGCACCCATGGCCACGAGCATGTTGGCCAGATCGACCACCTCAGGTTCGCGGGCCGCATTTTCAATGACTGTCACACCATCGGCAAGGCAAGCCGCCATCATCAAGTTTTCAGTGCCGGTGACCGTCACCATGTCGGTCACGATTCTGCAACCCTTCAAGCGCTTGGATTTCGCGTGGATATAGCCTTTTTCAATGCTGATTTCGGCGCCCATGGCCTGTAAGCCCTTGATGTGTTGATCAACCGGACGCTGACCAATGGCACATCCGCCCGGCAAAGACACCACCGCCTCACCGAACCGGGCCACCAAAGGACCCAGCACCAAGACGCTGGCCCGCATGGTTTTTACCAGATCGTATGCAGCCAGAGGCTCAGCGACCTGTTCGGCCCTGAGCGTCAGCGTATTTTCTGACAACCAGAAGCATTGCACGCCCAAAGAGCCCAACAAACGCAGACAGGTATTGATGTCGCGCAGGCGCGGCACATTTTTAATGGTGACAGGTTGATCGGTCAGTAAACAAGCGCACAAAATGGGCAGGGCTGCATTTTTTGCACCTGAGACGATCACTTCACCTGAGAGGGTGTGGCCCCCCTGGATTTGAAACGCATCCATTATGGTTTTGCCTTTTCTGCCCACTCTGAAGGAGTAAGCGTTTTCATAGATAAAGCGTGGATTTCTTCACGCATCCGGTCGCCCAGCACACCATAGACCACTTGGTGACGCTTGATGGGGCGCAAACCTTCAAATGCATGACACACAATCAGGGCTTCAAAGTGTTGGCCATCGCCCTGGACTTCCAGAACTTCACATTCCAAACCTGCTGCAATATAAGATTTAAGTGTTTCGGGTGTTAGCACGGTGTGCCCTCAATAGCGAAGTTTATAGCCCTTGATCAAAAGGCTTAAGGTAAATGTGGCGGCAATCATCAGGGAAGATGCACCCACAGCAAGACTGAGGTAGGGTGACACGTCCGATTGTCCGAAAAATCCGTAACGAAATCCATCAATCAGGTAGAAAAACGGATTTAAATGTGAGGCCGTCTGCCAAATATCGGGCAAAGAACGGATTGAATAAAACACGCCGGACAAAAAAGTGGCCGGCATGATCAAAAAGTTCTGGAAAGCGGCCAGTTGGTCGAATTTTTCCGCCCACACCCCAGCCACCAGACCCATGGTACCCAGCAAACCAGCACCCAGAAAAAGAAAGCACAACACCCACTGCGGATGCATCACAGGCAACTTGACGAAATACAGGGTGGCCAACAAAACACCCAACCCCACAACAAGCCCGCGAAACATGGCCGCAGCGACGTAGGCCACGTACATGTCGAGTGCGGTAAGCGGTGGCAGCAGCATAAAAACCAGATTGCCGGTGATTCTAGACTGGATAAGGCTGGAGGAACTGTTGGCGAATGCATTTTGCAATACAGCCATCATCACCAGACCGGGCACGAGAAACGCTGTGTAACTTACGCCCGGGTACGGCTGGACGTGTGCTTCAAGCACATGCGCAAAAATGAGAAGGTACAAGACAGCCGACAGGATGGGAGCAGCCACTGTCTGAAAGGCAACCTTCCAGAACCGCAGCACTTCCTTTTTCAACAAGGTCAGCATGGCTGTGGGGTTCATGTCGCCACCCCGTCTTTGATGATGTTGACAAATACATCTTCCAGATCCGGCTTCCTGAGGTCGAAATCCAGCATCTGCAAGCCCCGCTCACGAACACTGGCCAGCAAGGGCTCCAATTGTTCAAGGCGGTCAAGTGCCACCAGTAACTCGCAGGCGTTGTCTGAATATTGACGGCCAAGGGGCTTGAAATCAGCGGGAACCGGAACAGACAGCCGAATCGCTACAATTTGCCGGGCGTGAGCCGCCAATAAATTGGATTTTGTATCCAGCTTAATAAGCTTGCCGGTTCGCAGAATCGCGATTCTGTCGCACAGGGCTTCCGCCTCTTCCAGGTAATGGGTTGTCAGAACCACCGCATGCCCTTCCTTGTTCAGGCGGGACACGAAACTCCAGAGAATTTTTCGCAATTCAACATCGACACCGGCGGTGGGTTCATCCAGAATAATGACAGGCGGTTTGTGTACCAAAGCCTGTGCAACCAGCACGCGTCGCTTCATGCCGCCCGACAAGGCCCGCATGTTTACATCCGCTTTGTCGGTCAAACTCAACTCGTGGAGCAACTCTTCTATCCATGTATCGTTTTTGCTCAGACCAAAGTACCCGGACTGGAACTGCAGGGTTTCGCGCACTGTAAAAAACGGATCAAACACCAGTTCTTGGGGAACGACGCCCAAATTTGAGCGCGCCTTGCCGGCATCCCGAACCGTATCATGCCCCATGACGCAAACGCGACCGGACGTGGCTCTTGCAAGGCCCGCGACAATGCTGATGAGCGTGGTTTTTCCCGCGCCGTTGGGGCCCAAAAGGCCAAAAAACTCGCCTTCGTGAACCTGAAAGGTCACATGATCAAGGGAAGTGAGGCTGCCAAAGGTTTTGGTAACCCCTTGAATTTCAAGGGCAACCAAAACTAAACAAACACTTCTTCAAAGAGCGATTCCAAACTGTAGGCAGCCACCAAGCGGCCAAACGATTCAGGCGCATTGGCGACTTTGAAGGCGGCCTTTTTTCGCTTTGCACTTCTCAAACCGTGCAAAACAAGTGCCACTGCAGAAGAATCAATTGTGGAGACGCCTGAAAAATCCAGGAGAAAGTCGCCAGACTTGATGGCGGCGTTGAGTTCCTTGAAAACTTCACCTGCCGTTTGGGAGGTCACCTGCTTTTGCTGGATTTTCATACTGGTTTCTCGCCGAAAACGGCCATTTCAGTTTTTAGGCTTGTCATTGGATTTGTCGGCAACCTTGGCTTTGTCGCTCAAGGAGCTAATCAAACCGTCAATGCCGGATTTGCTGATTTCGCTGGCAAATTGCGTTTTATACGTTTCCACCAACCAAAGGCCCGCCACATTCACGTCGAAAATTTTCCAAGAATCGCCGCTTCTCTCCAGTCGGTAGTCCAACTGTATGGGTTCGCCCTTAGGACGAATAATCAGCGTTTTGACCACAACATCGTTTTCATCGGCGGCGCCGCGAAGCGGTTTCACCTCTATTTTCAGGTCCTTGACCTGCGCCAAGGCACCCGAATATGTACGCGTGAGCAAACCCCTGAACTCTTCAATCAGACGTTCTTTTTGCTCAGGCGTTGCCTGACGCCAGTAGCGTCCGACCACCAGTGCAGTCATGCGCTGAAAATTTACCGCCGGCAAAATTTTTGTATCCACCAGTTCGGCGACCTTTTTTTGGTCTCCGGCCAGCAACTGCTTGTTTTTCGCAATGGTTTCCAGCAGATCTTCTGTGTAATTCTTGACGAATTGATCAGCTGGAATTGGGTCCGCAACAGCCGTGTGCGCCCAGAACATAAGACACATCAACCATGCGAAGCGTTTGAAAAAAACTGAATACATCCTGAACTCCAAATAAGGATTAAGGTTGAGGAACATCCTCGACCTCGTCTACAAACTTTTCTGGTGGCGGGTCGCCGTCATACACCTGATTCCTGCGTCTGGCCAAATAAGCATCGCGAACAAACGCGTAAGCATCCAGGGAAACACCCTCGATAGAGTCGGTCAGCTCAAGCAATTCGGCACGCCTGTCCACCAGACGGGTACCCGTCAGCGCATTTCGGGTGGCGACGTTATCAACCAACGAAACGGGGTCGGTTTGAGTGGTCAGCACAAAGCCGACAGCATCGCGCGTGGAGCTAGGCCCGAACAAGGGCAGAACCAGATAAGGCCCGGAATTTATACCCCAGCGCCCCAAGGTCTGACCAAAATCTTCACTGTGCTTGTTCAAACCCACATCGGAGGCAACATCAAAAAAACCCAACACACCCACCGTGGAGTTGATTACAAACCGGCCGAGGTCGGAGGCCGCTGCCTTGGGCTTGCCTTGCAGCAGGTTGTTTACCGACGTTAAAACATCGCCGATGTTGCTGAAGAAATTATTCACGCCAGTGCGCGCAACTTCTGGAACAACGGAGACGTAACTGCGTGCCACGGGCTTGATCAAAAATTGATCAAGGCGCTGATTAAAAGCATCCACCGAGCGGTTAAAACCCTCGTAGGGATCCGCAGGAGAGGGTGCACGCACGGTAGAACAACCCACAACGCTTGCCATCGCCATGGCGAGAATGAATCGCTTTACTAGCAAAGTATTTAAAGAAAACATGACCTTGCCTTATTTTTCTGGAGTTGCAGGTCCGTCAGCGGCTTTGTTGTACAGAAATTGACTGATCAAGCTTTCCAATACAACGGCTGACTGGGTCGATTTGATGACACTGCCCTGAACTAAATTTGCTTCGTCACCACCAGGCTCGAAGCCTACATATTGCTCCCCAAGCAGGCCGGACGTCAGTATTTTGGCGGAAGTATCTTTGGGAAATTGATAATCGTTTTCAATGTTCAAGACCACCACTGCCTGAAAACTCACCGGGTCAAACCTGATTTTACCCACCCGGCCAATGACCACGCCGGCACTTTTTACTGGAGCCCGCACCTTAAGGCCACCAATGTTGTCGAATTTGGCCTCGACAGAGTAGGTACCCGAAGAGCTGAACGAGCCCATGTTGCCCGCCTTCAATGCGAGGAACAGGATGGCTGCAAAGCCGCACAAAATAAACACACCCACCCAAAAATCTATTATTCGCTGTTTTTGCATTTTTAATTTCCGCCGAACATCAACGCTGTCAAAAGAAAATCCAGACCAAGAACCGCCAGAGAGGCTGTCACCACGGTTCTCGTGGTGGCACGCGCAACACCCTCCGGGGTCGGCTGACACTCAAAACCTTCATACAGGGCGATCAAATTCACCGCCACACCAAACACCACACTTTTAATTACGCCGTTCATGACATCGGCAGACACATCGACACCCGATTGCATTTGCGACCAAAACGCACCACTGTCCACGCCGATGAGCAAAACACCCACCACGTAACCGCCGAAAATACCGACGGCGCTAAAGATGGTGGCCAAAATGGGCAAGGAGATGGCACCCGCCACCAAACGAGGCGCCAAAACGCGGGACAGCGGATTGACCGCCATCATTTCCATGGCCGACAACTGCTCACCGGCCTTCATCAGCCCGATTTCAGCAGTCAGGGATGTTCC
>JAJTDO010000056.1 GCA_021300475.1 Burkholderiales bacterium | reverse complement strand
ATAGATTGAAAATCATAGGGTTGTAGAAACTTGGCTCGGTTTTCCCTGCTTCTGTCGCAGGGCGCTTTAAAAAACCTGACTTGAAGATACTTCGAGCGGGTAAACTTCCCGCCTGTTCTTTGCTGCTCGGGCCCCGCTTGAAAAAAATATCCACTCCTTTGGCTGTTTTGTTGGCAGGCGCCGCTGTGATGTTTTTGTCGCTGGGGGTGCGACATACGTTTGGTGTTTTTTTGCAACCTGTAACGCAGGCGAACGGTTGGGGCCGAGAGGTATTCGCATTGGCCATTGCACTGCAAAATCTGGTGTGGGGGCTCATGCAGCCTTGGGTGGGCAGATATGCCGACAAGCACGGGGCTACGCCTGTGGTGTTGGCCGGAGGACTGTTGTTGGCTTTTGGGGTTGGTGGCATGGCGCTGACCAGCCATCCGGCCGTGTTTGTGTTGTTTGCCGGTATTTTCGTGGGCCTGGGTTTGAGTGGCACCACATTCCCTGTGGTGTACGGTGCGGTCAGTCGGGTGGTGCCTGCAAATCAGCGTGACATGGCGTATGCGATGGCAATGGCCTTGGGCTCGTTCGGGCAGTTCGCGTTTTTACCTCTGAGTGTGGGGCTGTTGGGTCGCTTCGGCTGGATTGCGAGCTTGCTCTGTTTTGCTGTGGCCTTGTTGATGATCGTGCCTTTGTCCAGAGCCCTGTTGCCGTGCAAGCCTGTGGCTGGCGGTGTTCAGACATCCGCCATGCAGGCGCTGCGCCAGGCGTTCTCGGTCAGGGACTACCACTGGTTGAGTGTGGGTTTTTATCGGGGTGCACCTGCCTGCATATCTGCTTGATCAGGGTTTGCCTGCGCAAGTGGGCAGTACCGCCCTTGCGTTGATCGGGTTGTTCAATATTGCCGGTAGCCTGATGGCGGGCAAATTGGCCGGGCGGTTCAGCCGTTCTCATTTGCTGGCGGGCATTTACTTCTCTCGCTCTGTGGCTGTCTTGTTGTTTACACAATTGCCCTTGAGTCAATTCAGTGTTTATGTGTTTGCTGCCGCCATGGGTTTTTTGTGGCTCAGTACCGTTCCATTGACCAACGGAACCGTGGCGACCCAATTTGGCTTGGGCAACGTGGGCATGCTGACCGGAATGGTTTTTTTATGGCACCAGGTGGGCGCGTTTCTTGGTGGTTGGTTGGGCGGACGGATTTTTGATTTGCTGGGCAGCTACGAAGCCATGTGGTGGATGTGCATTGCCTTGGGCGTGGTGGCTGCCGGCTTTTGCTGGCCAGTACGCCAACGGCTGCTGGTACCGGCGTAGTTATTTGCTGCGCACCGCGGAATCAAACTTTCAGACTTGCAGGCATCGCTGAATGGCTGCCTTTTCAAGGCCCATGCGGGGCAGTATGAACTTTGCAAGAATAGAGCGGTATTCGTTGAGCACGGGCTGGTCCCTGCCTTCATGCAGGGTGTCTTTCGCAATGGTGAGGCTTTCGCCCAACAGCGGTTTGGCAAAGCCAGCGCCGCTGGCCAGCATCAAGGTGGTGCCGTGACCGTGGTCTGTTCCCTTGTTGCCGTTTTCCCGGAAGGTTCTGCCGAATTCAGACAAAATAACCACTTGGGTTTGCTGCCACGCTGAGCCCATGGTGGATGAGTAAGCGGCCACGGCATTGGACAAGTCGCGTAATTTATTGGCCAGTTGGCCCACATCATTGCCTTGGTTGATGTGGGTGTCCCAACCGCCGATTTCTGTGAAGCCCACTGAAAAAAGACCACCTTGCTTCATCAGGCTGGCGAGCGCCTCAAAGTGCTGTGTCAGGTTGGCCGCGCTCCGAACGTCTGCACCGTGTTCCATTTCCATGGCTTCGCGTGCGTTCATTAGGGTGGTGGTGACTTCTTCTCTTCGTTTGGCCGCCAGGGTTACCTTTTCTGCGGTTTCCGGGTCGGCGTACAGCCTTTTCAAGGCTTGCAACTGACGATTATCCAGTTCGGCATTACCAGATTTTTTTTGAGTGAGATCAACATGGCTCATGTCGGCTTTGCCCCTGCAGATCAGCGGGTTTGCGCTACCGGTGAAAATGCCACCGATGGGCTGCTTGTTTTTTTCGCCTCCTTGAAGTTCCTGCAAGATGCGATTGAGCAGGCCTTGCTCTGAGCCTTCCTTATAGTTGAGCCCCAACCCCAGTTCCATGGTGTCTTGCGCTTTAAAGTGGCTGCGAGAGTTGTCTCCACTGCCTGAAAACGGGACGAAGGCCCATTGCTTTTGCTCAATCAACGGAGAAATTGCGCTCATGGCCGGATGCAGCGCCCAACCCGGGGCAATTTCAAGCAGGTTGTCACCCAACCCCGGGCGGCCAATGCCGATTGAGGGTCTGGCATCGTGGTAGAAGGCATTGTCAGCCTGAAACAGAACGCTGTCGGTGTCGCAGGCGCCCCGCAAAAATACAAAAAGTAGTCTGGGGGATTTTCCACCGGCATTCTCGGCACCCCATCCCAGTTGGCTAACGGCCGACAAGCCGCAGGCACTGAGTCCGCTGCACAACAGTTTTCGGCGATTGTGTTGGAAATGATGCATGGGGGGGCGCCTTAGTGAAACATGAATTCAGGCGTCATCAACGCCATGGTGAGCCATTCGGCAGGACGGGGTTTGAATTCCCTGATGGCCGCAGCGCTCTCAGGGCTAAGTCGTGGTTCGATTCTATCCACCAGTTCCTTGAACTCGGTCCGGCCCGAGCTGTCAGGCCAGATGCGCGGATACTGGTTGATGATTTGTCTGCTGATTTGCAGGCGCTGCAACAGTGTGGTGTTGTTGTTCCATGCGTCTGAGATCAGAGGGTAGCCGTCGGGGCTGATGCGCCCAAAGTGCGGCATGCCAAGATTTTTAAGGGCGTTGGCAATAGGGCGCGTGTTGATGTTTTGGTCGGCGAACGCTTCGGGCCTCAGGGCGCGAATGGCATCCGTCAAAAACAGGAAGGGATCTTTCAGCCGTGATTCGGCGGGTTTCATTCGCGCTTGTGCGCTTTTAATGGTGGCCAGCACTTGGCGCAAATCGCCGCCGCTGTTGAGGTAACTCTCGCTTATGTTGTTGACCTCTGAAGCGCTGGGGTGATCACCCAAAAAATATTGACTGAGCTTCAGGCTCAGGCGCTTGGCGGTGCTCGGGTGCAGGGCCAGGTCGTTGAGCATCTCCAGAATGGCGAGTCCATCCCGATCTGGGTAGGTTTTGCCTAACAGTGTTTTTGGACCGGTTGCGTGCGCTTTGGGGCGCAGAACGGTTCCGTAGGGGTTCAAGGCAATGCATTCAGGTGGCTGGCACAACAGATGGGTGTTTTTTTTATCCAGATCGGCAATGCCAATGCCAGTGAGTGCTGCCGCTAGTTGTAAAACATCGTTTTGCTGGTAGCCGCCATTGACCCCCAAAGTGTGGAGTTCCAGAATTTCACGGGCCAGATTTTCATTGGTTTTGTTTTTGCGGTTCTGGGTGTTGTCCAAGTAGATCAGCATGGCCGGGTGCAGGGCCGCATGTCTCAACAGATCGGGGAAACGGCTTTCGGCGCGTGGGGCGATGGCATCGCTTTCCAGCGATGCCAGCATCAGTCGTACCCGACCTTTTTGGGCATGAACGCTGAAGTGGTTGCTCCAGAACCAGAGCAACTTGCTTTGTTGTGGCGTGAGTTGTGTGAGGTGGTTCGCCAGACTTTGTTCAATGGCGTTTTGCCCCGTCTGGTTTTCCCACTGCCGCAAAGCTTTTCGTATGTCGGCTTGTTCCTCGGTCGTTGCCGCTTTCAGGCGGGTTTCGTATTCTAGAATCGTTTTCAGGTCGTTTTTCAGGCGACTGTCTGCTGGTGATATTTGTGCGTTGCCGTGTGGAGCCAAGAGCAACATCACCAGCAAAAAAAACCAGCCTTTCAAGCCGGCTGTCATGCGTAGGGTCGATTGTTTTTTACAGGTGCTTTGCATGCAATGGTCGTTTCAATGGACAGCGCGATGGTTGCGGTTCTACACTTTCCATTCCCAAATGTTGGTGGGCAGACAGTGGTGAGGGGTCTCAGTGGTGAGCCCTGATCAACGCACTTCAATTGTAACGCACCGGACTGTCGAACTGATCTGGTTTTTAAGAGGGTCACCTAAGTGGATTGGAATTTTACTGGTGCGCATTTGCTGAACGCGAATTTCGGAGGTGCGCCACTTTTTTATTTAAGCCCTGCGCATTTGCAAATACAAGGCAAACCAGCGCGTGGAGGGGTTCCGGTGATGTTCCCGCAATTTGCCAACAAAGGGGCTGGGCCCAAGCATGGCTTGGTGCGTCAGCAGTTGTGGACTTGCGTTTCGAAAGCGGACAGTGCTGCGAGATTCACGTTGGAGTTGCTTCCAGACCCGGCGCAGTTGTGGTTTGGGCATGCCAGACTGACCCTGAGTGCCGCGCTGACTAATACGCCGGAATCTGCGGCACCGCTTTTTTCCATGGTATATCGCATTGAAAATTCGGGTTCAGAGACTTTTGATTTCACCGGAGGACTGCATCCGTATTTTCGCGTGGAAGATGTGACGCAGGTTGCTTTGCATGGACTCAGCACTGTCGCATTTGAAGATCGCTATGGGGCATCAAATATTCCGGAAGCAGGATTTTTAAAAGGGCAGGCCTTTGAGCGTTTGTATTTGAGCGCGCCGGCTTTGGTGTTGGAGGACGGTGCAAACCGCCTGAAAATAAGCTCGCAGCGCTTTGACAACTGGATGGTGTGGAATCCGGGTGCAGAGTTGGCCCTTGAGTTTCCAGACATGCCGCCGCAAGACTGGCGGCGGTTTTTATGTGTAGAACCTGTTGTGGCCGCAAAGCCGATGGTCTTGGCGCCTGGCGCGTGTTTTTCGGGCGAGATGCAGGTTGAGCGGGTGTCTTGAAACAGGATTTTATTATCAGACGGATATTTTCAATATTTAATGCGCATCTGGTATAACTTGGCGATTGGCATTTAAGGAATATGGGAACAAGGCATGAAAGCAAGTATTTTTGGCATCGGTTATGTGGGCTTGGTTCAGGCTGCCGTGTTGGCGGCAGCGGGTCATGAAATGATGTGCGTGGATGTCGATGAAGAAAAAATAGCGCGCCTGAAGTTGGGGCAAATTCCCATTTACGAACCTGGCCTGGAAAATCTGGTGAAAGAGGGTGTGTCTGCCGGTCGTTTGCATTTCACTTCCAGCGCGGAAGAGGGGGTCAGGTTTTCCGGCATCCAGTTCATTGCTGTGGGTACTCCGCCGGATGAGGACGGTTCCGCAGACTTGAAGTATGTGTTGGCGGTGGCCCGTTCAATTGCGCAACACATGGAGGGTCATCAGATCGTTATTAACAAGTCCACCGTTCCAGTGGGTACGGCAGACAAAGTCACCGCTGCAATTCATGAAGTGCTGAAGGCCCGCGGCAAAGACGATTTGACCTTTGATGTTGCCAGCAACCCCGAGTTTTTAAAGGAAGGCTCTGCGGTTGCAGACGCCAGCAAGCCTGACCGGATTGTGATTGGCACCAGCAGCAGCGACACTGAAGAAACCCTGCGCGAATTGTACGCTTCAAGCAACCGCAACCATGAAAAAATCATTGTGATGGATGTGCGCAGTGCAGAGCTCACCAAATATGCAGCCAATTGCATGTTGGCAACTAAAATCAGTTTCATGAATGAAATGGCGAACCTTGCGGAATTGCTGGGTGCCGATATTGAAGCTGTGCGCAAGGGCATTGGTAGTGACCAGCGAATTGGTTACCATTTTATTTATCCGGGTTTGGGTTATGGAGGCTCCTGTTTTCCCAAGGATGTGCAGGCATTGATACGAAGCGCAGAAACCATCAATTTCGATGCCCGGGTACTAAAAGCCGTTGAGTCTCGCAATGAAGAGCAAAAAACCACTTTGTTCAGCAAAATCATGAAGCATTTTGAAGGCAATGTAGAGGGCAAGACCTTTGCGTTGTGGGGCTTGTCTTTCAAGCCGAATACCGATGACATGCGAGAGGCGCCCTCACGGGTTTTGATGGAGGCATTGTGGAAGGCCGGTGCAAAAGTTCAAGCGTTTGACCCTGTCTCCATGGAAGAGACTCAGCGTATTTACGCAGATCATCCTGCGCTGGTGTTGTGCGGAACCAAGGAGATGGCGCTTCGTGGTGCGGATGCGCTTTGTATTTGCACGGAGTGGAAAACTTTTGTCGCGCCAGACTTCGATGGTCTCAAAGCACAGTTGGCACAACCGGTGGTATTCGACGGACGCAACCTCTATGAACCCGCCCGTATGCGCAAGCGCGGATTCTCCTACTACTCGGTAGGCCGCGCTACCGTCTAGGCACGGATATGTTTAACGCGGTGAAACGTGCCTGATTTCCATGGCGATTGCGCTGTGGAACAGGCCATTGCCTGAAAAGCCGTGAGCGGCGGTGAATTTGCTTGATGCCGCATCCAAGTGTTTTGCAACAGCGTTGGACAAAGCCAACTTTGGAAATCCGTTTGATCTGGCTTCCTGGCTTGGCTTTGCGCAAGCCTGAGTCTCTTGTGTGAGCGCATTGTGTACAAACGCCATGCGCTGTTTGTCATCAAGAGCCTTGAAAGACTCATCCCAGGCGGCCCAGCCTGCCGGATTTTTATTAATCACCAGAATGCACATGTTTTCCATGTCGCTGACTGCTGCGATCGGTGTTTTTTCTGTCCTGAAAACATTAACGACATAAATGGGTTTCTTCACACCCGCTTGCTGCTGTTTGGCCACTTTCTCTGCCATGGCCGTGACGGATTCAAGCGACAGGACGTCGCTGCTTGCTTTTGCATTGGAGGCCTCACGGGTGCCCGCATTGCCGACGTCACTCAATGCCACACAGGTGCAAACGGACAACAAAAGAAGTTTCAATGTGTCGATGGTTGATTTCTGAAGGGGCAGTAGCGTTGGGTTCATTGCGTTTGTTCCGGAAAGTATTGATCTGAAATGTTTGTGGAGTTTTATCAAATAGACAGTGAGCGGTTCAGTTCGAAAGCGAACTGAGTCAGGCGACTGGCGGCCGTTTTTTGCAGGCCGAAGGCCTCAATCCTTGAAGACAGCGCTTGCAATTTGTCAGCGGTTGCGTGGCTGGATTCGGTAAAAGAGAACTCGCTGCGAACGTGGTTCAGGGTGCTCAAGGCCGTTTGGCTTCTTTCGCCCATTTCACTTTTTGCATACAGACTGGCAAAAATATCTGCAAATACTTCGCCGGAGAGGGCGGTTTTTTTGGACAGATCAATGCCGGCTTCCCTGCTGGTCTGAACATCAGCGCAGTGACCGATTTCATGTGCAATTGAAACTTCCACCATGTTCATGCGCTCGCTGTCGTCAATTTCTTTGAAGAAGCGGTTCCATTGCGCCCAACCGTCAGGGTTCTTGTTCAAAACGATAATGCACATGCCGGCAGTTTTTGAAACAGCGGCCAGCGGTGTGAGTTCTTTACGGAAAACGCTGACCACGTGAATCGGATTTTTAATGCCAGGTTGTAAATTCGCAGCCATTTGCTTTGCCAGTTCTTCAACAGGCGCCATCGGGAAGTTTTCGAAGGTGATGTCGTCGGATCCGAACAATGAACCCAGGTTGAACGCTTCAGCGTGCTCATGGTGGGCTGTCTCTACAACCGAGTCAGCGCAGGCCTTCGGTGTTGAATTGAACAGAGCTGCTGACATCAGGAAAGCGCCTAAAAATGCACCAATAACGCGGGTGTTTTTAAGTGTTTTGCCGTTGGTCATGCTGCCCTCTGAAGTCGTTTTTCCGTGCTTTCAGGATCGCTTTTTCTGAGGGTTTTGAAACTCAGTGAATTGTTAAATCGGGTTTAACAATGTGGCCGTTTGAGGTGTAGTTTTTGAGATGTTGGTATGTCAGGTTTTTTCTTACGTATGTTTTTTGTTTGTGTTTTGAGCATAAAAAAAACCCTCGGGCGATTGCTCGCCCAAGGGTTTTTTGTAGGTGCTGCGAAGGTTGATTCCAAAAAGAATCAACCCCATGGACATTACATGTCCATACCGCCCATGCCACCCATGCCGCCCATACCACCTGGCATACCGCCGCCAGCAGGTTTGTCATCCGGCAGTTCTGCAATCATGCAGTCGGTTGTCAGCATCAAAGAAGCCACGGAAGCTGCGTTTTGGAGCGCAGTGCGTGTCACTTTGGTTGGATCCAACACACCCATTTCAACCATGTCACCATAGACTGAAGTGGCGGCGTTGTAGCCGTAGTTGCCTGAACCGGCCAGCACGTTGTTCACCACCACTGAAGACTCATCGCCTGCATTGGTTACGATCATGCGCAGAGGCTCTTCCATGGCGCGCAGAACAATCTTGATGCCTGCGTCTTGGTCAGGGTTGTCACCCTTCAAGCCAGCAACCGCGATGCGGGCACGCAGCAGGGCAACGCCACCGCCTGGCACAATGCCTTCTTCCACGGCTGCACGGGTTGCGTGCAATGCATCTTCAACGCGGGCTTTCTTCTCTTTCATTTCCACTTCAGTGGCTGCGCCAACCTTGATCAGGGCAACACCGCCGGCGAGTTTTGCAACGCGCTCCTGCAGTTTTTCACGGTCGTAGTCAGAAGACGCTTCTTCGATCTGAATGCGAATTTGCTTGACGCGGGCTTCAATTGAAACTGCATCGCCGTTGCCATCAATGATGGTTGTGTTTTCTTTGCCGATTTCAATGCGCTTTGCCTGACCAAGGTCTTGCAATGTGGCTTTGTCCAGGCTCAGGCCCACTTCTTCTGCGATGACGGTGCCGCCAGTCAAAATTGCGATGTCTTCCAACATGGCTTTGCGACGATCGCCAAAGCCTGGGGCCTTGACTGCGCAAGTGCGCAAAATGCCACGAATGTTGTTCACAACCAGAGTTGCCAAGGCTTCGCCTTCGACGTCTTCAGCAATGATCAGCAAAGGACGGCCTTGCTTGACCACTTGGTCGAGCACGGGCAGCAGATCGCGAATGTTGGAAACCTTCTTGTCGAACAACAAGATGAAGGGGTTTTCCAAAATGCAGACTTGCTTTTCGGGGTTGTTGATGAAGTAGGGCGACAAGTAGCCACGGTCGAATTGCATACCTTCAACCACGTCCAGCTCGTTGTCCAGTGACTTGCCGTCTTCAACGGTGATCACGCCTTCCTTGCCCACTTTTGCCATTGCGTTGGCAATGATGTCGCCAATGGATGCATCGCTGTTGGCGGAGATAGAACCGACTTGAGCGATTTCCTTGTTGGTGGTGCAAGGCTTGGAGAGCTTTTTCAACTCTTCAATGGCGGAAATGACCGCTTTGTCAATACCGCGCTTCAGGTCCATCGGGTTCATGCCGGCTGCAACATACTTCATGCCTTCCTGAACAATTGCCTGGGCCAACACGGTGGCGGTGGTTGTACCGTCGCCAGCGTTGTCTGAAGTTTTGGAAGCAACTTCCTTGACCATCTGTGCGCCCATGTTTTCGAACTTGTCTTTCAGTTCGATTTCCTTGGCAACAGAAACGCCATCCTTGGTAACAGTGGGGGCACCAAATGAACGCTCCAGAACCACGTTACGGCCTTTAGGGCCCAGGGTTACTTTCACGGCATTGGCCAGAATGTTTACGCCACGCACCATGCGGGAACGGGCATCGTCACCGAAAAATACTTGCTTTGAAGCCATTTTCGAATCTCTCTATAAATGTTGTTGCAGTAAAAGGCGTGAGAGCAATCAGCCCTCGATCACGCCCATGATGTCTTCTTCACGCATGACGAGAACTTCTTCGCCATCGATTTTCACGGATTGACCGGCATATTTGCCGAACAGCACGCGCTGGCCGACTTTGACATCCATGGCAATCAATTTGCCGCTGTCATCGCGCTTGCCAGGGCCTACCGCCAGAATTTCACCTTGATCAGGCTTTTCTGCTGCGTTGTCAGGAATAACGATACCTGATGCTGTTTTGCGCTCGTTGTCCAGGCGCTTCACGATTACACGGTCGTGCAACGGACGAATTTTCATGGACTAATACTCCTAATTTTTTTAAAAGAAATAACCGACAAGTTTCGAAACGGGATGGCCCATTTCAGGAAGAGCGCCGCAAAATTGAAGTTGTTAGCACTCACCCCTGACGAGTGCTAATAATAGTGACGAATGTCTAAATTTTCAAGGGGGGGTGAGTGAAATTAAATTTTTAACGGCCTGCATGGGCATTACTGCGATGCTGTTTTGACTCAGGGAACCAAAATACAAGGAGTCTCCTGACTCACGCACCGAGGTAATTGGCGAGTAGTTGTCCGAACCGTTGTCTTGAAGGTTGGCAACAACGCTGCCCACTTCGTTTAACCCCAGGGCCATGGCTCTGTGTTCAACCGGCTTGGGAATGAAATCCAGTGCACGAATCAAGGCCTTGCGCATTTCCGGGAATTGCGCCAGCAGGTCCAGCAGCGGGTTGCGGGGCGAGTAAAGTGCCAACCAATAGCGGTCTTTGCCATTGAAGGTGATGTTGTCTGGCAGTCCGGGCAGATTTTCAATGAGATAGTCGCGCTGGCCCGCTTTCTCGCCTTTCAGCCACAGTCTTGCCACCCGGTAGGCACCGGTTTCATTGACGACAACGCAATCCTCGTTCGGCCCCAGAGCCACGCCATTGGCAAATTCCAGCCCCTTCATCAGCGTGGTGGTGGTTTGCGTGGCGAAATCATAGCGCAGCAGGCGTCCGTCGCCACCATGCTCCATGACGGCTTGCGCGTCTTTGCCATACCCCCAGCGTGTGCTGGCATCGCTAAAATAAGCGAACTGACCGTCGCTGCTGACGGCCACGTCGTCCGCGAAGCCTACTTTTACGCCGTCCGCTTCATTCGTCAGTAAACCCAGTCCTTGTGTTTGCGGATCCAGCGCCAGCAAACCTTTTTTTGCATCCGCAATAATGAGGCGGCCGTCAGGGTGAAATGCCATACCCAGAGGGCGACCGCCTGTGTCGGCCAAGATTTCCATGGTTTGAAAGTCGCTTGAGAATCGGACAATTCGACCGTCGGCCAACCCTGTGATGACGCGTTTGTTAGCGTCCACCACAATGGCTTCCGGTCCTGCAATCTTTAAGTGTTGCCCGAGGCGCTTTAAGGCTGCCAAGTGCTGATTTTCTGCAAACCGGCCTTTGCTGGTGTCCGGGGCGGGGGGCGGTGTCCAGGCGACAGGTTGCGCCTTGGTGGGCAAGAATATAAGCACGCTCGCCAAAACGGCTGTGCATCCTAGTATTACGTGGGTGAGTTTCACAAGTGAGCTCCTCTTTTAAGTGCGCTAATGCTAAGAGGACTTTGATAAAAAGAAAATAGGGCGCAGAAAAAAATAAAACGACCGAAGCTCTGTCTTCTTCGGTCGTTCGGCTTTGATTGCATCTGGTTCTCGGACTTGTTGCCGGATACCGGTTGCATCACTCCCACCCAACTATTCTTGGTCGGACCGGTCATCAAAGGATCGCTTTGTGACCGACTCTTTGCTTTGTTATGAAACAAAGTCTCGTTAAAGAAGAGTGTATACCCCTCCCAAAAAACTTGAGTCGGCAGGTTTCTATTGTGAGTGTCGGTGAATGGCGTTTTTGGTTTGTAGTTTTTTTTCTTACTTTGCGCTGAGCCGCCTTGGGTGCTGCTTTTAGCGAATACGCGTACTTGGTAAGAGTTCTTCCAGTGTAGTTTGGTTCCTTGATTTTTTAAGCATTGAATTTTTTTCACGGAGAATAAATTGCATGCTCCGATGTGCAAGCGCTACAAACCTCAATCAGACAGGCAAGAGATTTAACAAATTTTCAGGAATGGGCGTAGACTTTTCAGTGGCGAAGTCTATCCACACCATTTTTGCCGAACCGCATGCAAACAGGCGGTCATCGCCTTCCAGGCTTATTTCATAAAACGTCTCCAGACTGCTTTTGCCGGGAGGCGTTGCAAACATTTTGACGATGGCCACGCCAGGGGCGTGCATGGGCAGAAGAAAAGTACAGCTGGTGTTGATCAGAACCGGTCCGCAGTCTTCTTCCATTGAAATGCCATGGGACAGGCTGTCTAGCCAATCGCAGCGCACCTGCTCTAAAAACCGGAAGTAGACGGTGTTGTTGATGTGACCCATGGCATCCATGTCGCCCCAGCGCATGTGAATGTTGGATTCAAAAATGAAAGTGGCATTTTCAGGCTTTTGTCCGAGCATCTTTTTCTCTGTTTGTTGGCGCGAACCTCGATGATACCCAAGCCGTGGCGGCTTGGGTGTGCGCCACAGTGAATGTCTTTTAAGCCATAAAAAAACACCAAGAGCACTTTCGCACTGTTGGTGTTCTCTGATTGCCTTATGGCTTCAAGGGACGAGCCTTGAAATTCACATCAGGTGCTCAAGATTTCAGCTTTCTGAAAACTTGGGCTTGCGCTGCGTGTTGCCTTCGGTGCTCCAATCGCTGGGGCGACCAAAACGAGGGCGGTCGCCTGCAGGCTTTGCAGCCCAGGTTGTTGGCTTGCGGTCGCCGAAGCTGGAAGGACCGGAAGGACGGCGGTCGCTGTTGAAGCCGCCTTCTTTGCGGTCACCAAAGCTTGAGGGGCCTGAAGGACGACGGTCGCTGTTGAAACCGCCTTCACGACGTGCACCGAAACCGCCTTCTTTGCGTTCACCAAAGCTTGAG
>JAJTDO010000008.1 GCA_021300475.1 Burkholderiales bacterium | reverse complement strand
GCAAAGCGGCGCATCTGGCGCTGCTGTTCACCATTGGGCATCAGTTCGAACTTGAAGGCTTGAAGTCGTTGCATACCGGTATTGTATCCAGCACCTCAAAGCAAAACCACATCCGATCAGCCGACTACGTCACCAGCGCTATCCATCCCTGGGCTAAACCCCGGGGCTTTACCCGTCTTCGGGTAATGGTCTGAACCGCACTGGTGTAACGCAAGGTATCCGAACCTTCACCACAAAGGTAAGTGTCATCGCCAGCGCCGTCACCACCCACAATCAGATCATTACCCGCACCAGCGTCTACATAATCGTTGCCGGTACCACTGAACAAGCTATCGTTTCCTTCGCCGCCAGCCAGTGAATCAGAACCGCCACCGCCATTGATGGTGTCGTTGGTCCAACCACCGGACAAGGTGTCGTTGCTGGCCGTTCCAACAACCAGACCACCAGAGAAATTGTTTTGCCCCAGACTGTCGGCAGTCAGGTTGTTGAGCCTGAAAATGGTTTGCCAATCGAAGCCTGAGCCGGACAGACCGTCCCGGTCACACTCAATCAGCGTGTCGCTGCCAGTTTGCCTGATACGCAAAAATCCAAGGCTGGCCTTGAACGGATTGCCGCCTGAATATTGGCTAAGGCCGTAAGTAACAATGGGGGTCAGGTCAATTTGATCCTTGCCCACCTCAAAGTCGGTGATGGTCAGGTTGTAATGGTCAGTCAGTGCCGTTTGTACCAAAATGAAGGTGTCGGAATCGGCTCCGCCTGTGGCAAAACTGAGTCCGCCATAACTCTCAATGTAGTCGTTGCCGTCACCACCTATCAGGGTGCTGGAGCCATACGCATTGGCCGATAAAATGTCACCGCCTGCGCCACCATCCAGATAATCATCGCCACGGCTCTCAGAATTCACATAACCTAAAAGCCTGTCAAAACCATCGAAACCAAACAAGGCGTCGTCAAAAACCGTTCAACCCAAGTAGTCATCAGCGCCCGAGCCGTACAGCGTTTCCAGAGAAGATGCGTAGTTTGAAAATTCAAGGCTAAGAGTTTCTATCGCCTGTGTGGCCACTTCAAGTGTCCAGTCGCCACCCTTGCCGGTGAGATTAGTGCTGGCAGCCACATCCGCCCGGGTGATCCTGGCCAGCTCATTAACAAAGCTCAGGCCGGTTGGGCCTTGGGCAACATTGCAGCCATATAAAAGAATGTCGCCGTAGTCAATCAGGGATGCGCCAAGCAACTCAAGCTGAGTCTGATAGTCAGGCAGGTTACTGCCATTGAGCACCGCATTGCCCAAGTAGAGTGCACCGGGAAAACCGTAGCTGGTAGTCCGAGACACGGCTATCAATAAATACCAAGTGCTTGATTTCCAAGACTACCCCCTGAACGCAATAAAACCCCATACAGCGACAAAATGGAGTCGCAACCAACGTGTTATGCGTTAGAAACATAAGACCTTCGGCATTATCCCCCTCTTATAAATGAGGTATAGCAAGAGGATAAGGCTTGTTTTGGGGCAATTCATAACAGATGAAATCTGGTTTATAGTGAGCATCGTCGGCTTGATTGGCTGATTGTCATTTCAATCCATTGCACAAGGCGTCGCATCATCTGGCAACTCGCCAAAAACCGTTCGCATTCAAGGGCTCTGATGGCGCTTTCAGCAAACCAACCTCCCACTTCAACCCCAAGGCCGTTGCGTTGGGGGCGGGTTCTAAAAAACATTGTTTTGCTGTTGGGCAGCACGGCCGCAGCCATCATGCTGTGGCATGGGGTCTACATGCCATCTTTTCTGCTCAAACCCATCGCTTTAGGTGTGGAAGAAGGCAGATCCATTGAATTCAAGGCGGAAAGCTTTGTGGTTTCAATGTTGCCGAGTCCGAAGGTTCGCTTAATCAACGTGCAAATCAACAGTGCAATCACGAAGCAACCCATTGTTCATGCGGGCCTGGTCAGCCTAGAATTCAATTACTCACAATGGTTGCAAGGCGACTTGTTTCCCGTTTCGCTCAATTTGAAACAAACTGTTTTTAGGGCGGAGAAAGACGCGGAAGGCGACTGGACGCTGCTGCACCTGAAAAAACTACGCTCGGACACAAAGCGCCCTTTGAGGCTACCCAAGCATCTCAGCATCAAAGACTCGCGGCTCCAAACTATCTCAGCCACAGGCCAGATCAATCAATTTTTGATTGACGACCTGCAACTGCAAACCGATGGCGAGGCAAGCTCCTATGTCGCCATTCGCGCCGGCGCACCGAACGACAACGCCTGGAATGCACAACTTCAAGCCAAGCTGACCCTCACAGGCGAAAAGTTGCAACTGGAAAGTCTGGAAGCCAGTGCACGCGGTGATTTTCTTGATTTTCCTTGGTACGCAACAGCAGCAATTGACGCGATGACACTTCCCAGCATCAAGGCACCGAGTTGGGAGCTTCAACAGTTTCGCGCCTATGTACGGCGGGAAGATGCACCAGACGATCATCAGGCAGCACTGAGCGTGCGACGGGCCAACTTTGAATGGGCTGATGGCAGGCTAAGCGCAAAAAAGGCGGAATGGACCTACACCCATGAGCAAGCCGAAGCTTGGACTTTCAACGCCACAGTGGACTTGGCGCTGCAAAGCATAAAAATACGCCCTGAATCTATTTCAGGCAGCGAAGCCCTGTTGGCAAAGGCTCAGGACTGGAGGCTGAGCTGCCAAAGTTCCGATCAAAATGCAAATGTCTGGGTCTGGCAGTCGGGTTGGTTTGACCTGAAAAGAAAAAAACTGGCGGGCAACGCTCCAGACCTGCTCTGCGAATAGCTCTTTATGCCTGACCGGGCATCTGGGGTGTTTTGTCCGGGTGAAGTAGAAAAAATCTCGCCAACAACTGTGGTTGGCTTTCTATGTGGGCTGGATCTACCGGTATGCACTCGACGGGACAAACCACCACGCATTGGGGCTCATTAAAATGACCTATGCACTCCGTGCACTTGTTCGGATCAATTTCGTAAATCTCTTCGCCCATGGAAATTGCGCCGTTCGGGCACTCGGGCTCGCACACGTCGCAATTGATGCATTCATCCGTAATAATGAGCGCCACAGTGTTTTAACCGTTGTTGGCCTGTTCAATTGCCTCTAGTTGGGCGCGCACGGCGGCCTGATCCGCCATCTTTTCTTTCAACCAACGCTCAACGGAAGGAAACACAAACTTGCTGACATCGCCACCCAAGGTTGCGATTTCACGCACGATGGTGCCGGATATGAACTGATACTGGTCAGATGGCGTTAAAAACAGACATTCGACATCCGGCAACAAATAGCGATTCATGCCGGCCATCTGAAATTCATATTCAAAGTCGCTAACGGCGCGCAAACCACGAATAATGACGTCGGCACCTTGTTCACGCACGAAATCCTTAAGCAGCCCCGAGAAACCCACAGCACTGACGTTGGGATAATGCGCCAAAACCTCGGTGGCGATTTCGACCCTTTCTTTCAAGTCGAAAAACGGCTTTTTACTCTTGCTGTCAGCAACACCCACCACAACACGGTCGAAAATCTTGGCGGCACGGCGCACCAAGTCTTCATGGCCTCGGGTGAACGGATCGAAGGTACCGGGGTAAACAGCGATTTTCATACGTGATCTCCTAGGCCAAAGCGACAGGCCACATTACAAAACCCAGACTGCAAAGCCTGAATTCAGGTGTCTGCCCGACGAAGCAAGTGAAAATGTACTTGCCCTGCGCGGTCAGCTCGATAAACCTCTAAATTTAAAGATAGCACCAACTGGCTCAAAACTGCATCAGTTTCAAGCGAGTTTTGCCATTCCACATACAACATGCCACCCTGCGCGAGGCGAGAAACACACAAAGGCATGGCCTGTGCAAGCTTATCTGAGCCGAAGGGCGGGTCAAGCAGGATGAGATCATACAGAAACATGGGGGCGTTCTGAACCTGATTCAGTGCTTTGATCACGTCTGTGGCATAAATTTGGAGATTTAAGGTCGCTTCACTGCGAGTTTGCAACAGTTTTGCGCTTTCTTTTAGGTGCCTGCACAGCAGAGGGTGGATTTCAAAAAAATCCACTTGGGCCGCACCGCGGGACACGGCTTCAAACCCGAGGGCACCCGTACCGGCAAAGGCATCGAGCACATGGATCGCTGGCAATGTTTGCCCAAGCCAGTTAAACAGTGTTTCCCGGACCCGGTCTGGGCTGGGTCTGAGACCCTCAACAGGAGGCACAGGCAGCACCGTCCGGCGAAATTGACCGCCAATGATGCGTACCTGACCTGTTTTTGCAGATTTGCCACCCGGTCGGGCAGCGTTTTTTTCAAGCGCCAAAAACCTTCAACTCCCCTGCCCAACAATCACTGTGACCAGGTGCTCGGGCTTCACACGTCTGGAAAATGCATCGCGAATCTGCGCGATTGTCACTTTTTCCACTTGCGCCGTCCATTGGTCGAGGTAGTCTTCAGGCAAACGGTAGTAGCCAATGGTTGAAATCTGATCCAGCAATTTCTTGTTGCTGTCCAAACGCAACGGGAAGCCACCCACCAAATTGGATTTGGCTGCTTGCAACTCCTTGGGGGTCGGCCCGTCTTGCAAAAACTTATTCAGTGTTTCCCGTGCTACCGCCAGCGCAGTGTTGGTCTGGTCTTTTTGGGTCTGCAAGCCCATTTCAAACGGCCCCAACTGCACCATCGGTGAGAAATAAGCGTAGGCGCTGTAGGCAAGCCCCCGCTTTTCGCGAACTTCAGACATCAGCCGGGACACGAAACCGCCGCCACCCAGAATATAGTTACCCACCACCAACGGGAAAAAATCGGGGTCGCCACGTTGCAGGGCGGGCAAGCCGACCAAAATATGGCTTTGTGAGGACGGATGGGCAATGCGCTCTTCTACTTGTGCAGGCATCTGCAACGCGGGCAGCGCAGGCGGCTCCACACCGGCTGGAAGCCCTGCCAACAATTGCTCTGCTATGCGCGAAGCCTGCGTTCTGTCCAGATCGCCCACAATTGAAACCACGGCACGCTTTGCCGTGTAGTTTTCAGCGTAAAAACGCTTCAAGTCTTCCACAGCGATGCGACCCACGGTTTCTTCAGTGGCACTGCGGCCATACGGATGCCCCGGATACATCAACGCCATGAAGCGCTTGTTGGCAATTGACTCTGGTTTTGTGCTGGCTTCACGGATGCTGGCAATTGACCGGGCCCGCTCGCGCTCCAATACATCCGCAGGAAAATCAGGCTTTTGCAACACCAAGGCCAAGGTTTCCACGGCACGGTTCAATTCCTGCGCCGAGGTCAGGGTACGCAGATTGAAACTGGCCCTGTCGGCACCTGACCCACCGCCCATGCGGGCACCCACGTCGGCCAAGGCGTCTTCAATGTCGCTTTCCTTGCGCCCGCCGGCACCTTTGTCCAGCATGGACTGTGTAAAACTGGCCAAACCGTTTTTTTCTGGGGGCTCACGGCGCGAACCTGCGTCAAAATCAACCTGAATGTCCACCATGGGAATGGCGGGGGCGCGCATGAACATCACCCGGCCACCAGACGCCAGACTCCAACTCTCAATGGGCAAGGCTGCTTGAGCCCCCCCCGCCAAGCCAGCCAGAACCAACACAAACCCCCGCGCAAATGAAACCGCTTTAACAAACCTCATGCCGACACCTTCACTGCTTTTAACTGTAACCACTGCTTGTTTGACCTGCTCAACCATGACGACCACCTGCTTTCGACTTATCTGCCGGCTTATTGACCACTGGCAAAGGAATCAGGCGCCCCACCGTCATGGACTGCTCATTAAAATACTTGGCTGCCACATCACGCACTTGATCAGACGTAACTGCCCGCAACCGCTGAACGACGGTGACAGACTTCGCATAGGGAATATCCACCATTTCAAAAGAGGCAATTTCCATGGCTTGCCCGAACACGGAATCCAGCTTATACACTTGATCAGCCAGCAAGTTGGCTTTAACGCGAGACAACTCCTTGTCTTCAACCCCTTCCTTGGCAATGCGCTGAATCTGTTCCAGCAAGGCGGCTTCCATCGCCTCAACGCTCTGACCCTTCGCCGGGGTAGCGTCGATTAAAAACAGGCTGGGGCCGCGGGCCGTCATGTCATAGCCGGCACTGGCCTGGTTGGCAATGCGCTTGTCGTTGATCAGTTCACGTGCAAAACGTGCACCGTCGTAACCAGACAACACACCGCTGAGCACCTCAAGTGCATACGGTTCAACATCGTTCTCAACGTTGTTGAGTTTGGGCACATGAAATGCCAGCATCAGGTACGGATTTTCCGCAGGCGCCTGCACGGCAAAGCGCTTGACCCCGAGTTGCTTGGGTTCATTTTGGGTTTTTCTTTCCGGCAGGGCACGCGGCTTGATCTTGCCGTAGGTGTCTTCCGCCCATTGCTTCACTTTTTTAGGGTCTGCATCGCCCGCCACAATCAAAATTGCGTTTGAGGGCGTATACCACTTGTCATACCAAGCCTTGGCATCCAAATAACTCAGGGTTTCCAGATCGGCCATCCAGCCGATGACAGGCGCCCGGTAAGGCGAGGACTGGTAGGCATTGGCCATCAGGTTTTCATACATCAGCCCCTTGGCCTGGTCTTCCGTGCGCAAGCGGCGCTCTTCCATCACCACGCGAATTTCCTTGTCGAACTCAGCCTTGGACAACATCAGGTTGTTCATACGGTCGGCTTCAAGGGTCATGACCTTAGACAAGTCTTTTGACTGCACTTGCTGGAAGTAAGCGGTGTAATCGCGGCTGGTGAATGCATTTTCGCGACCACCCATGGCAGCCACTTTCTTGGAAAACTCACCCGGCTTCAGGTTTTTGGTGCCTTTGAACATCATGTGCTCAAGAACGTGGGCTACCCCGGTGGTGCCGTTTGTTTCATCAACGGAGCCTGCCTTGTACCAAACCATGTGCGCGACCGTGGGCGCCCGGTGGTCTTCTTTCACAATGACCCGCATACCGTTTTTCAATTGCATTTCCGTAACCCCGGGCAGCGCCCCAAGCGCCTCTGCGGCCATCAGCACACCCGGCAACACTGCCGCCGTCACGCCCGCCATCAGAAACGCCCTGCCTGATAAAACCCGCTTTAAATTCATCAACTGCTTCATTTTCAAAATCATGCCTCCGGGGTGGTAGAATCAAACTCAATTTGCCAATACTGGCAGCGCTATTGAAGCAAATTCCGACAGGTTTTGCTCGGATGCCTCACCGCGCTTAACTGCGACAACACGACTCTATGTTTGGTTTCCCAAAATCTGATTCTCCCTCCAATTCGGACGGAAAAAACCCACTGCCCACACCCAAAGTGCCGGGGCAGAAAGACGACTGGCTTTCACGGCTGAAGGTGGGGCTGAGCAAAACCCGTTCAGGCATCAGCGGCATGTTCACCGGTCGCGTGGTGGACGAATCGTTGTTTGAAGAACTCGAAGAACGGTTATTGCTCGCAGATTGCGGACTGCCCGCCACAGAGGCGCTGATGAAGCGTATCCGTGAAGAGGTCGCAACGCAATCCATCCACTCATCAGAGGGGGTTCAAACTGCCCTGCGCGATGCCATTTTCGAAATGCTTCGCCCGCTGGAGCAATCCATGGGTATCGACCGGGTGCGTCCCTTGGTCATGATGGTGGTGGGTGTAAACGGCACCGGCAAAACCACCAGCATCGGCAAACTGGCCCATTGGTATGGCGACATCGGCTACTCCATTTTACTGGCAGCCGGCGACACCTTTCGTGCTGCTGCGCGCGAACAGCTCGCCGTCTGGGGCGAGCGCAACAACATTACAGTCATCTCTCAAGAAGGTGCAGATGCCGCTGCAGTGGCCTTTGATTCCGTGGGTTCAGCCATTGCGCGCAATGTGCACCTGCTGATTGTAGACACCGCAGGCCGTCTGCCCACACAACTGCACCTCATGGAAGAGCTGAAAAAAATAAAACGTGTGATGGCCAAAGCAATGCCGGAAGCCCCCCATGAAATTGTTTTGGTGCTTGACGCTACCAACGGTCAAAACGCGCTGATGCAGCTAAAAGCCTTCAATGACGCCCTCGGAGTGACTGCGCTGGTTGTCACCAAGCTTGACGGCACGGCGAAGGGCGGCATTCTCGCCGCCATGGCCATGACCCAGCGAGTGCCTGTCGCCTTTATTGGCGTGGGCGAAAAACTGGATGATTTACGACCGTTCCGCGCCATGGAATATGCCAACGCGCTGGTAGGTCTGGATGAAGAAAACCGATGATAGAACTCAAAGACGTTAGCCTGCGCTATGGCAAGAGCGTCGCTTTAAATCAAATCAGCCTGCAAATACCGGCCAAGTCTTATGTCATTATCGAAGGGCCCTCGGGTGCCGGAAAGTCTTCATTGCTCAGGTTGCTCGCCTCATTCGAGATCCCGACCAAAGGAGAAGTCACGGTCACCGGCAAGGCGATGAGCAAACTTTCACGCGCCGCCCGCTCACACTATCGACGCTCAGTCGGTTACATCGGCAACGACGTTATTTTGCTGCCCAACCGCAGCTGCTTTGAAAACGTAGCCCTGCCCATGCGCATTGCCGGCAATTCCAACGAAGAAATTCAGGCACGCGTCAGCGCCGCCCTCACCCGGGTCGGGCTGGCCAAGGCCTCGAAATTTTTGCCCAGCGTACTGTCTGGCGGAGAACAACAGCGGGTGGCAATTGCCAGAGCCATTGTCAATCGTCCGGCGGTACTGCTTGCCGACGAACCCACCGCACAGCTTGACGGTCTGGCTGCAGACAAAATCGCACAACTGTTTCGCGAATTCAACCAAGCCAACGTCACTATTTTAGTGGCGACCCACGATGCAGAACGCTTCAAGGGCTGGACTCACCGAATGAAATTGAATGCCGGCAAACTTGAACTGTTTGATGCCAAAGGAGATGCATTGTGAAGAAATGGCTGCGGATGCAACTGTTTGCCATTCGGTCAGGCATGAAACCCTGGCTTGAACACCCGCTGGGCAACCTGATGAACGCCTTGGTCTTGAGCATTGCATTGGCGCTGCCCTGGTCTTTGGTGCAGGGTTTGTCCGCCATGCTGCCCTCCATGGACCGCTGGATAGGCGATCCGGAAATCAGTATTTTTTTCAAGCCTAAAACCCCGGTGGCCATTGTGGAAGATGCGCGGGCCCGCGTCATGAGAGAGCGTTCAGTGTCGGGTGCAGAAATTATCGACCCCACCAAAGCGCTCAGCCTGTTGAAGGAACAAAGCCAATCTCCCGATCTGATTGACGCCCTGCCGGAAAACCCGCTGCCCTACACCTTGGTGGTGCGTTTCCGTTTGGGAAATGAAGTTGATGAAGACGTCATGAAAGGCTGGGTGAGCAACTGGAAAAAACTGCAAGGCGTTGAACATGTCCAGTTTGACAGCCAATGGATACGCCGCCTAAGAACCCTGCTGCTCAGCTTGCAGGCACTGGCCTTGGGCATCAGCGGCTTGGTGGGTATTCTTGTGGTGATTGTCACCTTCAACACCGTGCGGCTTCAGTTGGTGGGCCAAAGGCAGGAAGTGGAAGTTTTGAAAGCGCTGGGGGCCAGCGACGCTGAAGTGGGCCGGCCCACACTCTGGTGGGCGCTGTCACTGTCCTTGCTGGCTTACGGCATGGCCTACATTGGCGTTTTACTGTCCATGTTGGCGGCAGACCAAGCTGTGGGCAGCTACATTCGTGAATTTGACTCACACTTCCGTTTTTCTGCGCCCGCAACCCTCTGGACGCTGCTGGGGCTGTCCGCATGGACATTCTTGGTCATGCTGGGCGCTTGGGCCTCCGTACGACGCACAGTCTGGTCCATTCACTGATTAAAACCCGTAGCGCTCGGTAAACTGACATCCGTAACGCGGCAGGAACGCCGGTATCTGATAGTACTTTTCAAACACAGTTTTTAGCGCTGTGTCGCGAAATGCCTGATACTGGAACGCCTTGCCATCGGCGTAGTAGAACTTCACCCCGCTTACCTCAAATTCGCCCATAGAAACAGACTCGAAGTAATCCTTGATTTTCGCAGGGTCTATGGGCTGATTGTCAAACACCCGGATGGGCTTGCCATCAAGCAATCTGAAATCAACAATGACGTCATCTTGCCGGGCGTGGTATTTGCCGGGCCCCAATACCGGCACATATTCCTTTGCATGGTAGGAAAGCAAGGCTGCAGGTGTATAGGTGAAGGCGGCTATTTTTCCGTCTGCCGGCAAATTCAGGCGCAACTGCCGCACAATTTCTGGCGTTTCACGGTGAAAAACAACCTTTTCGTGCAAGCTGCGCCCGACCCAAAAATCTGTTGAAGGCACAATGAAAGCTGAAAGCAGCAGCAAATGCGGAACACCGAGCAATGCTGTCCATTTGCTTTGCCTGTTCAAGTTCTCACTGTTGGCAAACAGCCCATAGGCCACAAACACAAAAGGCAGAAACCCGAGCACCCAATGCAAACCGATGGTTTTTTTAAACGACAGCAGTAAAAACAAGGCAAAAGGCACCAAAAACAGGCTGTAAAGTGCCCACTTGGCGCGATTTTCAAACCAAACGCTTTTAAATTGCCACAATACCCACGGGGTAATGAGGTAGAGCATCATGCCGAGATAAACCAGTATGGTTTTTGCTGAAGTGCTGGCGCCTTCATGCCTGTTCACCAAATTGAACATGACGTTGTTCCAGCAGTGCGTTGCGTTGTAGGCCATATTGATGGCAAAAAATGGCAATGCGCACAACGCAATCAAGACCAGTTGCTTCCAACCCTTTAAGCTGCGGCAACAAGCCACGAAGTATGCAATGGCCAGCAAACCTGCAAAAAACTTGGACAACAAGGCCAGACCCAAAAATACACCGCAAAACATGGCCCAAGACCACCATTTGCCTGCGTCCTGCATTCTCAGGAAGCAGTAACCCGAACAAAACATGAAAAATATCAGGGGGGTGTCTGTGGTCACTGCATTTAAAGCCCAAGTAAACGGCAGCAGCAAAAACAGAATACCCAGACCGTAAGCGCGGGCCATGTCTGCTTGCGGCAACATGCGCTTCAACAAATCCACCACGCCCAAGGCAATCAGGCTCCACAACATGACCGTGGCAAGGCGCAAGGCCAGAGGATGATCAGAAATATGGCGCAACAACCACAGCAGCCATCCCACCATGGGCGGATGGTCGTAATAACCCCAATCCGGATAAACACCCCATTGGTAGAAAAACGCCTCATCGCCGGTAAACGGAAACCCCGCGGCCAACCAAAGCTTCAAACCGAGCGTTAGCCCGAAAACCCACCAGAAGCGTTCTTTGAAGCGATTTTCAATTGCGTCGTCTGTTGTCATCTCACACCATTATGTCCACTTCACGCTGGCAATGATTGCAATTACGCCAATGCATGCCGCCACACCCCAACTGCTTCTGTCCTTGGCTGCAAACAGCAGCGGATCGTCATGGATTTCCATGCGGGAGGTCTTGATCCACAACCGCATGATCCAGTACATCAGGACCGGCAAAACAAACCACAATGCCCCTGCGTTGGGATAGGCCACGGAACCGCGCTGGGTTTCTATGTACAAGGCCAGCACCAGCACAGCAACAAAACCACTGGCAACCCCCATGCTGACCAAATAACTCAGATCGCCCACCCTGTAACCCCTGCCCGCCGCATCCAGCTTCCCCGATTCCCGCACCCATTCAAGTTCAGTGCAGCGTTTTACCAGGGCCAGGCTCAGAAAAATAAACAGGGACACCACCATCAGCCAATGGGTCACAGCCAGACCTGCCAGCACGCCGCCGGTAAAAATGCGGTGTGTGTACAAAATAGCCAGAACAACAACATCAAGCAGTGGAATTTTTTTCAAGCGAAACGAGTAACACAGGGTGATGACCACATACAAAGCCACCAACAAGAAAAATTGAGTGGACAAACAGGCCGCAGCGATCAGGGACCCAGGCAGCAACACCCCCACCAGCATCACCCCGGTGGAAATGGGCAGCAGGGCACTGGCAAAAGGCCGGTCGCACTTTCTGGGATGTTGCCTGTCCGAAGCCAGATCCCATAAATCGTTAATCACATAGGTGGCTGAGGCACACGCCCCAAAAATCAGAAACCCCACCAGCACTGTCAGCCAACTCTGAACATTGAGACTGTGCGCAGCAAGTAGCGGCAAGAACATCAGTGCATTTTTGGCCCACTGGTGCAAGCGAAGCGCCTTCATGAAAGTTTTGAAGGTCACCGGACGCGCCGGAATGCAAATGGCACCCGGGTATTTCTTTAAAGCCGCTTTTTCTGTCGCTGAACCGGCATTGACAACCCACACCTCTTTGGCGCCCGCCCACACAGGGAAGTCGACGCGGCTGTTGCCTGCATAGGCATAAGGCTGCCCTTGCGTCTGAGCTTCAATGGCCACCCGTTTCTTGTTGGATCGCAAGTTGTTTTGGCCGTCACTGGCCAGAATGTCATCAAATAAGTTGAGGTGCAGTGCGATCGCCTCAACCCATTTGTGGTTGGATGCGCTGGCAAGTACAAGTTTTCGCCCGGCCGCCTTTTCCGCTTTCAATTTATTCAAGAGTGCGGTGTTGTAAGGCAGGATTGTCACATCCAGGTCAACTCTGGCGGCAATTTCAGCTTTCAGTCTGGCTCGCCCCAAGAGCGTCCACCAGACCAACAGAAAAACCGACATCGGATTGCGCTTAAGCAACAACAGCGCTGATTCCAGCAACAAATCAGTGTAGGTCAAAGTACCATCTAAATCGACGTAAAGAGGTTCGCGCACCCACGCTCCTGGTTGAAAACGATGGCTGCCAGTTTAACACTGCACTCCCTCATTTAGAGGGTGGACGTTTAGCACTCATTGCGCTAGAGTGCTAATATTCTGTTAGATTTTGTGATGCGATTTTAAAACCTATGTCAGATTTGCAAGCGCTTCCTGTTGCCAGTATTTCTTCCAGTCGTGCAGTTGCCCTACGCGACCCATGGTCTATGGCCACGGGTCCGGTTGGAAACCTGGAAGCGTACATTCGCGCCGTTAATCGCATCCCCATGCTGACTCCCGAAGAAGAAAAATCTTTCGCTGAAGCGTTGACAAAAAACAACGACCTCGAGGCTGCAAAGCGTTTGGTACTCAGCCATTTGCGTCTGGTGGTGGCCATTGCCCGCCAGTACATGGGCTACGGCTTGGCTCAGGCCGATCTCATACAAGAAGGCAATATCGGCCTGATGAAAGCAGTCCGGCGGTTTGACCCCGATCGCGGTGTACGTCTGGTGTCCTTTGCCATGCACTGGATCAAAGCGGAAATTCATGAATACGTACTGAAAAACTGGCGCATGGTTAAAATCGCCACCACCAAAGCGCACAGAAAACTGTTTTTCAACTTGAACAGCTTTAAAAAACACGGTCAGACGTTCACCCCCGAACAAATTCAGGAAGTGGCGAGCAGCTTGAATGTGAAGCCTGAAGAAGTGGTGGAAATGGAAGCCCGGATGTCAGGTCGCGACGTTCCGATGGAACTGCCCTCAGATGACGGCGACGATGCGTTCAGCCCCATTCACTACCTTGAAGCAGAAAAAGCAGAACCCACTGACATTCTGGAATCTCGCAGAATGGAGACCCTGCACAGCGAAGGGCTCGCAAACGCTTTGAATCAGCTTGATGAACGGGCAAAAAACATTATTTCCGCGCGCTGGTTGTCTGGCGACGAGGCAAAAACCTTGCATGAGTTGGCCGCGGAGCTTGGTATTTCTGCAGAGCGGGTTCGTCAAATTGAGCAACAGGCCATGAAAAAGCTGCGCGGCTTCATGTTGGAATCCGCATAAGCCACTTTGGTCACTTGCCTTGCAACAGCAAGGCAATGTCGTTCTCAATGTCGGCAGGTGCTGCTGCATGCCGTACCAATAAGCGCAAAACACCCTTGGTATCAATCACATAGGCGCTGGCCGTGTGGTCGAAAGTATAGCTGCCTGCAGTTTTCCCATCAACACGCTGAGAAAAAACCCTGTAGCCTTTTGCAGCCTCGGCCAAGGCCTCTTTCGAACCTGTCAAACCCAGAAACCGCTTATTGAACTGCGGCAGGTACTGAGCCAACACCTCGGGCGTGTCGCGTTCCGGATCAAGGGTAATGAACACCACACTGACCTTTTCTTGCTTGCTACCCAAACGCTCCATGACCTGAGTCAGTGTTTGCAAGGTGGTGGGGCAGACATCAGGGCACTGTGTAAAACCAAAAAATACCACCAGCACCTGATCCTTGAAGTTTGAGAGACTGACCGGCTTTCCCGCAGGGTCTACCAATGAAAAGTCAGGGTTCAAGGCCGAACCGGTAATGTCGGTGTTTTTGAACTTTACCGGCTCCGGGGAACACGCACCCAAGCTTGCCAGCAGCAACAGGCTGGCGAAAATTGAAAGCAACTTCTTGTTCATAGCCGGATGTAGTGATCAACCAGCAAAGCCGCGAACAGCAGTGCGAGGTAAAGGATTGAAAAAGCGAAGGTTCGCCTTGAAATGGCTTCCGTGTAGTTTTTCCAGACCTGCCAGGCGTAATACAAAAACACGCCATCCAACACCAGCGCACACACCAAGTAAATCCAGCCACTCATCTTGATGGCAAACGGCAGCACCGTTGTACCGGTGAGCATTACGGTGTAGAGAAATACATGGAAACGGGTGAATTCAGGTCCGTGTGTAACCGGCAACATCGGCAGACCGGCTTTTTCATATTCCTTGGTGCGATACAAGGCCAGCGCCCAAAAGTGCGGTGGAGTCCAGATGAAGATGATCAAGAACAAAACGAGCGCTTCAGCCGTCACGGAATTGGTAACCGCTGCCCAGCCCAACACTGGCGGCATGGCACCCGATGCGCCACCGATAACAATGTTTTGGGGAGTATTTGGCTTGAGCAAGATGGTGTAGACAATGGCGTAGCCCACAAAGGTGGCCAATGTAAGGTACATGGTGAGAGGATTGACGAAAACATACAGCAACCAGACACCGAAACCGCCTATCAAGCCTGAAAAAACCAAGGTTTGAAAGTTGTTGAGTTCACCACGTGGCAAGGGCCGCGCGCGGGTTCTTGCCATCAAGGCATCAATACGCTGCTCCACCAGACAATTCACGGCAGCCGCGGCACCCGCCACCAGCCAGATGCCCACTGTGCCCACCAGCAGGGGCTGTACGGGCGGCAAGCCCTCTACACCCAAGAACATACCGATAACGGCGCAAAATACGATCAGCGCCACCACACGAGGCTTGGTAAGCGCCCAGTATTGCTGGGCGGCGTGCAGGAACTTGGACTGCGGGAATGGGGCTGCTTGCATTTCAGTAGCTGCGTGGCGTCGAGATAAGACGGTAGTTTACCAAGATAAGTGTCACCAACAGAAGCGCCGCGCCACCATTGTGCAAAACAGCCACAGGCAAAGGCAAATGGAACACCACATTGGAGATGCCAAGCACCAGTTGCAAGCTCAAAACACCCAACACCTTAAAGCCCAAGGGCTTGGTTGCCGGCTGCCTGAGCAACCCCACGGCCAACATCAGCAACACCAGCGTGACCACTGCCGCACCCACGCGGTGCACCCAGTGAATCGCTGTGAGCGCTTGAATGCTCAGACCGTCGCCCTCTGCGGTTTTCCCCAATTCGCGAACAATATCAAAGGCGTGGTCGAACTCCATGTCCGGCACCATCTTGCCCTGACAAGTCGGAAAATCGACGCACGCCAACGCAGCGTAGTTAGTGGAGACCCAGCCACCCAAGACAATTTGCAGCGCGACCACGATCAAGCCAACAGGGGCCAACACTCTCAAGCCTTGAGACACCTTGAAAGCCGGTTGTGTGCCAGCCGCCACCGTTCGCTGACGCATCAACAGCCAAGAAAGCAAGGACAGCAGCAACATGCCTCCAATCAAATGACCGGTCACAATGGCGGGTTTTAGCAAGAGCGTCACTGTCCAGGCACCGAAGGCGCCCTGCAAACAGACCACACCGACCAATACGGTGGCCAACAGCGGATTTTGCTTCAGCGTGTCACGTTGTTTCCAAGCCATGACGGCAATGGCGATAATCAACAAGCCAAGCGCGCTGGCAATGTAACGGTGAACCATTTCTTTCCAGGCCTTGCCTTCGGAAACCGGCCCATGCTCACCACCTTGCAGTGAAACAGCCTGAGAAATTTCAGACATGGCCCCTTTTGGAGTCAGCTTGCCATAGCAACCAGGCCAGTCAGGACAACCCAGACCTGCATCTGACAAACGCACATAGGCACCCAGCATGATCAAACCAAAAGTCACTACGGTTGCAAAAGCAACCCACTTTTTAAAACTCATGACACCACTCCGGATAACACTTTGAAATCAACCGATTCTTGAAGCCCACAACAACTTGGAAATGTCCTTGCGCATTTTTGCAGCGTCCGGATTTGCCGGGAAACGCATCATCACATGACCCAAGGGGTCTGCAAGAAACACATGCTCTTGGATGGCAACCGGGTCTGACTGCCGCTCTGCGGCCACAGGAAGCCAAGCAGTCAGTTGGGCCTGACTGATGCGCACAAAATGCACGCCTTCAAACTGCCTGAGCAACATGGTTTCAACGGGCGCATCGTCAATCAGAAACACCACACGCTCAAGCCGGCCTTTTTCCTTGCCGGTTGAGGTACGAATTTGACGTTGATAAAACATCATTTGCTGGCAGGCCTCTTTACAGTCGCTGGCGGCGACTTGAAAGAGAATCCATTTGCCCTTTAGCTCACTGATGTCGAATTTCTCGCCACCCAAACGCGTGGCCTGCAAGTGTGCGGGCACGTCAAGCTGGGGGTCGATGAGTGTGCCGTAGTTGTTTCGCCCCTTGAAGAAACCGTTCACATAAGCCGCTGCCGCCAGAAAAAAAGGCACAAAGCAAATCAGGAACACAATCAGGATCAGCTTCTTGCCGCTTTTATGCGATTTTTGATCCGGGAGATTCAAAGTTTCAGTGCTCATTGCGTTCAACATTCATTTCAAATTTGCGGACTTGGCAACAGTACCCTGCCATTCTTTAAAACACAGGAAAAAACTAAACACCAGCAATAAAGCAGTCAGGCTGTACCACTGGAACGCATAACCCTTGTGCTTGCCAACCTCGCTACTCCACTGAGGAGGTACCCTTTTCAGGCCGTCTTGGGTGTCTGACAACTGCTGGACAACAAAGTTGCCGACTTCAAGGCTGTATTCACTGGCAAAAAGGTTCATGTCGAAATTGGACCACTCCCTGCCATTTCTGTGGATGCTGCTCGCATCTTTTACCTTCAAACCCCACAACTCGGCGGATCTGGGGAAGCGATCCAGTATCAAGCCCTCTATTCTAACCTGCCCCAAGTTTTCAGGAATTGCAGGCAATGCTCTGGGCGAAGCCGGGTCGCGTAACAACAAACCACGATCAACCACAACCACAAAACCACCTGGCTGTACCCGAAATGCCTGAATGAGACTCACTGCCGGCGCCGCTTTGTGCTGCCTGTTGTCCAGGGCCACCCAAGCGTGCGCAATAAATTCGCCCTCAAGCAGCACATGGCGGAATTGAAGCGCTTGCGGATCCTCCAGTTGCGGGGAGCTCAGACTGAGCGGTGCTTGCTGAACAGCCGCCTCCCTGCGATTTTCCAAGTCTGTCTTTTGCTCGGCCCTGCGGGTTTGCCACTGCCCGAGGTTGAAGGTCAGCGTGCACATCATGGCGGTTAGGCTGATCAATAAAAGCAATCTGCGAATTGGTCTGCTCATAAGGTTTCAAGGCATAATTGGGCTTGATTCAACTGTCGTTCTCTGACAGGAATATTCTCCGAGGTTGTTATGCGCTGGGTCGTTGGAATTGCATTTTTAATCATTTTTATTAGCCTGTTTTCCGCATTTTTTTATTTGATGAAAGACAAAGGCCAAACAAAGCGAACGGTAAATGCGCTCACCATGCGCATCGGCATGTCGATTGTGTTGTTCCTGCTGATTATTCTTTCCCATCAAATGGGCTGGATACAAAGCACCGGAATCCGCTGAGTTCAGATTTAACACCTGCCTAGGCGAAAAAAAAGCCCGGGGCAGCGCTCCGAGCTTTTTTGATCAATGGCGAGAGGAACAGTTCCCTCGCCACCTGCATTTAAAGCCAATAAACCACCACGTACAAACCAAGCCACACCACATCCACAAAGTGCCAGTACCACGCGGCGGCCTCGAAAGCGAAATGGTGATCTGGACTGAAGTGGCCACGCAGCACACGGAAGAACATCACCGCCAACATAATGGCGCCGATGGTAACGTGGAAACCGTGGAAGCCGGTCAGCAAGAAAAATGTTGATCCGTAAATGCCGGAAGTCAGTTTCAGATTGAGCTCGCTGTAAGCGTGCATGTATTCATACACCTGAAAGCCCATGAACACTGCGCCCAAGATGACTGTGAGCAACAGGCCAAGTGCCAGCTTACCGCGCTGACCAGCCAACAAGGCATGGTGAGCCCAGGTCAGGGTGACGCCTGAGGTCAAGAGCAAAGCGGTGTTGATGGTTGGGATTGGCCATGGACCCATGACATCGTACTTTTCAACCACGCCGGCAGGACCTGCATTTGGCCAGTTGGCAACGAAGTCAGGCCACAAGGCGAACTTGTGATCGAGGTCGCCAAGCCAAGGCATTGTAATGGTGCGCGCGTAGAACAAAGCGCCGAAGAAAGCAGCGAAGAACATCACTTCAGAGAAAATGAACCAGCCCATGCTCCAACGGAAAGAGACATCAACGCGGGCGTTGTAGTCGCCATGCTCGGACTCACCGATGACAGTGCCGAACCAGCCAAAGAACATGTAGAACAGAATCAGCAGACCTGCTCCTAAAACTGAGGGGCCCCAGCTTGCGCCGTTTACCCAACCTGCTGCACCTGCGCCAAAAAACAACATGGCCAGTGAACCTACTGCCGGCCATTGTGATGGACCCGGCACGAAGTAATAAGGTGCGTTAGCACTCATCAAGCTTCTCCTTGTTTTAAATTTATGTGTCTGACAGTTCAGGGCACAATCATTTTCACGATACCGACCAGTGTGAGTACAAACACAGCCGCCGCCAACACTCCCACGATAATGACATGCACCGGATTGAGTTGTTGCATGTCTTCAGTGTGTTTATCGCTGCGACGCACGCCAAAAAACGACCACAACACTGCAGACAAGGTTGCCAAGAAGGTTGGCTTTCCTTTTTTCTCAACCGGCTCTGAACTCATCAATTCTTCAACTATTTGGTTTTACTGCGCCTGCAACCTCAAAAAACGTATACGACACCGTGATGGTATGAACATCTTCAGGCAACTTCGGGTCCACTACAAATACCACCGGGAACCGCCTGACTTCCGCTGCATCAAAGGCCTGCTGCTTAAAACAGAAACACTCCAGCTTTTTGAAGTACGCCCCGGACTTCATGGGCGCGTAGCTCGGAATCGCCTGACCTGACGCGGCATGTGTCATGGTGTTTTGTATTTCATAAGTAACCTGAGCAAGCTCGCCCGGGTGCACTTTCAAATAATGTCTGTCCGGTTTGAACTGCCAATCACCCCGAGAATTCGCATCGAACTCAATCGTAATGGTTCTTGACGTATCTACCTGCGTGTTTTTTAAAAACGTTTCCGCACTTTCATCTTTTTGCGTCAACACATTGATGCCTGTTATTTCGCATATTTTTTTGTAAAGAGGCACCAACGCATAGCCAAAGCCAAACATGAAACCCGCAATTACCACCAAACGAAACATCATTTGCCGATTAACTGCCAGCCGTATCATTTTGATACCAGCCATAAACTACCTCACTTCAGAAACACTGTTTTCAGTACAATGCCGGCGAAAAATGCCAAAGCAACTGTTAAAAGAACCAAACCTGTTCTTTTGTTGCTGGTGGGCTGAACCTTCTGAGGCGAAACCTTGCTATTTTCCACAACTTCAACTGACTACATGGTCATTCAGAAAAACCCGGTCGCAAGACCACGTTTTTCTGAATGAACCAGTCAGGCACAAAGGCCTGACTGATCATTTAAAACACTTGCTTAAAAATTACTTCACCAGTGGCGGGTTCTCAAACGTATGGAACGGGGCTGGAGATGGAACTGTCCACTCAAGACCTTCTGCACCATCCCAAGGTTTCGCTGGAGCGCGTTCGCCTTGGTCGAATGTCCACGCCTTCAATACACACCACAAGAAGATCAGTTGTGACAGACCGAACCAGAAGGCACCAATGGTGGCGATCTGATGAAACTCGGTGAACTGCATTGCATAATCTGCATAGCGACGCGGCATGGCTGCGAGGCCGAGGAAGTGCATTGGGAAGAAGGTGACGTTAAAGGAGATCAATGAGCTCCAGAAGTGCAACTTGCCCAAACGTTCGTCGAACATGCGACCGGACCACTTTGGCAGCCAGTAATAAGTACCGGCAAACAAGGCGAACAGGGAACCAGCGACCAACACATAGTGGAAGTGAGCCACAACGTAGTAGGTGTCTTGCAACTGAATATCTACCGGAGCCACCGCCAAGATAAGACCTGTGAAGCCGCCCATGGTGAATACGAAAATGAAACCGACAGCAAACAACATGGGGGTTTCGAAGGTCATAGACCCTCTCCACATTGTGGCCAACCAGTTAAACACCTTCACGCCGGTGGGCACTGCAATCAGCATCGTAGCGTACATGAAGAACAACTGGCCGGTTACAGGCATGCCGGTTGAGAACATGTGGTGTGCCCAGACGATGAAGGAAAGGATCGCGATGGATGAAGTTGCATACACCATTGAGCTGTAACCAAACAATTGCTTGCGGGCAAAGGTTGGAACAATGTGGGAGATGATGCCGAAAGCCGGCAAGATCATGATGTAGACCTCTGGGTGCCCGAAGAACCAGAAAATGTGCTGGTACATGACGGGGTCACCGCCACCGGCAGCATTGAAGAAAGAGGTACCGAAGTGGCGATCTGTCAGGACCATGGTGATGGCGCCAGCCAGAACGGGCATCACTGCAATCAGCAGGTAGGCAGTAATCAGCCATGTCCATGCGAACATCGGCATTTTCATCAAGGTCATGCCTGGGGCGCGCATGTTCAGGATGGTGGTGATGATGTTAATGGAACCCATGATGGAAGAGGCACCCAACATGTGCATGGCGAAAATTGCTGCGTCCATACCTGGGCCCATTTGCACGGACAGCGGCGCATAGAGCGTCCATCCGGCTGCTGTGGCACCACCAGGCATGAAGAAGGAAGCAGTCAGCAAGGTTGCTGCTGGAACCATCAGCCAGAAACTGAAGTTGTTCATGCGGGCAAACGCCATGTCTGAACAACCGATTTGCAGCGGAATCATCCAGTTGGCAAAACCAACGAAGGCTGGCATGACCGCACCAAACACCATGATCAGACCGTGCATCGTGGTGAGCTGGTTAAAGAACTCAGGGCGGAACAACTGCAGTCCCGGTGAGAACAGTTCAGCACGCAGCAGGAGGGCAAGAATACCGCCCTCAAGCAACATGGTGAATGAAAAGATCAGGTACATCGTCCCGATGTCTTTGTGGTTGGTGGCAAACAACCAGCGGCGTATGCCGGTTGGCTGTTCATGCGCGTGGTCGTGGTCGTGACCGTGTGCTGCGTCTAGTGCTGCGGAACCCATGCTTCTCTCCTCAAAAACCGGTTACTTACGTGCTGCTGTAATGTCAGCTGGCTGCACGATTGGATCTGTGCCCTTACCCTGGTTACTCCAGGCGCTTCGGGTGTAAGTAATAACAGATGCAATTTCTACGTCTGACAGTTGCTTCCAAGCGGGCATGCCTGCATTTTTACCGTTCAACAGGATGGCAATCTGGTCGGCTTTCGGGCCGGCCACAACAACGTCACCATCAAGTGCGGGAAATGCGCCGGCAATGCCCTTGCCTGTTGCCTGATGGCAAGCCGCACAATTTGCTGCGTAGACTTTTTCGCCTCGTGCAACCAGATCAGGCGCCGTCCAGACCTTGGTTGGATCGTCCATTTTGGCGGACATTTCCTTTTGCTTCTCGACAACCCACTTTGCGTAATCTGCTTCAGATTTCACTTCGACAACAATGGGCATGAAAGCGTGGTCTTTACCGCACAGTTCAGCGCACTGACCGCGGTACGTACCGACTTTTTCAGCCTTGAACCAAGTGTCGCGAACGAAACCGGGGATCGCGTCTTGCTTGACACCGAAGGCGGGAATCATCCAGGCGTGGATAACATCGTTGGCTGTTGTGATTATGCGAACTTTTTTGTTCACCGGCACCACCATGACATTGTCCACTTCAACAAGGTAGTTTTCACCTTTTGGAGCCGCGTTGTTTACTTGATCGCGCGGCGTGACCAGCGTGGACACAAAACTGATGCCCTCGCCCTCACCCTTGAGGTAGTCGTAACCCCATTTCCACTGGTAACCCGTTGCCTTGATGGTGATGTCGGCATTGGAGGTGTCTTTCATTGCCACAACGGTTTTCGTTGCTGGCAAGGCCATGCCGATAACGATGAGGAAAGGTACGATGGTCCAGATAATTTCTACCGTCGTGCTTTCATGGAAAGAGGCAGATTTCGCCCCCTTGGACTTGCGGTGAGCAAAAATTGAGTAAAACATGACGCCGAAGACTGCAAAGAAAATAACCAGGCAGATAATCATCATCAGCGTATGCAGGTCATAAATTTGACGTGCAATGTCTGTGACTGGTTCGGCTAGGTTGTACTGACGATCGGCAGCGATTGCAGGCAGTGCGAATGATGCCAAGGCCGCTGCGGCCATTTGGCTCTTGCCAAGGGATTGCTTAAACATAGCTTTCCTCTGTTCCCCAAAATTACGAAATTCGTTTGTATTTCAGACCGCCGCAAGCGCCAAGGCCCGCCGCAACTCAAACACCAGTTTTTCTTTGGTCAGGTCGTCTATGAAACGACCCAGCACCACATTGAATTCTCCGCTCTCAAGCTTGATAAGAACACGAGGCTTTGTGTCCAGACTTACACGGGTCCAACCAGGGTTCAGATTGTAGGTTTTGGTTTTATTGGCATTTACAACGGTGACTGACACTTCACGGTGCTGGATGACGATTTTTTCATAATCGCCCGCATGCCTTGCATAAACAATGAAAGCAACTGCAACAACCGTCAGTTCAATTCCGGCAAATGGCAAAACCAGCCAAAGACCCATCGAATAGAACCCGAGGGAAATTCCCAAGGTAACAATTACTATGCTGAGGTACAACCAACCCAACTGTGCCGGTGTCAGCGAGCAGTTTGGTTTGAACATCCAACTTTTGGAAACGTCTTTATCCATTTCTAGCACCCACGTTCTCAGCGTCCCAACAAACACAACTGGGCATCGCATTATGTCGTATCTCACCCGACATGGCAACTTGACACCGAGGCTGCTTAAGGCTTTCGGCCGATTTTTTCAACTGGAATGGTAAATTCTTGTGGCGAGTTTTTTTTCTCGACTCGCCATGCATGACCATAGATGAGTTCGACTGTTAAACGATAGGGTGGTTCGAACTTTTCATTCAGAAAAGTCAAAAAACTTTCAGACAGCCCTCGCCCCCGCAGACCACGGGATCGGGCAAGTAGATTATTGCCCTCCAATTGATGCCAATCCTGGATTAATTTCAAGGGATCGGTGTAGGTAAGTACGATTTTTTCCATTTCCATCACGGGATCAGAAAAACCGGCCTTTAAAACAAGGTCACCCCAGTCGTGCATGTCAGCATAGTCTGGAATTGGCAAGTGCTCAGAGGCTGCGAAATCACGGAACTCCTGCCCCGTGTCAGGACCAAAACAACTGAAAAACAAAGCGCCGCCTGTGACAAGCCTGGCGTGCCAAGCGCTTAGCAGATCGGCGGGGTTATTACTGCGATGAAGCAGCCCGTTTGACCAGACCATCGCGCAAGGGCCGGACAACTCCGGGAGTTGCCTGAAGTCTTTGGCCACCAGCGCAAACACGTCTGCCGCCCGTGGCGCAGCCTTTGTCAGACCCAAACCACTGGAAAGTCTGCGCAGCATCTTGCCCACAGGATCTCGACTTGCGGGCTTTGCAGGTTGGTCAAGCCACTGCACTGAATAAACCGGTCGATCGGAAAAGCGCTGTGCCAGCCGCTGCGCGGCGTCATGACGACCCAAACTGACGTCCAGAACCGCCCCGGGGGCCGGACGCATCACTTCGCTGCGCTCAAGCATTCGCGTTTGAACCTCTTCATGCAGAAATGACACCCAAGGTGCGGATTGGCGGCGCTTTAACTGCAACAAAGTGCTTTTGTCGTCTCGCGGGTGCTTCCACATACCAGAGGCAGGCTTTGCTTGCTCTTGTTCAAAGGCACTCATCGTTTCTCGCTCATTCCTGTTTCAACACCCAATTTCATGATCACCGTGCGCCCACTCCAGCTTTTAAAAAATATGGCCAAGGTTTTGGCTGCAACTCAACACGCGCTTTTGCCCAGCCCATGTGTTTCTTGCGGGATCTTACATTCCTGCAAACACGGATCCATGGTCTGCCAAACATGCGAAATAATTGCCTTTCCTCCGGCGGCGCGTTGCCAACAATGCGGTTTGCGAATCGGGCCAAGGCTGCAGGCCTTCGGCTGGACACGTTGCCGGCACTGCCGCTTTTCTCCTAATGATACCCGCACCTGGGTGGGGGGAGACTATGTGGCTCCAATGGACCAATGGGTAATTGCCTTGAAATTCGGCGGCAAGGAAGGCCTCGCCAAAACATTTGGCCAAGCCTTGCTCAATACAGTGCGCAGGGAAGAACACGTGACGCTGCCGGACCTGTTCATTCCCATGCCGGTTTCAAAAAAGCGCCTCCAAGAGAGGGGTTACAATCAGGCCTTGCTGATTGCCCGCCACTTGAGCCGACACTTGAACGTTCGCTGCGATGCAGATTGCCTTGTCAAAACCCGCGAAACACAAAAACAGTCGGGCTTGTCTGCACAGCAACGGCAACACAACCTGAGCGATGCCTTCACCGTTGTAAAGAATGTTGAAAACCTTCACATTGGGCTGGTGGATGATGTGCTGACAACTGGCGCAACATTGGCTGCCGCTCGCAGCGTTCTCGCCCAACAGGGGGCGAGCCGTTTTAGCCAGTGGATTGCATTTCGTACACCCGAAAGACCTGAAGATGATTAATGTTGTGCTTGTTGCCCCTGAAATACCGCCCAATACCGGCAATATTATTCGCTTGTGCGCCAACACAGGAGCGCATTTGCACCTGATCAAGCCGCTTGGGTTTCCACTAGACGACACAAAAATGAAGCGCGCCGGGCTGGATTACCACGAATACGCAAAAATGCAGGTTCATGAAAACTGGTCTGAATTCAAGCGCGTCTGCCAACCGGACATGGGCCGGTTATTTGCAATGACGACCCGCGGTCAGCGCTGGGTGTTCACCGAAGCGTTTCAAGCCGGAGACTGGTTGGTTTTTGGCAATGAATCCAGCGGGCTGCCGGACGCGATTCGCGCTGACATCAACAAAACTCAATGGCTCAGGCTTCCAATGCAACCGGAGAACAGATCGCTGAATTTATCGAATGCGGTGGCCGTTGCTGTTTATGAGGCGTGGCGGCAAATGGACTTTGATGGTGCGCAGTAACCCAAGGTGAACCGCACATGACCAACCCCGGGTTCAGGCCTCTCTGCGAGGATCCCGGGCCAGCAACTTCAGCACGGCAGATTGGGCGGAAACCCCTGAAAAAAGAACATCGCACACAGTTTCAGTGACAGGCATGTCAATACCCAGTTCTCGGGCCAGTTCTTTAACCACCGGAGCGCACTTTACGCCTTCAGCCACCTGCCCCAACTCCAACAGGATTTGATCAAGGTTTTTCCCGGAGGCCAACAGGGTTCCAACCCGCCGGTTTCTGGAAAGATCGCCGGTGCAGGTCAGTATCAGGTCGCCAAACCCCGCCAAACCTGTCAGCGTTTCGGTTTGACCACCCAAAGCGGTTGCCAGTCGTCTGATTTCAGCCATGCCGCGGGTAATCAGCGCCGCGCGGGCATTCAACCCCAAACCCAAACCATCGCAGATACCCGTTGCCACCGCCATGATGTTTTTTACCGCGCCGGCAACTTCGGCACCGACCACGTCTTCAGAAACGTAGACCCGGCAAGCGCTGTGGTGCATGGCTTCAACCACGGTTTGCTGTGTGGCGGCGCTGCCACCGGCCATGACGAGCGCAAAGGGCAAACCCTTGGCGACTTCGGCAGCAAACGAAGGGCCGGTCAGCGCACCGCCATGGGCGTTGGGCAGTACATCTTGAACCACTTGGTGCGGCATTTTTCCGCTGCCAACCTCAAAACCTTTGCACAACCAGCAAAATGCAGGCCATTGCCGGCCTTCAGCGTGTGCCATGACATCGGTCAAATTACTGCGCAGTGCAGACATGGGCGCACCAAACACCCAGAGGTCTTCCGGGGAGTTGGTTTGATACAGGGCATCGGAAAGGGATGTGGTGGCCTGCAATCCTTCAGACAACTTGAGCCCCGGAAGGTAACGAGGGTTTTCATGTTGTCCGTTGATGGCGGCAACGACGTGGGGGTCACGGCCCCATAAAACGGTGGCGTGACGCTGGGCAATGTGACTTGCCACGGCGGTTCCCCACGCGCCGGCACCCAAGACCAGTACTTTCATGGCTGACGCCCCGATCAGTTTAGGAGTTCAGAACAATGCCGGAGGGCGAAGTTCCGTCTGCACTTTGCGCCCGCTCTTGCAGGGCGGCAAGACGCTGTTGATAAAAGTTTTCAAAATTGACGTCGGCCAAATGAATAGGGGCGAAACCGGTGCGGGTGACCAGATCGGCAATATTGACCCGCAAGTACGGATAAATAACATTTGGACAGAGTATGCCCAACAGCGGATCGATTTGTTCCAAGGGTACATTGGAGATTTCGAAAATGCCGGCTTGCTTGGCTTCAATCAGGAATGCGACCTTGTCTGCGATTTTGGCTGTTACTGTCACAGTCACTTCGCTTTCGTAAACAACGTCGCCCAAGCGCTGGGCATTCACATCAAGCGCGATTTCAATGGTTGGGGTGCTTTGCTCGAGAAAAATATGGGGCGCATGCGGAATTTCAACCGAAGCGTCTTTCAAATAGACGCGTTGAATGTTGAATACGGCCTGCTGTTCGTCTGTGGCGACATTGTTTTCTTGAGACATTCTGTGTGTTCCGTTATTAAGTGCAAGGCTTGCGCCTTAAAAAAGATTGGGGTTGTTCAGCCTGCCTGACGAGCCAGCAGCGGTGTCAGGCCACCGGCGCGATCCAAGGCGGCGAGGTCGTCAAAGCCGCCAACGTGTGTTTCGTCGATGTAGATTTGCGGAACGGTTCTGCGACCGGTGCGGGTCATCATTTCGTCGCGCCGTTCGGGTTCGAGATCAATTCGAACCTTTTCGATTTGGGTGACGCCGCGCTCAGTCAGCAAGCGTTCTGCGCGAACGCAGTAGGGGCACACCCCGGTTGAATACATCAAAACTTTTGCAGTGACGCTGGCAGTCATAATTGAATTCCTTGAAATTTAGGCAGTTGGCTTAGGCTGCAGACTTGCCGGTGACGGGCATGCCCGCTTCCATCCAGGCTGCGACACCGCCTTCAACCGCAAAAACCTGCGTGTAACCTGCGGCTTTCAGAATTGTGACGGCAGCGCCGCTGCGCTGTCCAGTCTGGCAGATTACCAAAACCGGCAATTCTTTGTTCTTAAGCAAATTGGGGGCTTTGTCTTTCAATTCTGTAATTTCCACACGCTTTGCGTCAGGAATCAAGCCTTGGGCCTTGGCAGCGGCGCTGTCACGAACATCCAGCACAATGGCTTTGTTTCGATTGATCAAAAGGGCGGCCTGAGCAGGCGACACCCTTTGAGCACCGCCTCGCATCAGCCCGGGGACAAGCAAAAGGCCACCTGAAACAAGCGCCAGAACGATCAAAGCGGCGTTATCGATGAAAAACTGTGTTTGCATTTACAAATCCATGGGGTCTGTCGGTTAATTTCCCATTATATCTGCCGTACAATTTAGGGTTACCACTCAATCAATTTTAAAAAGCACAAAAATGTACAAACTTGTTCTGATGCGCCACGGCGAAAGCCAATGGAACCTGGAAAATCGTTTCACAGGCTGGACTGATGTAGATTTGACCGACAAAGGTCGGGAGGAGGCGCGCAAGGCGGGTGAACTGCTGAAAGCCGAAGGCTACGGATTCGATCTCGCCTACACCTCTGTGCTCAAGCGTGCCATCCGCACCCTGTGGATCGCTCTTGATGCGATGGACAGCATGTGGCTTCCGGTACACCATTCCTGGCGCCTCAACGAACGGCATTACGGTGCGCTGCAGGGCTTGAACAAAACAGAAACCGCCGCCCAGTATGGCGATGACCAGGTCATGATCTGGCGCCGGGCTTATGCAATAGCCCCGAACCCCATTACTGTGGACGACCCACGTTTTGCAGGCAACGACCCCCGCTATACAAAATTGAAGCCAGAGGAAATTCCGCTGACCGAATGTTTGAAAGACACCGTAGACCGGGTTACCCCGTTCTGGAACGACAGCATTGCGCCAGCCATCAAATCCGGCAAACGGGTTCTAATTGCGGCACACGGCAACTCGCTGCGTGCCCTGATCAAGTATCTGGATCAGGTGGGTGAAGACGACATTGTGAATCTGAACATTCCGACAGCACGCCCTTTGGTGTATGAACTTGATGAAAACCTCAAGCCAATCCGCAATTACTACCTCGGCGATCAGGCTGAAATTGCAGCCGCTGCGATGGCTGTGGCCAATCAGGGCAAGGCCAAATAAGTTTTGAAAATTGCCTCCTACCGTTGCTTGTTGGGCATGCTCGTCGTGGCGACCGCGGCGGGCGGCACTGCCATGGCTGAAACCAAAGACCCTAAATTGGTGGCCAAAGAGCGTGAGGTTATTCGTCAGCAGTTGAAACAGGTCCGGCAAAACATCGAACAAACCACCAACCGCCAAACCAGCACCAGCAAAGAGCTGATGGCGGTGGAAAAGTCGATCGCAGAATCAAATGTGCAACTGCAACGACTGCAAAAGGAAAATGAACGGCTGAAAGCTGAAATTCTCGCCATTTCCGAAGATCAGGCCGAAACTGAAAAAAGCATAGAACGGCAAAAAAACCGCTTGGGAAAAGTGTTGCGCTCGCAGCACCGCCGTTCACAGTACAACCCGATGCACGCGTGGTTGGGTGGTCAGTCCAGACAAGCCATTTCCCGCGATGCCTTCTGGTATGAGCATATTTCAGCCGCAGAAGTTTCCGTGGGAGAAACACTGCAGGAGGAACTTGACGAACTGGAGGCGCTGCTGGGCGCCAAAGAAGAGCGGCAAGATCAAGTGCAGCGCAATGAGAACGCACAACAACGCAAAAAAGTGGTGCTGCTTGAACAGCAAGACACGCGCAAACAACTGCTGGGTGAACTAAACAAGCGTCTTGAGAGTCAGAAACAGGAAGCCAGCCGTTTGGAGCGCGACGAGAAGCGGATGACGTCCCTGATAGAGGAATTGGCTGAAGCCATCCGTCTGGCGAAAAAACGGGCGGAAGCGGAACGCAAAACAGCGGAATCGAAATCCAAGCCAGCCCAGCAGCGCCGAAGCGAAATGACGTATTCCACAGCGCCTGACAACGGTGATTTTGCAAAACTGAAAGGGCGGCTTGAATTGCCCTCGGGCGGAGAAATTACAGGTCGTTTTGGTCAGACCCGTTCGAGTGATGGCTCAGGCCCTGCCTGGCGCGGTATCTTCATTAAAGTTGGTCAAGGTGCGCCAGTGAAAGCGGTTTCCAATGGAAAAGTGGTTTTTTCGGAGTGGTTGAGAGGTTTTGGACAACTGATCATCCTGGACCACGGCGACCAATACATGAGTATTTATGGCAACAACCAACGTCTGCTGAGAGCAGTCGGAGACACCGTCAAACAGGGTGATTCGATCGCTAGTGTAGGTGACAGCAGTGGAAACTTAGAAACGGGTCTATACTTTGAATTACGGCATCAAGGCCAGCCGATCGATCCGTTGAAATGGGCCGTTACCAGATAGTGGTTTTTATGCGTCAGAAACTTCGCAACATCTCTCTTGTTTCCGTAGGCGTGGTCGCCGGTGTGCTGATCAGTCTCGGAGTTACCGCAACAGCGCAGCGCGATGGCCGTGCGCCATTGCCGTTGGAGGAACTTCGTCAATTCACTGAAGTTTTTGGCGCCATCAAATCAAACTATGTCGAGAGCGTCGAAGACAAAAAGCTGATTACCGAAGCCATCAGCGGGATGCTCAGCGGCCTCGACCCCCACTCCACCTATCTGGATGCCGAAGGCTACAAAGAGCTTCAAGTGGGCACTCAGGGGGAATTCGGTGGGTTGGGCATTGAAGTTGGAACCGAAGAAGGTTTCGTGAAAGTGGTTTCGCCCATTGAAGACACACCAGCCTTCAAAGCCGGTGTGAAGGCGGGCGACCTCATCATCAAACTCGATGAAAAACCCACCAAAGGCCTGACGTTGAACGACGCCGTGAAAATCATGCGCGGCAAGCCCAAGACCAGCATTACGCTGACCATCATGCGCAAGGGCGAAAACAAGCCGGTCATCATTACGGTTGTTCGCGATGTCATCAAGGTTCAGAGTGTGAAATCCAAGGTACTTGAACCGGGTATCGGCTACATCCGTATTACGCAATTTCAGGAACACACGACTGAAAACGTGGTGAAGGCGCTCAACACCATCAGCAAAGACCAACCGCTGAAAGGTTTGGTGCTCGACCTGCGCAACGACCCGGGTGGTCTGCTCAACGCTGCGGTGGGGGTGTCTGCCGCGTTTTTACCGCCAAAAACACTGGTGGTATCCACCGATGGCCGCACTGAAGATGCCAAGCGCAAATTCAACGCGTCTCCTGAAGATTACATGCGCGGCGGCCGTGAAGACCACCTGAGCAAATTGCCGGAAGTTGCCAAAACTGTTCCGATGGTGGTTTTGGTGAATGGCGGCTCTGCGTCGGCATCTGAAATTGTTGCGGGTGCACTGCAAGATCACAAGCGTGCCAGCATCATGGGCACACAAACCTTCGGCAAGGGGTCAGTACAAACCATACTGCCGCTGACCAACAACACAGCCATCAAGCTCACCACAGCCCGTTATTACACACCGTTGGGCCGCACCATTCAGGCCAAGGGCATCGACCCTGATCTGTTGGTTGAAGAAACGCCGGAAGGCGACTTGGTCAGCCATGTCCGTGAAGCGGATTTGAACAAACACCTGTCGAATGACAAAGACAAGGACGCTGAGTCCAAGGTTTCCAAGCCAGCCCTGAAAGCAAAGGGCGAGGGTGCTGAGGCCAAGGACAGAAAGCCTGTGGAATTCGGTTCTGCTGACGACTACCAACTGCAACAAGCCTTGAATAAAATCAAAGGCTTGCCAGTTCAGGTCGCCAAGCCAAAACCGGCTGATCAAACGGCTGAAAAAACCAAAGAGTCCAAGTGAGCTCAGCAAGATTCGCAGGACAAGCGCTTGAACGATGAACAGTTGCTGCGGTATTCCCGCCACATTCTTCTTGATGAAATAGGTGTGGAGGGACAAACCCGGATCCGTGAAGCCCACGTTCTGATTGTGGGCGCCGGCGGGCTGGGTTGCCCTGCAGCGCTGTATCTGGCGAGCGCTGGCGTGGGTAAACTGACCATCGCCGATGGCGACCAAGTCGACCTGACCAACCTGCAAAGACAAATTCTGCACACCACCGAGCGCATCGGCATGGACAAGGTGCAGTCTGCAAGTCACGGCATTGCAGCACTCAACCCGGATGTAACGGTCTGTGCGCTCAATCAAAAGCTCTCGGAAAAAGACCTCGACAATTTGTTGCCCACCGTCGATGTGGTGTTGGATTGCTCAGACAATTTTGCAACGCGGCATGCTGTTAATAGGGCGTGCGTGAAGCACAAAAAACCCTTGGTTTCAGGCGCAGCCATTCGTTTTGACGGGCAAATCAGCGTTTTCGACAGCAAGCAACCCGACAAACCCTGCTACCACTGCCTCTTCCCGGAAGGCGAGGATGTCAGTGAAGTGCGTTGCGCCACCATGGGCGTGTTTGCACCACTGACGGGGGTGATAGGCACCCTGCAAGCGGCAGAAACCCTGAAAATACTCGCAGGCACAGGGGAACCGCTTTACGGCAGCCTGTTGTTGTTCGACGGACGAAGCAGCGGTTTTCAGCGCATTAAAGTGCCCAAAGATCCGGCCTGCCCTGTTTGCGCCAAAGTAAAAGACCAAGCGGCAGACTGAGAAAACCTCGCCACCTTGTGGTCGATGTGGGCTGGCTTTCCCGCTTTGTGCTGTTTGGGGAAACGCGGAGGCACAACCCAAACGGTTTTCATTTGGTGCGAACGCACCGATTTCAAATGCGATGCAGTGTCCTCAAACAAAACATGTTTTCTGGCGGGGACAAGTCGCTTGACTGCCGGCCATAAAAAACCTGAGGGTTTGGGACGCAAGCGCCCATTGATGCTCATTTGATCAATCGCAACGACAGCATGAACCAAAGACTGTATGCGCAGCAATGCCAAAACGCGAATGGCGTATTCAAGCGGGGCGTTGGTGAGAATAATCTTGTTGCCGGGCAGGCGGCGCAGCAAATGCCGCATTTGCGGGTCAGGCAGCACCTGTTCATGAAGCTTCGGCAAAACATGGGTGTGCTTTAAAAAATGCTGTGGACAAACGTCGTGGTGCTTCATCATGCCCAACAAAGTGGCGCCATAACGCAGCCAGTAGGCATTTCGCAACTGTGAGGCCTGTGCAGGGTCAATATTGAGGTGCCCGGCCACATATTGCGTCATGGACTCGTTAATTTCGGGGAGAATATGCTTGGAGGCGTTATGCAGTGTGTTGTCCAGATCCAGCCAGAAACAAACTTTGCCGGCGGCAGGCCGCTTTAGAAACTTGATGCGCAAAATCGACCATCCTTTTTTAGAAGAAACTTCAACGTTGGCAGAGCTCAAACGTCTGGGTCATTTTAGCCTGCAAATGCTTTGTCATTCCGATACCGCCAAGCGATTGAACATTCTCAATGTTCCAGACCCGTTACAAACAGAAAACCTGCAAAGGCTTGCGCTGACCTTGGGGCAAATAGAACAGATGCTGGGTGCAAAATTGAAAATCAACAGCGGATTTCGCTGCCCCGCGCTAAATGAGGCGGTTGGTGGGGTGCCAAACTCTCAGCATGTAGAGGGCTTGGCGGCAGACTTTGTTTGCCCCCATGTTGGCAGCCCCTACGACATCGCCGAAAAAATAATTCAAAGTGGGATCGAATTCGATCAACTCATTCTGGAGTTCGGACGTTGGATACATATCCTGCATGGCTGGCGAGCGACCTTGGCTTGTCAGAAAAAGGTCTGCCCGATGAGCCCTTGATGCTCAGTGTTCTGGTTGCAGACGCTGAAAAACCCACAATGCCTGCAATCGCGGTTGCAAAAATACCTGAAAGCAAAATACGTGAAGTGGCTGTTCCCATGCCCCCTGCAGAAACCGTGACAGTGGAAACGCCACCCGCCCCCGAAGTAGCCACGGCCGACCCCTCGCAAGTTGAGCCTTTGCCACCCACCGTCACGCCTGAGACACCGGCAAAACCAATGGCGGCACCTCTTAAAAGCGGTGCATTGGTGTTTGATGTGTATTTGGGAGCGGCAGAATCAGACCCGCTGGCAAGAATGACCCACGAACTCAAATTCACAGACCAAGGTTATGAAATTTCCAGCCGTGGCGAAGCGTTGGGGCTGCTGGCCAGCCTTTACTCCGGTTTGCTGACGCAGCGCAGTGTGGGCTTGATGACTGACACCGGTTTTTCACCCCAGCAATACAGCGAACAAAAAGGCAAAAAACCGGAATCGATTACCGTGTTTGATCAAAAAACAGCCTCCATCCGGTTTTCAGGCAGCGCAGGGCAAGCGTTGCCTGACCATGCACAAGACCGTCTGTCGGTCATCTACGCACTCACTGCTCAATTAAAAGACAGTGAAATGATGGGATCGCTGCCAAAGCAAGGAGATGTGATCAAGTTCAAGGTCGCAAATACGCAAACCATTGAAGATTTCGATTTTGATTGTTTGGGTTACGAACCGGTGGTTTTACGCCATGGGGAAATACAGGCAATGAGGTTTAAGCGAACCAAAAGCGCTAATGGTGAAAAATCCAGCATTGAGCTTTGGTTCAGTCCGGCAACAGAATGGTTGCCGGTTCAAATCAGGCTGACGGACAAAAAAGGCATGGTGGTTACGCAACGCCTGCACAACTGAAACTAAAGTGTTTAGCGGGAGGCTGGCTCAACAAGCACCAAGCCTTCTATGGAAGGACGTTCGGCAATGCGCATGCGCGCAACTTTGCCTGAGCGTTCAATGACGACTTCATCTGGCAGCACTTCAGACAACAACCATCCGTTTACAAGTTCCTCACCCAGACGGTAGGCCTGACTGGGGCGGCCTTCGACGGCTAAAACAGCTGCACTTTGACGCTCGCCCGAAACCACGCCCAACACTTGCACCGCTGGAGGTACGACGCCGCCAGAAACGTCTGCACCCAACAGACGCGCCTCGGGGGCGCGGTCCACCATAGACGCAGCGTCTGAAGATTGGGGGAGAACCGGCACAATTTCCGGCGGGTTTTGCCGCAGCAACAAAACGGCCAGCGCGAGCAATGCTCCGAGGGAAAAAAGCAAAACAACATTGGTTGCCAATGGCGCCCAGCGTGGCAGCATTGAAAAGCTCCTTTGACCCTCTAAGGGGAAAACAAATCGAATATGGCATTGATTTTATACCGGCGGGCAAAAAAAAGGCCGACGGTTTTTCACCATCGGCCAAAGCCATGCTTCAAAGTTTGCGCACGTTAGGTGCACTAGCTCTTGCAAGATTGAATTATCAAGCATTGTAAAAAATGATATAAGTCCCGATTCAGGGTAACAACTTTACCTAGTGCCAAGCTCCGAACCGCAACAGCCTGACGGTTTTCAGAGATAATGACGGCTTGTTCAAGGAGCTTTTAACAATGAATCGTTTCAGCGCACCGCGTTCAGCGCGGTTTTCCCGAGCCGCAAGCGGCTTCACCCTGATTGAAATCATGGTGGTCGTGGTCATTCTGGGTATTTTGGCCACCTTGGTGCTGCCAAAAATCATGGGGCGTCCGGATGAAGCACGGGCCATTGCTGCAAAACAGGACATCGGGTCAGTCATGCAGGCACTTAGCCTGTACCGATTGGACAACAGCCGCTACCCTACTACAGAGCAAGGTTTAAAGGCATTGGTGGCAAAACCGACCACCGAACCTTTGCCCAACAACTGGAAAACCGGCGGTTATTTGGACAAGTTGCCAAAAGACCCTTGGGGCAATGTCTATCAATACCTGAACCCAGGCGTTAAAGGCGAGATCGACGTGTTCAGTTATGGAGCCGATGGCAAACCGGGCGGAGCCGGTCCGGACAGCGACATTGGTTCTTGGGACCGTTAAAAAAAGCGGACGCAGCGTGGCAAAACCACTGAACAACTCAGGGTTCACATTGCTTGAACTGCTGGTTGTTCTGGTGGTGATTGCCATAGGGACAGCCTTGGTGTCTGCAAAGCTGTTGCCGGACGACCAAAGACTGCTGGACCAGGAAGCAGAACGGCTGGCCCAGATTCTCACCATTGCGCAAGAAGAGGCTGAAATGAAGGCGACCAACATCACCTTCAGGGCAAGCGCCTCGGGCTTCGTGTTTACCAGACCCAACGATGAAGGGGTGATGCAAATCATCAAAGATGATTTTCTAAGCCCGAAAAACTGGCAGCAAACCGACATACAGCTCACTGTTCAAACGCAAGGCACATTCAGTTCAGAGTTGATCTTGAAATCTGAACCCTCAGCCGAGCCGTGTGCCCTTGAATTGCGAAAAGGCACGGCATCGCGCTGGCTTGTACGCCTCAATACCGGTCGGTTCCGACTGGTGAAATCATGAAACGCCACGCCTCCAAAGGGTTCACACTGGTTGAAGCCCTCGTGGCGCTGACCATACTGGCAGTGGCTTTGATGGCGGCCATCAAGGCATCGGGCTCAATGAACGTTCAACAAGACGCAATGATCACCCGGCTCAACGCCCAATGGAGCGCGGAGAACATGGCCAATGAATTGCGGTTGCGGGGTGTTTTCCCCAACCCTGGCGTCACGGAAAGACCCTGCCCCCAAGGGAATCAGGCGTGGCTTTGCATTATTGACATATCCAACACACCCAACCCAAATTTCCGCCGGGTAGATATTCGGGTGGTGGATGAGCAAGACAGGTTGGGTGCGGGCAGCTACCGGGCGCGTCTTGTGGTTTTTCTGGCGAGGCTGCCTTAAATGCTGCGCCCGCTTGCAAACCACAAAGGATTCACCCTGATTGAATTGTTGGTGGCACTGGCCATTGTGTCGGTGGTGGCAGTTCTTTCATGGCAAGGGCTGGAAAACGTCATTCGGCTCACCAACCGGGTGCGCGCGACCGATGAAGAGCTGGCGCAGTTACGCTCTGTGTTCGGTCAATTGTCCAATGACTTGAAAAACGTTCCAAACGCCCGAGTAGGCCCAGCAAATGTTGCAGCCAGCAGCGGCGGTTCAACCGCACCTCCCACCCCGAACGAAGATGGCGTGAGGTCGCCAAATGAACGCAGGCCCGACGTCACCATTGAAGACGAAGAGACGCTGGATACCGTGGTGGATGATTTGCTGAGCAAGGGAGAAAAAATACAGTTGCTCAGCAATGGTTTTCAAATTCAGACCTTGCAAAAATCACCCACAGACGGCTTGAACTCGCTGTTGGTGACATGGCGGTTCGAACAAGGCCGGCTGCTGCGGTCTTCGAGGTTTTTAAAGGCCAACGTGCAAGGCTTAGAAACCGGCAACCCCATGGCAACGGCGAATCTCAACATGTTTGCAGCAGAAGAAGTGCCGCTTCAGGTGTCCGGCTTTTCAGTTCGCTTGTGGAGTGAGGGCAAAGGCTGGACTGCAGAGAGCAACTTTGGTGCGGTGTTGCCACCGCCGGCGGAAAGTACCGCACAGACGGCACAGCCTGTTGCAGAGGCAAATGCCAATCCATCAACGGTGGCAAGAACGTTGGGTGTGGAAATCCGGGTGTTGATGCCCACAGGAAAACTGTACAACCGCGTATTTATGGTGGGTTCTGCATCATGAGGGGCAACCGTTCGGGTACATTTTCCAGCCAACGCGGTGTGGCCATTGTGACGGCGCTTTTGGTGGTGGTGCTGTCCACGGTATTGGTCAGCGGCGTGATCTGGCGGATTTATAAGGTCAGTCGCAGCGTGCAGAATGAAGCGGCCAAAATACAGGCCAGGCAAGTGATGCAGTCGGCCATTGAATGGGCCAGCGTTATTTTGCGTGAAGATGCCCGTGTCTCCACCACGGACACCTTGGCAGAACCTTGGGCCGTACCATTGGCAGACACGCGGTTGAATGAATCGCTCAAACCGCAAATATCCGGTACGGACAACAACACCAATGCCCGTTTGAGCGGCGACATTGAGGACGCCCAGGCGCGTTTCAATTTGTTCAATCTCACCCAGACAGGTACAGCGGGTGAAAAACAGGTGAAGGCGTTTTACAGGCTCAGCGCATTGATGGGCTTGAGCCGCAGCATGAGTGAGACCATTGTCAAGGAAGTCAGGCGGGCCAAAGCTACAGTGTGGTGCCGCCCTTGAACTATGCGGTGATCCAACAAATGCTGAGCACCCGTGACCGGGCCAGTTTTAAGGATGAAGCCGATTTTCGCAGCAGAATACCCGGCGCAAGCGTTGGAGGAAGCGGCCAAGAGACGCTTTCAACCGACATGATTGATGTCAAGAGTCAGTTTTTTCTCGTCAAAGGCAGGGTTCAAGTGCAAGAATCTAGGTTAAAGGTAGAAGCCCTGATACAAAGAGAGGGCAATAAGGTCTACACGCTCTGGAGACAAGATTGAGCAAGGATTTGAATCTGTATCTCTGGTGGCCGTCTCGCTTGAAACTTGAGTCGGACCGGCAACAGGGTTTGGCGACGCGCGTCTACTACGAATTGGTGGCTGCCAACGGCCGGGTTCTACACGCGCAGGAACTACCACTGGCAGAACTGCCCTCGAAAGTGCCCGCCACGGTTTTCGTGCATGCAGATGACATCAGCCTGATGGCTTTTGAACTGCCAAAAATCAAGGGTAAAAAAGCGCAGGACGCCCTGTCTTTCGTGGCAGAGCCGGCGGTGCTGGGCAATATCGAAGATGTTTGGGTCAGTGCACACCATGTGTTGCCTGCAGATGCTGCAGGCATTGAAAAACACGTTCTGTCTTGCGTTGAAAAACTCAAGGCCAAAAATATTCTGGAGACGCTTTCCGAGTTGGGCATTCCAGTCAAACAGCTTTGCTGCGAAGCGTTGCACTTTGAAGTGCGAAGCCGCGAGCTGTGGTTGATGGAACAAGGCGACACCACTTGGGTGTGTTCACAGACATCGCCGCCGTGGTCCATGCAGGAAACCGACGTGGGCCAACGGGTGCTTCGCCTGCGCTGGTGGGCACAGCAAAATGCGGTGGCGTTGGACAAAGGTTTGTTGCTGATCAGCAAAAACCAGTCAGCCGGCCGACTGTGGGAGCAGGCCAGCGGACTGCCGGTGGAGTGCTTGGGTCGCGAGGCACTCGCGTTGCGCCCAGATGCAAATCCGGTGGTGCCGGAACGTGAAATTCGACGGGCGGGCAAAGGTCTGGTTAGCGATGCCGGACCATGGACTTTGACCCAGCGTTTGGCCGCCGGCGTGGCATTGTGTGGTCTGGGCTTGCTTAATTTGTTTGCATGGCAGATCAACCGGCAAGCCTCGCAGCTCGATGCCATGGCAAGCAGCGCGTTTGAAGATGCGCTCCCCAATACGCCTCAGGTGGCAGATCCGGTACTGATGCTGGAAAGGGCCAAACAGCAGTTGTCTCAAAACCAGAAATCTGCCGGCTCCGCCTACACCCAACTGCTTCACGCCACCGCCTCAGCCATGCCGATGTTGCCCTTTAACGGCTTGAGTTCTGTCTCTTACGAAAACCAAGGCTTGCAAATGGTATTTGCCACAGAGGTGTCTGAAGCGCAGCGCCAAGAAATAGACAGCAACCTGCGCGCACAACAAATTAAAAGCAGCTGGCAAACCGATGACAAGAAAAGAGCGAAGTTGCTGGCAGTCTGGACAAAATCAAGGGGCGAGCAATGAACCGCACTGACTTGATGCGCCAACTGGGTAACCGGTTTGAAGAGCTCAACGCCAGAGAACAAAAACTGGTGAAGTTTTTATTCGCAACCGTGGTGCTGACCTTGGTGTGGCTGATTGCCGTTGAACCTGCGCTTCAAACCAGCTTGCGGGGCGGCCAAATGCTGGCTGACAAACAGGTACTAACGGCACGCGTGCTCGCACTGTCCAAAGAGATTGTCTCTATAAAAAATCAGGGTGTCTCTGCTACTGTGGAACAGGGTCAGCCCAGAGAGCAACTGGAATCCAGGCTTGCGCTGATGCAGTGGCTTGAAAAATCCAGAATCACCGAAAAGTCTGAGGGCCAATTCAGTGTTGAGGTTTCTGGTCTTCCCGCCGCTGATGCTTTGGAATGGCTGGATGCCACAGAACGGACGAGCGGCCTGACGCTAAGTTCAGTCACCTTAAACAAGGTTTCAACGGGCACCGTTGACATGGTGGCTGTCTGGGGCCAGAGGCTTAAACCCTGAATGGGCGCGTCATTGAAAAAAGCTGGACTTCTTTTGACAACAACCCTAGGGTTTTTGAGTGCCTTTTTATTTTTTCTGCCCGCCGATGTTCTGAATCAGGCCCTTAAAAAAGCCAGTGACAATCGGATCAGTCTTGTGGCGGTGTCTGGCACCGCCTGGCAAGGCAGCGCCCAGATCGCAATTTTCGATGGGCAGACAAAAATGGCATTGCCGGGGCGCTTGGTCTGGGATACACATTGGCTGCCTGTGGCAAGTGGCGGTTTGCCTGGTATTTCGGTGAGCCACCCCGTCATGCCTGAGCTTCTGCAAATCAGTTGGCAAGAAAACCGCTGGCGGATCAGCGGGAATCAGTTGCGCTTTCCGGCCAGTTGGCTGGTGGCCACCGGAACCCCCTGGAACACCATCAAACCTGCAGGAAATGTCAGCATTGTGTGGGCGGATATTTTTAGCGACAGCGCCTTTACACTGAAAATTCAATGGCAAGATGCACAGTCTGCGCTTTCCGTGGTAAAACCGCTCGGGCATTATGAGGTGTTGGCAACCGTGGAAAAACAGGGCACTTTGCGTGCAGACTTAAGCACGTTGTCAGGGGATCTGAAGCTGGAAGGACAGGCTGCGTGGTCTGCAACCGACGGGTTTTCCTTCAAAGGCTACGCCACACCCAGTGCATCCCAGCAAGTCGCGCTAACAGGACTGCTCAGCCAGATGGGCAGACAGGAAAATAACAGGTACCGACTCGGATCATGAACGCAAGCAAGAACAAAACTTTAGAAAAACATATGCTTAACAACAAAACGCTGAGCGCTTTATTGTTGGCTGCACTGATGGCCACCCAACCGGTCTGCTCAGCCGAGGACATGATACGGCTGAACTTTGTGAACGCGGAAATTGAATCTGCAGTGCGGGCAATCGGCACCTTCACCAACAAGAATTTCGTGGTGGACCCCAGGGTGAAGGGCAGCATCAATTTGCAAAGCCAGGCACCGGTGAATAAAGCGGAAGCCTACAACACATTGCTGGCAGCCCTGCGCTTGCAAGGTTTCACTATTGTTGAGGCCGGGGGCATTGCCCGCGTGGTGCCAGAAAATGATGCAAAAATTCAGGCCTCTGCGACTGACCCGAGAAAAGGCACCGAGTTGCGTGGCGACCAGATTGTGACTCAGGTTTTTCAACTGAATTATGAGTCCGCCACTAACCTCGTACCGGTGTTGCGCCCGCTGATTGCGCCCAACAACACGATCGCTGCCTACCCGAACAACAACACGCTCGTCATCACTGATTACGCCGACAACCTGAAACGGATAGGCCGTATTATTGCCAGCATTGACGGCCCGAGCGCCAATGATCTGGAAATCGTTCCGGTAAAACATGCCTTGGCCATTGACTTGGCCGGCTCGGTGTCGCGCTTGCTCGATGAGGGTGCGCGCGCCACTGGCGCAGCAGTAGACGGCGGACAAAGAATGACCGTTCTGGCGGATGCAAGAACCAATTCCTTGTTGATCAGAACCTCCAGCACTGCCCGCATGGCGCAGGCAAAAAACCTGATTGCTCGCCTGGACCAACCCACCGTGCAGCCCGGCAGCGTGTATGTCGTTTACCTGAAAAATGCGGAAGCGGCCAAGTTGGCGCAAACGCTGCGCTCCGTGCTCAGCAGCGATACCAGCAACAATTTACTGACCAATAACAGCGCGGGCGGCAATTCCGGTAGCGGTCTTTCCAGCATGGGGAGCCAATCCGGCGGTTCAAGCCAGGGGTTGGGTACCGGCATGCCGGGTTCAAGTGGCGGTGGCGGCTTGAGCAGTGGTATGGGCGGGGGCATGGGTGGAAGCATGGGCGGCGGGTCCAATCTGGGGGCGCAATCCAGTACAGCCACTGGCAACAGCACCCCCAGCACACCGGGCATTGTTCAAGCGGACCCCACCACCAATTCCTTGATCATCACGGCGCCAGAACCGGTTTACAGGAACCTGCGTTCCATTATTGACAAGCTGGATGTTCGCCGTGCGCAAGTGTTTGTTGAGTCCTTGATTGTAGAGGTCAGCGCAGAAAAAGCGGCGCAATTCGGCATACAGTTTCAGGCGCTTTCAAACGTTGGTTCTGGAGGTTCAGGGGGCTTTGGCGGCACCAACTTCGGCTCGCGTGGAGGCGGCAACAACATTCTGGACGCTGCGGCCAACCTGGGTACCGTGGGTGGCGGCTTGAATGTCGGAATCATCAAGGGACAGGTTGAAATTCCCGGACTCGGTACCATTACCAACCTCGGTTTTCTGGCGCGGGCGCTTGAAACCAATGCAAATGCGAATATTCTTTCAACACCAAATTTGCTGACCCTGGACAATGAAGAGGCCAGAATCATTATTGGTCAGAACGTGCCGTTCGTTACGGGGCAATTCACGGCCACCGGTACCAGCGCAGCGGTTAATCCGTTCCAGACCATTGAGCGGCGCGATGTAGGCCTGACACTGCGGGTCAAGCCCCAGGTGTCTGAGGGTGGCACGGTGAAACTGGGTATTTATCAGGAAGTGTCCTCAGTTCAAGACCGTACCCAGACAGCCGGCATCATTACCAACAAGCGGGCCATCGAGTCCAACGTGATTGTGGACGACGGCAACATTATTGTGTTGGGCGGACTGGTTGAAGACCGGTACAGCGACACCGAAGAAAAAGTGCCCGGTTTGGGCGACCTGCCGGGTGTGGGCGTATTTTTTCGCTACGATGCGAGAAAACGGGTAAAGACCAACTTAATGGTTTTCCTGCGTCCGGTTGTCATACGCACACCTGAACAATCGAACTCGCTGATGGCGGACCGTTACGAATACATGCGCGGCATTGGCGAGCAGTCTCAACCGACACCGCGGTTTGCCCTGCCCAACGAGGCTGCCCCCATCATGCCGGACTTGAAACCGTTTGGTGAAGGCGGACTGGCACCTGCGGCACCGGGCAAAGCCACGCAGATACCGTTTAATACCCCGAAGGCCAAAACAACACGGATTGATGTAAAAACGCCATGAGCGCACTGAGTTTTTCTCAACAGGCCATCAGCAAGGTTCCTTATGCGTTTGCCAGACAAAACCGCATGCTTTGCGCCGAACTGCAAGCCGATGCATGGAAGGTCTGGATATGCCCAGACACGCCCGCCCAAGCCATGAACGAATTGCAGCGGTTCGCACCGCAACGTATTGTGTGGCTGCCTTGCGAGGACGCTGCACTGTTGGACAGAACCATACAACAGGCTTACTCCGCCCAAGAAACCTCAGCCGCTGCCGTGGCTGACGAGGTGGCGGGAGATCTGGATCTGGCGCAATTGATGCAGGACATTCCGGCCGTTGAAGACTTACTGGACACCGAAGACGACGCGCCGATTATCCGCATGATCAATGCCTTGCTGACCCAAGCCAGCCGTGACAATGCCTCGGATATTCACATTGAACCGTTTGAAACCCATTCTGCCGTGCGCTTTCGGGTGGACGGCTCACTGCGCGATGTACTGCAACCCAGACGGGAACTACATGCCGCACTGGCGGCGCGCATTAAAATCATGGCGAGTCTGGACATTGCGGAAAAACGCCTGCCTCAGGACGGTCGCATCAACCTTAAAATTGGTGGCCGTGCCGTGGATGTCCGCGTCTCTACGCTACCCACCGGGCATGGCGAGCGTGTGGTATTGCGATTGCTGCAAAAAGACGCAGGCCGCCTGAATCTGGCGAAGCTGGGCATGGCCGAAGATGCGTTGGCTGAAATCGACCGGCTGATCAAGCAGCCTCACGGCATTGTATTGGTGACAGGACCCACAGGATCGGGAAAAACCACAACGCTGTATGCGGCAATGTCACGGCTGGAGGTGGGCACCACCAACATCATGACCGTGGAAGATCCGGTTGAATACGACCTGCCCGGCATCAGTCAGACGCCGGTCAACAGCAAGATTGACATGAGCTTTGGCAAAGCCTTGCGAGCCATTTTGCGGCAAGACCCCGATGTCATCATGATCGGTGAAATCCGGGATCTGGAAACCGCGCAAATTGCCGTACAAGCATCCCTGACCGGTCACCTGGTGCTCGCCACCTTGCACACCAACGATTCTGCCAGCGCGGTCACCCGGCTCATTGACATGGGTGTGGAGCCGTTTCTTCTGTCCTCCAGCCTGCTGGGGGTTCTGGCTCAGCGCTTGGTCAGGCAACTCTGCCCGCACTGCAAAAAGCAAGACGACCACCTGCGTTGGCATGCGGTGGGCTGCGATGCCTGCGGCTTCACAGGTTATGCGGGCAGAACCGGTATTTATGAATTGCTTTCGGTGGACGACACAATCCGTGAACTGATTCACTCACAGGCCGGTGAAGCCGTGATCAAACAAAACGCATTGCGCAGCGGTATGCGCCAAATGCGCGAGGACGGTGCCCGCTGGATCAGTTCAGGCCTGACCACCGAAGAAGAAATTCTTCGCGCGACGCGAGACTGAGCGCACCATGGCGGCGTTCAGATATGAAGCTCAAAGCAGCACCGGCGCGTTAAGCCAGGGCGTGATGGAAGGTGACTCAGCCAGACATGTCCGCCAGCAACTGCGCAATCAGGGTTTGATGCCGATTGCCATCAGCCCGGTTGAAAAGAAACAATCCACTTCAGCCAATGCGTTTTCATCGGAACTGAGCAACACGGAAGTGGTTCTGCTGACCCGGCAACTGGCCAGCCTTTTGCAAGCGCGCCTGCCCTTGGCCAGAGCGCTGAGCGCCTTGGTTGAGCAAGCGGAAAAACCCTTGATTCGTGACAGGCTGGCCAATATCCGCGCCGATGTGGTGGCCGGTACACCGCTGTCGCAGGCTTTTGCAAAATTTCCGCGCGCATTCCCGGAAATGTACCAAGCCACTGTGGCCGCCGGCGAATCCACCGGCGAACTCGGAACAGTGATGAGCAAGTTGGCAGATGCATTGGAAGCCCGGCAGGCGTTGGCGCAGAAGGTCTCTGCTGCATTCATTTATCCGGCCGTGGTGACGGTGGTGGCCATCATGGTGGTGGTGGGCTTGCTCACTTACGTGGTGCCGCAGGTGGTGTCTGTTTTCGAGTCTAGCAAGCAAAGTCTGCCAACCCTGACCATTGTAATGATTTGGCTTTCAGACGCGTTGCGGAACTGGGGCTGGCTGATGCTTGTCGTCATGGTGCTGGGAGGGCTCGCCTCCAAGCGCGCCCTGCAAAATGCACAAATAAAACACCGCTTTGACCAATACCTTCTGCAACTGCCCTTGATAGGCAAATACCTTCGTGCAGTCAATACGGCCAGACTTGCCTCGACACTGGCAATTTTGGTCGGCAGCGGGGTGCCCATCATCAAGGCGCTCAATGCCGCTGCAAAAACAATGAACAACACGGCCTTGCGTGAAGCGATGGACGAAGTGCAGGTCAAGGTGCGGGAAGGTGTGAGCCTGTCCAAGGCGCTTGAAAGCAGTCGCTTGTTTCCGCCGGTGCTGGTGCATTTGGTGGCCAGTGGCGAGGCCACAGGTGAGTTGGCACAAATGCTGGAAAGAGCGGCGCAATCGCAAACCAGCGAAGTTGAAAGAAAAACGCTGTGGCTGACCAGCCTGCTTGAACCCGCCCTGATTCTGATAATGGGCTTGCTGGTTCTGCTGATTGTGTTGGCTGTGATGATGCCCATCATTGAAGTGAATCAGCTAATACGCTGACCCCCAACAAACACCCGTAAAGCAGGACATGCAAACAGACAGTTTCAATGAAATCATTACCGTGGTGCTTGTTGAAGACGAACCGAACACCCGCGATTATCTGAGCAGCCTGATTGAAGGCAACTCCAAACTGCACTTGTTGGCCAGTTTCGACACGGCCAACGCCGCCCTGCATTTCCTGGCCCTGCAAAGTTGCGATGTTTTATTGGTTGATCTGGGCTTGCCCGACCGCTCCGGGCTGGATGTGATCAGCTTTGCATCGGGCGCGCATCCGAATTGCGACATCATGGTGATCACCGTATTCGGAGACGAGTCGCACGTCCTCAAGAGCATCGCCGCAGGCGCCACCGGCTACCTGATCAAGGAGTCCAGCGCCTCTGAGTTGCTGCACCACATTGAAACCCTGAGAGCAGGCGGCTCGCCCATCAGCCCGGTAATTGCGCGGCAACTGCTCACAAAAATGCGCCCGGCTCAACAAGCACCCGCATCGGCAAACTCGAGAAAGCTCAGCGAACAGGAAATCAAAGTCCTCAACTACATCGCCAAAGGCTTCGCAGTGGCGGAAATCGGTGAGCTGATGAAATTGTCCGCACACACGATCAGCACATATGTAAAGCGCATCTACCGTAAATTGTCGGTTAATTCAAAAACAGAGGCGGTTTTTGAAGGTGGCTTGTTGGGCTTGATTGAGCAACCGAGAAAAGACTGACCATGAAGATCCCTTATGCAGTGGGCTTGGGGACATTCTTGGTGATGTCTGTATTGGCGGTGGTACACATGCTGCTCAGCAGCATAAACCTACTCGAAGACAACCCTTCACTGAAGGTAATTGGCCAAGCAGATTTTTTTTAGATAAGGAAGATACGCTTAGAGGGCCACCCTCCGAAGAAACATTTCAACGTGTCAATCTGCCTGATGTCTGGATAGAGCGCATTCCAGAACAAACCGGCACAGGCTGGTATCGCATGCAATTCGAAGTCACTGAGTCTGACAACATTAGCTCAATGTTCATCAGTCGCTTGGGATTGAATGCCAATTTTTACTTGGATGGCCAACGGGTGGGGGGTTATGGCACGTTGCGACGTGAACGCGTTATCCGGCCATGGAACCGACCGCACATGGCGAGCTTTCCCGGCGTCCGTCTCGCCCCCGGTTCACATACACTGGTCATCGAATTAGATGGCATGGTGAGTCATTACACAGGGCTGGGGAGGATTTTTTTAGGCCCGGAAGATGACTTGCTCCGTTTTTTTAATCAACGAATGTTTGTACAAAACACCATGGCACTGGTGTCTAGCGGATTGTGCATCGCCGGCTTTATTGGCCTGTTGTTGATCTGGAGTCAGCTTAATTACAATAAATCCATTCTTTGTTTGATCCTGATCATCTCGTTGATGGGCATTTGGATGTCTGGTTTTTCCACCCATGAATTCCCTTTTGATCAAAAAGAGTATGCCCGATTTATGTACCTCATCCACTTTGTGATGTTGGGCTTGATGTATCAATTGATCTTACTCTGCAGGCCAACCCCCCCTAAGCGAGATGGCATTCTGTTGTGGACGTTTGTCGTAACACTCCTCATCCCTGTGGCGATCAGTGATATCGTCACCCTGCTTCGCCTGATGCTTATTGAAACCGCCATCTTTGCATCTGCAACCATTCCGTTTCTTTATCACTGCCTTAAACAAGGCCGCTTCTCATTTGAAGTTGTCTCTGCTACTTTTTTATTTCTTTTAGACCTCGGCCACATCACAAACGACTACATTGTTTTGACCACAGCGAGTCGTTTCGAGGAGGCGCTTGTTGGTCAATACATGGGTTTGATTTTGTTATCTTATGCAGGCTTTTATTTGACTTTGAACTTCATCGAAGCGTTCGATATACGGAATAAAAACAATCTCCACCTAAAATCGGAACTGGAAAAAAACGAACTTCAACTTAAGCAGCAATACGAAAAACTCGCCTCGATTGAACGTGCTCGGTTTCAGCAGGAAGAAAGGGAAACCCTGATGGCCGATATGCACGATGGCATCGGCTCACAACTCGTCAGTACGGTGGCCGCGCTTCGCGTCAAACCCATGGACCAGCAAGAAGTAGTGGCGGTGTTACAGCATTGCATAGACGATCTTCGACTCACCATCGATTCTCTGGAACCCACGCACCAAGACATTCTCACGCTGCTGGGCAATTTTAGATACCGCATTGAACCCAGATTAAAAATGATGGGTATTCAGTTGAAATGGGGCGTCAATGACATTCCCGACCTCGCGTATTTGAATCCAAGAAGTTCGCTGCAGTTTCTGCGCATTGTGCAAGAAGCGTTTGCCAACATCGTAAAACACTCGCAATGCAGGGAAATCGGCTTGAAAGTCGCCTTCACTGGAAATCACATCGAAGTTCGCATTCAAGACGATGGTGTGGGTTCTGAAGGAACAGTTGCCTCAACCGGCAAAGGCTTGAAAAACATGAACCGGCGCGCAGAACAAATGGGACTGAAATTTACAGCCGGCAACCGCACGGACAAACAAGGCTTTGAAGTGGTGATTGTTCTACCGGTTACGCAGTAAACCACCAGACCACTCCGCCACTTTTGCACCCACCAAGGCCTGCGCAACGCCCAGTGCAAACTCAGGCTCGCCAACCTGTGTTGAAAAATAGTCTGTGTAGGCTTTTTTTACAGCACTCAAGGCCATGAACTCAAGCTGGAATGTTGCCCAATCAACCGCCTGGCGTTCCAGCAAAATGAATTTCAAAAGTACCCGGATGGCGTGGGTAATGTGCCGTTGCGGGTCGGCAGCATAAAACTCAAGGCGCTTTCGCGCAGTGTCCAATGCTTTGTTGGTTTCAGAAAAAACGCTGCCGTGGCCGGGAATCACGAGTTTTGCCCCAAGCGATTCAATCAGTGTGAGTGTGCTGTCCTGATCTGCAAAAGCGGCTTTGCCTTCAAGCAAGGGAAACAAAACACCGAAACCGTTTTCCCAGAGTGCGTCTGCAGAAATCAGGATTTTAAGGTCTTCACAAAAAAACAGGACTGAATCAGGGTCGTGCCCTGGCGAAGCCAACACCTGCCATTGCAAGTGTCCGAATTCAACAACATCCCCGGCCTTGTGCAAAGCGCTGACTGCAAATGCAGGGCAACTTTGACCCACACGTTCATAGACCTCGTTTTGCAAATGCCATTCATCTGCCTCAGACACACCATCGGTTGGAATTGAGGTCAGCAGCGAAGCATGCCGCTGTTGAAGATAAGCATTGCCACCGCAATGGTCGGAGTGCAGATGGGTGTTGTAGAGACGGTCCAGATGTTTACCCGCCAAGGCTGTATCCAGCAGATTACCCATGAACACAGCATGCGTGTGGTAGCCGGAATCAATTAAAACCGTGTCTGTGCCTTTGGCCAAAATGGTGTTTGAAGAGAGCCAACCACGCTCAAAGAACGTAAGCGTATCGGGCAATTGCACTGTCTGGGTCATGGTGTGTCAATCCTATTCCATGTTCAAGGTAAAACATTCACCAGCCTGCTCCGCACGGGTTTTCAGTTGCAACCACACCGCACGCTTTCGCACATCGGTGGCAGTGCCCCATTCCATGATTTCTTCCAGCGTTCTGAAACAGCCCGTACACACGCCACCGCTCTGTGTCTCGCAACCCGCGCGCTGCGCCAGCTCAAGGCTCATTTTACAAACTGAAATGCAAGGCGAGGCAATGCTCATGTGCATTCCCCGCGGTTTTGGCGAACGAACAAAGCGCTGCCGGCACGACTTGCATTCGGTCTGCCCAGCGACAAACTGATCCAGTTTCCAATGGCAACCACTTCATCCATATCAATGCCTGTGTTCAAACCCAAACCTTCCAGCAAGTACAAAATATCTTCGGTGGCAACATTGCCGGTTGCGCCTTTTGCATAAGGGCAACCGCCCAGACCCGCCACGGAGCTGTGGAATATGCGGACACCCGCCTCCACACTGGCAAGCACATTGGCAACGGCTTGCCCGTAGGTGTCATGAAAATGTCCGGCAACGCGATTCAGATCAAGCACGGAAGCCACATCAAGCATCAAGGCTTTCACCTTGTTTGCCGTACCAACCCCGATGGTGTCTGCAATGTCAATTTCATCAACTCCCAAGGCCAACATTTGTTCAACCACCTTCAACACCTCCGATGAAGAAACGTCGCCCTGATACGGGCAGCCAAGGCAGCAGGAGATGGAGGCACGAACCCGCAGCGCATTGGCCTTGGCCAACTCAGCCACAGGCTTGAAACGGTCTATTGATTCCTGCACGGAACAATTGATGTTTTTTTGAGAAAACGCCTCGGAGGCGGCACCAAAAATCACCACTTCATCAACACCGGCGGCCAATGCCGACTCAAGCCCTTTCAAGTTGGGCACCAGTGCTGAAATCAGCGCCCGGCGCCCGGAAGGCTGCTTGCGATGCAAACCTGCAATAACAGCACTGCCATCGGCCATTTGCGGCACCCACTTGGGGCTTACAAACGACGCCGCCTCTACATTTTGAAAGCCCGCCTGAATCAAGCGGTTGCTGAGTTCAATTTTTAGATCGGTTGAAATCAGTTGTTTTTCATTTTGAAGACCGTCTCGCGGACTGACCTCAACGATTTTTACATCCGTTGGCTGCATTACTGAAACTCCAACATCGCCACACCTTCGCTGACTTGGTCGCCCACATTGAAATGACACGCTGTGATGACACCGTCTTGCGGCGCCTGCAGCGTGTGTTCCATTTTCATGGCTTCCATCACCAACAAAGGCTGCCCTTTTTTAACTGTATCGCCGGCCTTCACCATAACCGCAATCACCTTGCCCGGCATGGGGGCGGTCAGACCGCCGGCCGCCACCTGTTGCTCGCCGGCTTTTTTCAGTGGATCCAGCCAGTTCAGTACATGGTGTTCGCCTTGAACAAAAACGTGGAGTTGATCTGACTGCCAGACCACACCTGCAGACAAGTATTCGTCATTGAGCTCACAATTAACCTCAAACGCAAGCTCAGAAAGAAACACCGGCGCATTCCAACGCAAGTGCTGCATTTTTTGATCATCACCCACCGCGAAGCCAGCGGACTGCCCTGCAGAAATCTGCCAACTGCAAGTGACGTTTTCACCGTTAAACGCCAGTTCCCGCTGATGCGTCACCTCACCGGCCAACCGCCAGTTTTTCAACGACTGCCAGGGATCGGCGGATTCGCTGGTGGCACGCCCCTGCGCGCCCGGCCTGCCCAACTCAATGGCCAGAAGCGCCACAGCCACCGCCTTGTAATTCAAGACCGGCGCAGGAAAAAGGCTGTCGCGCCGGCGGGAAATCAGCGCGGTGTCCAGCGTGCCGGTCACAAAATCGGTGTCTTGAATGAGACGCTTTAAAAAAGCAATGTTGCTGTGTACGCCCACAATGCGGGTGTTCGACAGCGCTGTTTGCAAGCGAGCCAAGGCCGCATCGCGGGTGGGCCCCCAGGTGATTATTTTTGAAATCATGGGGTCATAGTAGCCGGTGACTTCATCACCCGACTTCACACCGCCGTCTATGCGCAACGCAAACGGTTGTCCGGAATAAAAAACATCATCGCGCAGAGGGTTCTGGTTCACCTTGAACTGCCCGGAGGGCGGGTAAGACAAATGTGCGAGCCTTCCCATTGATGGCAAAAAATCTTGTGCCGGATTTTCCGCATACACCCGCACTTCAACCGAATGTCCGTTGATGCTGAGCTCGTCTTGCCCAAAAGGCAGCGGTTCGCCTTGGGCAACCTTGAGTTGCAGCGCCACCAGATCCAGACCGGTGATCATTTCCGTCACCGGATGTTCAACCTGCAAGCGGGTGTTCATTTCCATGAAATAAAAGCGGCCGTCCGGTTCAACAATGAACTCCAAGGTACCGGCGCCGACATAAGACACCGCCTTGGCCGCCGCAACCGCTGCCGCCCCCATGGCGGCTCGCATGGCCAGAGACAAGCCGGGGGCAGGTGCTTCTTCAAGCACCTTCTGGTGTCTGCGCTGCACAGAGCAATCGCGTTCAAACAAATGCACACAGTTGCCCTGCTGATCTGCAAACACCTGCACTTCAATGTGCCGCGCTTGCGTTAAATAACGCTCAATCAAAACGCGTGCATCGCCGAAGGAACTCAAGGCCTCGCGCTGGCACGACAGTAAGGCGCTCGTGAAATCAGCAGACTCATGAACCACCCGCATGCCCTTGCCACCGCCACCGGAAGCCGCTTTCAACAACACGGGGTAGCCCATGGCATCGGCGTGGGCATGCAGCACAGCCGCAGACTGATCGTCTCCGTGGTAGCCCGGCACCAAAGGCACTTGAGCAGCCTGCATCAAGGCCTTCGCTGCTGCCTTGCTGCCCATGGCGGCAATGGCGGAAGCGGGCGGCCCCACAAATATGAGGCCGGCCTGCTCGCAGGCACTGGCAAACTGTTCATTTTCCGAGAGGAATCCGTAACCGGGGTGCACGGCATCTGCCCCGGTGGACAGCGCGGCTGCAATGACTTTGTCAATGTCCAGATAACTGGACCGCGCCGGTGCGGCGCCTATGCAGACGGCCTCGTCGCAGGCCTTCACAAAGTCTGCATTCCGGTCGGCCTGAGAATAAACCGCCACGGTGGCAATGCCCATTCTTCTGGCAGTGCAGGCCACGCGCAGTGCGATTTCTCCGCGGTTGGCAATCAGTAGTTTTTGAATGCTTGGCATGGTGGCCTTCAAGATTTCTGTTTGGCTTCAGGGTGCCAGACAGGCGGGCGCTTTTCCAGAAAGGCAGTGATGCCCTCNTTCATTGACCGCCACATCAATTTCATCGGTCATGCACAATTCATGGGCCATGCCAATGCGGTAAGCGGTTGCCGCATCCAGTACCTCGCCGGTCAGGAAAAATCGCCGTGCTGCCTGATACCCCATGGCACGCACCACATAGGGGGAGATGGTGGCGGGTATCAGCCCGACACGTACCTCTGTCAGGGCGAAAGTGGCTTCCTGTGCAACCACCATGATGTCGCACGCGGTTGCCAGACCCATTCCGCCGGCATAACAGGCGCCGTGTACGCGGGCCACCGTGGGTTTGGGGCAGGTGGCCAGCGTATTCAACATCTGCGACAAAACAAGGGCTTCACCCTGATTTTGCTCTTCGCTGTAAAACGCCACCTTGCGCATGTAATTCAGATCTGCACCGGCACAAAATGCCTTGCCCCGGCCTGCCAGAACAATGGCGCGAACGCTGTCGTCTGTACTGAGGTTTTCAAATGTGTCGCGTAACTCGCGGATCATGACGTCGTTCATGGCATTGCGAATGTCGGGGCGGTTCAGCCAAACCACGGCAATTGAGTCTACCCGTTGGATTTCCAGCGTTTCTTTTTGTTCCAGGGTCATTGCACTTCTCCTTGTTTTTGCCACACCACATCTTCATCGACCGCATACAGGCGGCAGGGTGCGCTGCTGTATTTTTGACAACTGGACAAGGCGTCTTTCACCGCCTCGTCAGCACCGGCTGCCCAGCCCCAGGCACCACCGGAACCAATGGCAAAGGCTCTGGGGGGGAAACGTTTCAAGAAAGCCTGATACGCCGCCTTGCTGCTCGGCTTGTTCAAGGGCAGGGATTCAATGTGATCGATTTCCGCGTGCGGTGAAGCCACTGGCCGCGGCTCTGTTCCCAACACGTATTTCGGTTCGGTTGAATAGCCTAAAGCGGCGAGGCGCTCCAAAACCTTGGGCAACCAGATGTCAAAACCCGCCGGGTCGCCAAACATTTTATGCGCGTCCTGTTTGAAGGCTGGATAGGCCACGAGCTCGGCGCGGCCACCGGCCTGAGTAAAAGCGGTGTGCATTTTTTGAGCCAGATCGAGCGAAAAAAACGTGTCGTTTTCACCATAAAACCACAACATGGGGATGCGAGACTTTTCACCAAAGTTGCGCATCGCCTCAACCAGCCCCGTTTCCCAGTCGCAGGGTTTCGTAACAGAGGTGCTTTTTAATCCGCCTGCAAAACTGGCAATGAAACCCACCTGCAAACCAGGCTGGGTACTGGCCGCAACAGAGGCCAGGCCCCCATAAGATTGACCGAAGAGTATCAGCGGACGTTTGTCCGCCATGCCCTTGGTCTTTAGCCATTGCACGACATCTGCAATGTCTTTGGATTGATTTTGTGCGTTGGCTGTCATATCGCAGCCGGCTGAAAAGTATTTGCCCTGGCTGCCGGCAAATCCTCTGCGCATTGGCAACACCACCTGAAAACCACGGCGCACTAACTCTCGGGACACAGAGTAATACCGGGCGCGGTTCTGCTCTTTGGGTGCCCCCACAGACTTGCCGTGGTTAATCAGCACGGTTGGAAACGGGCCCTCACCCGGGGGGCGAAAAACCGTGACTTCAAGTTCCGCAATCTCGACGCTTGCCACCGGAACCTTGATAATGCTTTCATTAAGGTCTTTTCCCACTGCAGGTACGAGCGCAGGCGCCACAGGGCCTTGCGCCCATGCCAAAGGCGCAATGAGGAAAAAAGCGACGATCAGTTTTTTCAACACCACCATCACATCCTGAAAACGCCCATTTTACTGTCTTCAATCGGTGAGTTCAGACTGGCGGAAATTGCCAGACCCAGCGTGTCTCTGGTTTTTAAAGGGTCGAGGATGCCGTCGTCCCACAGGCGGGCGCTGGCATGGTAAGGCTGACCTTCGGTTTCGAACTGGTCGCGGATGCCGGCAGTGAACTCGGCCTCCTGCTCTGCAGGCCAATCTTTTCCCTTGGCCTTGAAGCTTTCGCGGCGCACGGTGGCCAACACGCTGGCTGCCTGCTCGCCCCCCATGACGCTGATACGCGCATTCGGCCACATCCAGAGAAAACGCGGACTGTAGGCACGGCCGCACATACCGTAATTCCCGGCACCAAAAGAGCCACCGATAATAACGGTGAACTTCGGCACCTTTGCACAACTGACCGCCATCACCATCTTCGCGCCGTGTCTGGCAATGCCTTCATTTTCATAGCGTTTGCCCACCATGAAACCGGTAATGTTTTGCAGGAACACCAAAGGAATTTTTCGCTGACAGCACAATTCAATAAAGTGCGCGCCTTTTTGCGCAGACTCTGAAAACAAAATGCCGTTGTTGGCCACAATGCCCACAGGCATGCCGTGAATATGTGCAAAGCCGGTGACCAGTGTGGGACCAAAACGTGCCTTGAATTCGTCGAACTCGGAGGCGTCTACAATTCTGGCGATCACCTCGCGCACATCGTAGGGCTTGCGGGTGTCTGTGGGCACAATGCCGTAGAGCTCCTGCGGATCAAACGCCGGTGGCACTGAGGGGCGAATCTGCAACTGCGACGGTTTCTTCCAATTCCAGTTGGAGGCAATTTCCCTGGCTATTTTCAATGCATGAACGTCGTTGTCTGCCAGATGGTCCACCACACCGGAAAGCCGTGTGTGCACATCGCCCCCGCCCAGCGCTTCTGCCGTGACAGTTTCGCCCGTGGCCGCTTTCACCAGCGGCGGACCTGCCAAGAAAATGGTGGCCTGATTTTTAACAATAATGGATTCATCGCTCATGGCCGGTACATACGCGCCACCGGCCGTGCAAGAGCCCATTACCACTGCGAGTTGCGGAATGCCCGCAGCGCTCATGTTGGCTTGATTAAAAAATATGCGGCCAAAGTGATCCCGGTCTGGAAAAACATCTTGTTGGTTCGGTAAGTTCGCGCCGCCCGAGTCCACCAGATAAATACAGGGCAAACGGTTTTCAGCCGCCACCTCCTGGGCACGCAGGTGCTTCTTCACGGTAAGCGGGTAATAGGTGCCACCTTTCACCGTTGCGTCGTTGCAAACAATCATGCATTCAACGCCTGCCACCCGTCCGATGCCGGCCACTGCGCCTGCGCAAGGTGCTTCGTTGTTGTAGACATCCAGCGCCGCCAACGGGGCAAGCTCCAGAAACGGAGAACCAGGGTCGAGCAAATTCAGAATTCGGTCTCTGGGCAGCAGTTTGCCACGCGCCAGATGCTTGGCCCGGGCCGCTTCGCCACCACCCAAAGCCACTTGCGCAAGTTTGGCTTGCAAATCAGAAACCAGACCCGCCATGGCTTGCGAATTCGACTGGAATTCTGCCGAGCGGACATCAATGTTGGAAGTGAGCAAGGCCATGTCAGAAAGGTCCGTCTTTCACCCAGCGTTCAACCTGGTCTAGCCTGTCGTTGCCCCAGAAGGCTTCGCCATCGACCACGAAATAGGGCGCACCAAACATTTTCACCTCATGGGATTGTTGCACTGCCGCTTTCAAGGCGTCTTTCCAGCGGGGGTCGTCATTGGCCTGCAGGGCCGCGTTGGCATCAACCCCGGCAGCACTTGCACACACGCCGATGACACTGGCTTGTGTAATATCCTGACCCGACACAAAGTAAGCCCTGAAGACTTCACGCACAAACCGGCCCAGCAGTTCAGGCTGCAAAGCCTTCACCATCAGGGCGGCACGCGCAGCCATAACCGTGTTGGCAGGAAAGGCCTTGGGGAAATTCAATTCAAGATCATAAAACCGAGCGGTTCTCGAAAAATCGTTGAGCGAATACTCGCCCTTGCGTGGCATGGCAGTCAAAGGGCCGCCACCAATTTCCTTAAAAATAAAGCCCAGCAAGGTGGGGCAATAATTCACCGTGCGACCGCCTTTTTCAGCAATCGCTTCAATGCGCTCGGCAGCAATATAGCTGTAGGGCGAGGTGAAATCGAAAAAGAAATCGATGCTTTTACTCACGGCTCATCCTGAAAAATGTTTGAAAGTTTGGAAAATTTTGGGCTGGCATTACACCATCCGCCTTCTTGTCCGGTAGGTGCGGACAAACCGAATGCTTTCCGGGTACGGGTAAATATCTTCCAGATGACCCTGCGTAATTCGCTCTTTCCGATGCTGCCAGAATTCATATTCCAGCAGATCGGCGTGTTGTTTCAAAAATGCGCTGCGTACCCTGCGGTCACCAAGCAGGAATTGTCCGAATTCCTCTGGAAAGACATCTTTGGGACCCACCGAATACCAAGGTTCGCTGCTCATTTCAGCTTCCGGATTCGGAGCGGGTGGAATACGGCGGAAATTACAATCCGTCATGTATTCAATTTCGTCGTAGTCGTAAAACACCACGCGACCCAAGCGCGTCACACCAAAGTTTTTAAACAACATGTCGCCCGGAAAAATATTGGCCGCCACCAATTGCTTGATGGCATTTCCGTATTCGGTAATGCCATGTTCAACTTCACCGTCGGTGCCCTGATGCAGGTAAATGTTCAAAGGCGTCATGCGACGTTCAATGTACAAGTGCTTGATGAGTATGGTGTCGCCTTCTTCTTCGAGTTGCGAAGGGCAAGTGTCTTTCAATTCGCGAATCAGGTCGTCAGAAAAACGCGCGCGCGGCAGTGCGACTTGTGAATACTCCCACGTGTCTGCCATGCGGCCCACACGATCGTGCTGCTTGACCAACTGATACTTCGACATCACGCCGGCACGGTCTATTTCTTTCTGGGGTGCAATTTTGTCCTTGATCATTTTAAAGACATACGGATAGGACGGCAGCGTAAATACCGTCATCACCAAACCCTTGATACCCGGCGCCACAATGAACGGGTCATTGGAATGTTTCAAGTGGTGCAGAAAATCCCGGTAGAACAGAGTCTTTCCCTGTTTCTGCAGCCCCAGCATGGTGTACATCTCAGCCTTGGGCTTGTTGGGCAACAAGGTTCTTAAAAACTGTACGTAGGCGGAAGGGGCTTCCATGTCCACCAGAAAATAAGCACGGGTGAAGGAAAACAAGGTGGCAATTTGTTGTGCATTGAACAAGACCGTGTCGGCATAAACGCGACCGTCGGTGTCTTTGAGCAAAGGCACGGCAAAGGGCACCGGCATGTTTCCGTTGATGAACTTGCCAATGATGTAGGCGCCCTTGTTGCGGAAGAACAGGCTGGACAACACTTGTATTTGGCAGTCCGGGTCTACCTTGATAGGGCGCGGAGCCATCACCCTGGCGCGCAAAATAATATGACGCAAATCGCGCTCAAGGTCTACGAAGGCACAACTGAGCTTGAAGTCGTCAATAATTTTACGGATGGTTTTTCTCAGACCCGCCGCGCTGGGGTAATAACTCCGGTAAGAAGGCGGATCAGACTCAATGTATTCCGTTGAAACCGCAGGGCGCACAAACAAAAAACTGTTGTGAAAGAAATCACGGTGAAGAATTTTTGTAATGACGGAATTAAAAAAAGTCTCCGCCAATTCCGCCTGCCTGTGATCAACCAAATAAGTAACGAAGCGCGTTTTTACCTTTTGCCAAACCGAATCAGGCAGGCTTTCCGCGTCGTAGTCGGTTCTCAAGGTTTCAACGGTTTCACTGACCCGGTCGTCGTACATGGAAATCCGTTGTGAAGCCAGACGCTGAATTTCATGCCAGTCACCAATTTCAAACAAACCCTTGGTTTGTTGGGCGCAATAGCGAAACAGGCGGTAGTGGCGGTCGAAACCCGCCAGTATTTCACTGGCCACCTTTTTTGAAAGGTCCCGCTCTTGCTCTTCAGTGAGCGCCTGCAAGCTCAAGTCCTCTTCGGCGATTCCCGCCAGTAGCTGTCCGGCAACATCGCCGGCTGAAATTTCATTAAGCATGCATCAAGACTTTCAAAAAAAGTGAAAGGGTCCGTAAGATCAGGCGTTAAAAAATGGAATCAAACCGTCTCGGCGAACAATTCGCGGCCAATCAGCATACGTCGAATTTCGCTGGTACCGGCCCCGATTTCATACAGTTTTGCATCGCGCCACAAGCGGCCCACGGAATAATCGTTGATGTAGCCGTTGCCACCCAGACACTGAATGGCCTCGCCCGCCATCCAGGTCGCTTTCTCTGCGGAGTAAAGAATGGCACCGGCGGCGTCTTTTCGCAAATTCCTCAGTGTGGCGGGCGTTGCAGCATCGCAAGCCCTGCCCACCTCATAAACATACGCACGGCAGGCCATGAACGTGGTGTACATGTCCGCCAACTTGCCTTGCATCAATTGAAATTCACCGATGGGCTGACCGAACTGCTGACGCTCATGTACATAGGGCAACACAGCGTCCATACAGGCACTCATGATGCCCAAGGGGCCGCCAGACAACACCGCACGCTCAAAATCCAGGCCATTCATCAACACCTGAACACCACCGCCGACCTTGCCCAACACATTTTCTGCCGGCACTTCGCAATCCTGGAACACCAACTCGCCGGTGTGGCTGCCGCGCATGCCCAATTTGTCCAGCTTTTGCGCAACTGAAAAGCCCTTGAAACCCTTTTCAATGAGAAACGCCGTGATGCCCTTGGGGCCGGCGGTCAAATCGGTTTTTGCATACACCACCAGCACATCTGCGTCCGGCCCGTTGGTGATCCACATTTTGGTGCCATTCAACACGTATCGGTCACCTTTGAGGTCTGCCCGCAACTTCATGCTCACCACATCAGAACCGGCATTGGGTTCACTCATGGCCAAGGCACCCACATGGTCACCGCTGATCAGCTTGGGCAGGTAACGGTTACGCTGGTCGTCGTTGCCGTTGCGCCTGATCTGGTTCACACACAAATTCGAGTGTGCACCATAAGAAAGCCCCACAGAGGCGCTGGCCCGGCTGATCTCTTCCATCACCACAATGTGGGCCAGGTAGCCCAAGCCGCTGCCGCCCCACTGCTCTTCAACCGTCAGCCCCAACAGCCCCATGTCACCCAACTTTCTCCACAAATGCATGGGGAACTGGTCGGTCTTGTCCATCTGCGCAGCCAGCGGAGCGATTTCACGTTGTGCAAAATTTGAAACACTGTCTCTCAACATGTCCAGGGTTTCGCCCAAACGAAAGTCCAGTCCGGGTAGGGGTCTTGCTGCAGCCATGGTGCTGATCTCCAAAAATGATAGGATTGAATTCTAAAAAAGGTCAGGCGCTCTGTTTCTGTTGAGCCAGCAGGTTTTCGCAATGCTGCTCATGCTGAACAATTTCGCCCAACATGCCTTCAATGTCCTTGAGTTGCTGCTTGAGTTTCTGTTTGTGAACGTCCAGAACCTTCAAAAAGCACTGCAACTGCTGCGCGGTGTCTTGAGGCGACTCGTACATGTCCATCAGTTCGCGGATTTCCTGCAACGACAAACCCAGACGCTTGCCGCGCAATATCAGCTTCAACCGGGTGCGGTCGCGGGGCGAATAAATTCTGTTCCTGCCTTCACGGGCCGGATTGAGCAAACCCTGGTCTTCATAAAATCGAACGGTTCGAGAGGTCAGATCAAATTCTCTGACCAACTGCGTAATGGTGTAAGAGGGCATGGAAGTGTCTGCTGTGACGGGTCAATGAGGTATATTGTACGTCCGTACCTTCCGTTTACGTCAACTGCGATTGGCGCCAGCCCACATGACCTTGAAAATACCCTTTTCTGAAGCGCCCGCCTACGGCACGCCCACCGAAGTTCAGCCCGGCGTGTGGTGGATCAGAATGCCGCTGCCGTTTGCCTTGAACCACATCAACCTGTGGCTGCTGGAAGACGGCGAGGGCTACACCCTGGTGGACACCGGCGTTGCCACGCCAGTTGGCATGGCGGGCATTCTGTGCGAGCAATATCAGGTGCCGTTGTGGATGACAGCCGCCGAATACATGATGGGTCGAATATTGACGGCCGACCTGCCAGGCGTGCGCCGGGAAGATCTGGTCAGCTTTTTTGACCAGCACGGCCTGCCCCAGGAAAAAGCCGAGGAAACCGGGATGGCGCGCGGCGGCATGTTCAAGCGACTGGTGTGCGACATGCCCAGCGCCTACCGGCGCATCAGCGAGGGCGAAGACATCGCCATTGGCGGCCACAACTGGCGGGTACACGTTGGTTTCGGGCATTCGCCGGAACATGCGAGCCTGATTTGTGAGAGCCGTGGCCTGATGATCAGCGGCGACATGCTGTTGCCAAAAATCAGCACCAATGTCAGCGTGTTCGGCAGCGAACCCGAAGGCAATCCGCTAAAGCAGTTTTTGGAATCGGTTAAAAGAATGCAGACATTGCCTGACAATTTGCTGGTTCTACCGTCTCATGGACTGCCCTTCGAAGGCATTGCTGAACGAACGCAAGCCCTGCTGGACCACCACGACGAGCGCCTGCAAGCGCTTTGGGCGGGGCTTGAGGGAGAAATAACCGCCCGTGAAAGCATCCCCATTCTGTTCAACCGTGAACTCGACAGCCACCAACTCAGCTTCGCCATTGGTGAGGCCATCGCACATTTGCACCTCATGATGTATGAGGGCCGGGTAAAAAAACGCCAGGACGACACCGGAATCATTCGTTTTAGCCGCTGTATCTAAAACATTTTGAAGCAAGGGGCTTGAATTATTGATTTTTAACCCAACATCGTGGTGTAATGCCCGCCGCCTACTACGGACACACCATGAGCCGCAATCCTAATTTATTAGTCCCTGTCACCATTCTCACTGGCTTTTTAGGCAGTGGAAAAACCACTTTGCTTAACCGGATACTCAAAGAGCATCACGGCCAACGCATTGCGGTCATTGAAAACGAGTTTGGCGAAGAGGGCGTAGACAACGATCTGCTACTGCAAAACGAGCAGGAAAACATTGTTGAAATGAACAACGGCTGCCTGTGCTGCACAGTTCGTGGCGATCTGGTGCGCATCATGAGTCAGTTGTATGCGCGCAAAAAGGCGGGCGAACTGAACTTCGAACGGGTGGTCATTGAAACCACCGGCATGGCAGACCCGGGCCCTGTGGCCCAAACCTTCTTCGTTGATGATGAAGTGGCGGAAAATTACCTGCTTGACGCCGTCATTACCGTTGTTGATGCAAAACACGCCATGCAGCAACTCGACGAACACCGCGAAATTCAGCAACAGGTCGGTTTTGCAGACCGGTTGTTGTTGTCGAAAACCGACTTGTGCAACGCCGAGGAAATTGCGGCGGTCAAAGCCCGCTTGGTGCAAATTAACCCCCGGGCAGACCTTTTCATGTCTGAGTTCGGCAACGCCCCCATCGACAAACTGCTCGACATCCGGGGCTTCAACCTGAATTCGGTGCTTGATATTGCCCCTGACTTCCTTGAAGAAGACCACCACACGCACAACGACGAAATCTCGTCTTTTGTCTTTAAATCCGACAAACCCTTTGATTCCACTCGCTTTGAGGAATTCATGGGCGCCATTTCCCAGGTTTACGGCAACGACATGCTGCGCTATAAAGGTATTCTCTACACCAAAGGAAGCGATAGACGAATGCTCTTCCAAGGTGTACACATGCTGATGGGTGCAGATCTGGGTCGAAAATGGAACCCGGATGAAAAAAAATCAACAAAAATGGTATTTATTGGCAGAAAATTACCAAAAGAGCTTTTTTTGAGTGGCCTCACCAAGTGTTTGGTCAAATAAAAACCGGCAGTGCAACGTTTCAAATCGAGAGGCTAAACCATGACAGCCCAAACAAAAGAAATCATTTCTGAAGCGGCCCTGTTGGCCATGGGGGAAGACGACTACATGAATGAGGCGCAGCTTGCATTTTTCCGCAAGCGCCTTCAAGACATGGAGAAAGAATTGCTCTCAAATGCGGGCGAAACCACGGAACACCTCCGCGAAACGGTGATTGTTCCCGACCCCGCTGACCGCGCCACCATCGAAGAAGAGCATGCGCTGGAATTGCGCACCCGCGACCGCGAACGCAAATTGCTGAAAAAAGTTCAGCAGGCGCTGACCCGCATTGAAGCCAACGACTACGGTTGGTGCGAGGAAACCGGCGACCCTATCGGCGTACCACGGCTGCTGGCTCGCCCCACTGCAACGCTTTCACTGGAAGCGCAGCAACGTCGCGAACTCAAACAGAAAATGTACGGCGACTGAACAATTCTTCATGTCGAAACGCAAAACGCCCCTATTGAAACAACCGTCCGTACAGCACAAAGCCCTGCTGCTTTTGCTGTGCGTGTGGTTGGCAGCTATGCAGTGGCTGGGCGGTCTGCACTCAGCCACTGTACGCATCGGCGAGTTGAAACCTGCAAGTTTGAGCTTCGCGGCCTCAACAGGCAAAAGTTCGGCTGTAACGTCGCTGCACGACCAGTTGTTTTCCTCCCTGGAAACGCATGGCAGCCAATCCGAATCGCAGTCTGAAAACAGCCACCCCTCAGACACCCAAAGCTGCGCGTTTCTTGATGCTCATTTAAACGCTGACAGTTGCAGCTTCAGTTCCGTGCTTGTTGCGCTTCAGCAAATCAAGCCAAGCACTGCAACTCTCGGTCTTCCCCAACGAATCTCCCGCTTTCTTGCACTCGGAAAACAAGCCCGCGCCCCCCCTGTTGCCTGACCAATCAAATTTTTAAAACCAATTCGAACGCAATTCGGCGTTCGGTTTTTGATTGTCATCTTCAGAGGATTCCATGAATTCAAGATCTGTCATGCACCTGCGTAGCCGCAATGGTGCGTATCTGGCCGCCATTCCAATCAGCTTGCTGTTCTGCGCCAACAGTTGGGCACAAACATCCGAAAAAGCACCTGAAAAATCGCTTGAAAATGTCACCATCACCAGCAGCCCGCTGCGGGAAAATATTGATCGCCAAATTACACCCACCCTGTTGCTGCAACGGGGGGAATTGCAAAGCAAATTGGGCAGCACACTGGGCGAAGTACTTGAACAAGAAGCCGGCATTGGCAGCTCCGGCCACGGACCCAACGCCTCACGCCCCATTATTCGGGGTCTGGACAACGACCGCGTCAGAATACTGAACAACGGCACAGGTGTATTCGACGCGTCCAGCACCAGCGCAGACCATGCCGTGGCCATCAACCCAATTTTTGCAGAACGCATTGAAGTGCTCCGCGGCTCCAGCGCATTGCGTTACGGCGGCAGCGCTGTTGGCGGTGTGGTCAATGTGCTGGATGAAAGAACACCAGTGAATGCACCCAACGGTTCCTCGGGCGAAGTTCGCCTCTCTGGACGAACCGGCACTGCACAAGACACGGCAGCGGCACGTTACAGCTTCGGCACCGCAGCCATGGCTTTCAGTGCAGACGTATTCGACATTCGCTCTGGTGATGTGAAAGTGCCCAACGGTTTGCTGCCCAACAGCAGCGGACAAACCCAAGGCGGTTCATTGGGAGGCGCCTTGCGTGGCAATTGGGGTTATGCGGGCCTGAGTGTTCAGAACCTGAAAAACAACTATGGCATTGGCAACCCGGCCAGCGAAGAGAAACCCAGAATAGACTTGCAGCAAGACCGCACTGAATTCAAGGGTCGCTTGAACCTGTCAGGGCCGCTGGAAGCGCTGGAATTTTCAGGCGTGGAAAGCCGCTACCAGCACTCGGAAATTCCGCCGGGCGAGCCTGCGGAGGTCACCTTTAAAAACAAGGGGCAGGAATACCGCCTGGAAGCCATCGGCAATTCCGGCGCACGGTTTAAAACCAATGTGGGTGTTCACTACCAAGCCTCTAAGTTTGGTGCTTTTGATGCACAAGGCAACAACAGCTTTCTACCCAACACCCGCACCCAAGGCACTGCACTTTATGGCAGTTCGTTACTAAAAACCTCAGTGGCTGAATTCAATGCAGGTGTGAGACATGAAAACCACTCGGTTCAGGGCGACAGCAGCACAGCATGCGGCAACGCAGCGCAACGCAATTTTAATTTGAGCAGCGCCTCGCTTGGCGGGCGGCTTCCCTTGCCTGCGGGCCACAGCCTTTCAGCACAACTGAACCACACAGAGCGTGCGCCGAGCTATCAGGAACTGTTTGCCTGCGGGCGCCATGAAGCCACATTCAATGCGCAATATGGCGACAATTCGTTGGCCAAGGAAAAAGCAAATGGTCTGGATGTGTCTTGGGCATTTAAATCCGACCCTTGGGATGCGCGCGTAACCGCGTACGAACAGCGGTTTTCCAACTTCATCACATTGAGAAGCACTGGAGACCGCTTTGAAAATAACTCTGAAAACGGCGTGGCCCCCGCCGACCTGCCCAGCGTGGCTTTTAGCGGCACACAAGCACGACTGCGCGGCACGGAATGGAGTCTGGTGAAAAAGTTATCACACAAAACCTTTGGTTTGTCAGACAGCTACACGCCAAAACTGGAGTTCAGATTTGACCAAGTCAATGGTCAGGATGAAAGCACTGGAATGCCTTTGCCCCGAATCACCCCGAAACGGCTGACCACCGCTGCCAGCCTGAACCACGCCTCAGGTTATTTGAGAATTCAACTGACCCGGCACTTCGAACAAAACCGAATCAATGTGGATGAAGAAACCGCCACCGCCGGCTACAACCGCCTCGATGTGTATGGCGCCTGGCGCCCCAACGGGCTTGACCTACCGGGCAGAACAGAGCTGTTTATACAGGGCAGAAACCTGACCAACTCGGAAGGCCGCAACCATTCTTCATTCCTCAAGGAATTTATTACCCTGCCGGGCAGAACACTGACGGTGGGCATCAGAACCGTGTTCTAAAGCAACCCGCAAACACTCAATCAGGCAGATCACCGCCCTTTTTAAGGGCGTGATCGTACAACGCGTTGCGCGGCGACCCTGTGGCCTGAACCACCAATTTAACCGCGGTTTTGTTGGGCAAGTGTTCCAGCAAGGCGTCCAGCAATTCAAACGGGTTCACACTGGCCAGCACAGGCGCAGAAACATCCACCGGCTTGGGTCCCAGCACCACCACGAACTCTCCACGGCGCCCGTTGCCATCAGCGGCCAGCAAGGCAGCGACAGACTCCGCCGTGCCCCTGTAAAAGGTTTCAAATTTTTTGGTCAGTTCGCGAGCCACGCAGCATTCACGCAAATGGGCACCGAGCGCCAATATTTCGTCAAACAGCGCTTCAATGCGGTGGGGCGCTTCGAAAAGCACCACGCTCTCAGACCGTTCAAGCACTGCAGCCAGCGCTTTTGCCCTCGCCCCCCCCTTTGACGGCATGAAACCGGCGAAATAAAACGGTCCCTCCACCAAACCACTGCCCGCCACTGCGGCCAAAACCGCGCTGGGTCCGGGCACGGGAATCACGGGAAACCCGGCTGCAGCCACTTCCTTGACCACCCAAGCGCCCGGGTCTGAGACTGCGGGAGTACCTGCATCACTCACCAGAGCGATGTTTTGACCCGCATGCAACTTTTCAATTAAGGTCTGAGCCGAGGCTTTTGCATTGTGGCCGTGGCTGGGCACCAGGGGTTTTTTCAAGCCCAGCAATGAAAGCAACTGCGCTGTAACCCGGGTGTCCTCGGCGGCAACAACGTCCACCATGGCCAGGGTGTCACGCATGCGGGGGCTGACATCCCCCAAATTACCAATCGGGGTGGCCACCACATACAGGCTTGCACTCAAGGCAGACGCAGCCGACATTTCCAGTACGGCGTCTGTTTGCGGTGCCTCGTCTTTTTCTAAATCAAAATTTTCCATAAGGGTATTTTGGCATGCTTCCTTGGCAGGCTCACCAACAAGCGAACGATAAACATGAAAAAGCGCCAAAACCGGATTGGCTGCCCAAACACTTACAGAAAAAAACAAGGCTACAAGGTGCAAGCAGCAAGGTGGCCGCAGGCACCCGGTGGGAAGCGCACGCACAAGTCTGGCTGGAGGAACGTGGACTGACCTTGGTGGCGCGTCAGATCCGCTGCAGGCAAGGTGAGATCGACCTTATCATGCAGTCTGGGCAAACCGCCGTGGTTGTAGAGGTCAGAAGGCGGGCCGACAAGCGCTGGGGCACCGCCCGCGAAAGCATCACTTATGAAAAAAGAAGGAAGATCATTCGCACCGCTCTGTGGTGGTGGGGCGTAAAAGGGCGCTTTTTTTTCAAGGATCTGCGCTTTGACACCCTGACTTTCGAAGAAGAAGCACAACCGATTTGGCTGATGCATGCATTTGATATCGAAGGCTCAGTATAATCAGACAAAACACAACTGACCGGAGACATCATGGATTTGATCACCCGCATTACTCAGCAGTTTGACGACAGCGCCGCCACCAAGCAAAAAGCTGTGGAAGTCATGGCAGCGCCCATTGCAAACGCGGTGGAACTGCTGGTCAATGCGCTGACCAACGGTTGCAAGATCATGGCGTGTGGCAACGGGGGCTCAGCCGCCGATTGCCAGCACTTTGCCGCTGAACTGGTCGGGCGCTTCGAACGCGAACGCCCGGGACTGGCCGCCATTGCCCTCACCACAGACACCTCGGCGCTCACTGCCATCGGCAACGACTACAGCTACGACGAAGTGTTCTCAAAACAAGTGTATGCCTTGGGCCAACCCGGCGACGTGCTGCTGGCCATCTCTACCAGCGGCAACTCAAAAAACGTGGTGCGTGCCATTGAGGCGGCACACGAGCGTGAAATGCTGGTGGTCACGCTGACAGGCAAGGGCGGTGGCAAAATGAAAGCCATGCTGGGCCAAAGCGATGTTGATTTGTGCGTGCCCCACGACAAAACCGCCCGCATTCAGGAAGTTCATATTTTAACCATCCATTGCCTGTGCGATGGAATCGACTTAATGCTGCTCGGAGAAGAAGATGAGTAAAACAAACAAGC